>JBKHDE010000322.1:0-4680 GCA_046541495.1 Desulfococcaceae bacterium
TCAATGGCCGATATGCAGCTCCACCACATTCTGAAACCGGCTCACCAGGTAATAGCAATCCACCTTAACCCGCACCAGTGCGCAGGTGGGGGCGGTAACGAAATCGGCCATGTATGGATGCTTTTGAAGGTACTGCGCCTGCAGCGCCTGCCGTTCATCCTCGGGGACCTCCTCCGCGGTGCCGGTGGCGGTGACCGCGACCGCCTCGTGGAAATCGGCGGTGCTGTTGGTGCGGCTGTCGATGAGCATCGCCACATGGGGTTTGGCGGTGAGATTGTCGAATTTGCGGGTGGATCGGGCGGTAGCAAAGAGAAGTTCCCTGAGATCCTCGGTGGCCGTGAACGCCACCAGGCTGGCATAGGCCTTGCCGTCCTTGTGAGTGGAGAGAACCGCCAGCTGCTGGTTGTCGAAGAGATCGCGAAGGCGTTTTCGGGCTTGGTCGGTTTCGGTCATACGGGTGCTCCCGGCTTTTAGAGATGAATCGAATGTAGGTGCGCGCCTGAAAGGCAGTATAGCAGAAAATGAGGGGCGATGCTATGCGGGAAATAGCTTGTAAATTGACGACTTAAATAGAATGTTCTATTTTTGTGCTTATAAATAACGAAGAAAGATCAGAAAACCCAAACAGTGTTGAAGACGGGGACGAAGGAATCATGCAGACCGGACCGCTGAAAAAAACCGCGCTCATCCTGTTGACGATCACCATCTTTATCGCCTGCAGCGAATCCCCCACCGGCCGCAACCAGCTGACCCTGATTCCGGACGGACGGATGGCGGCCCTGGGGGAGAATGCCTTTGAGGAGATGAAGCAATCGATGCCGGTGGTCACCGATTCGCGGATCAATGGCTATGTGAAGTGTATCACCGATAAACTGATCAAGCAGCTGCCGGGTAAGCAGCCGGATTGGGAAGTGAAGGTGTTTCAGAATGCCACGCCCAACGCCTTTGCCCTGCCCGGTGGGAACATCGGGGTGAATACCGGCATGCTCAAGATCGCCCAGACCCCGGACCAGCTCGCCGCCGTCATCGGCCATGAAATCGGGCATGTGCTGGCGGACCACGGCAACGAGCGTCTCACCCAGCAGTTGGGGGTCGGCGTGGTCTTTTTTCTGGTCAACCTTTTCTTTGATGAGCCGGGTTCCATCGAACAGGAGGTCCTGCTGCGAACGCTCGGCCTCGGCACCCAGGTCGGTGTGATTCTTCCCTTCAGCCGGGCCCATGAGCGGGAAGCCGATATTCTCGGGCTGGAGCTGATGTCCCGGGCCGGCTTCGACCCGGCGGAAAGCGTTCGCCTGTGGCGGAACATGGCGAAACGAAGCCAGGATCAGCCCATGGAGTTTCTATCCACCCACCCGTCCCACGAATCCCGCATCGAAAAACTCTCGCAAGAGGTCGACTATTACCGCAAACTCTACCAAAAAGCTCTGGACGAAGGTCGAAATCCCCAATGCGGCTGATCCGAATTTCGGGGTAGGGAAACCCGTGATTTTCCTTTTGCATTTGACAGCCGCGGGTCAACCGGTATAAACCATTTAAAAAAAAGATGATCCGGCTCGCCGAGCCCGAAACCGCCCATCAAAGGAACTGTTGTGGAACCGATTATCCGTGTCGAGGATCTGGTCAAACGCTTCAAAACGGTCACCGCCGTCGACGGCATCTCTTTTTCCGTCTACCCGGGAGAGTTCTTCGGACTGCTGGGCCCCAACGGCGCCGGAAAAACCAGCACCATTCGAATGTTGTACGGGTTTTCGCCGCCGACCTCCGGCACCCTCGAAGTGTTCGGAAAGGACATTCGAAAGGACTGGCGAAAGATCAAATCCCGAATCGGGGTCTGCCAGCAGGAGAACACCCTCGACCCGGATCTGTCGGTCTCCCAGAACCTGGTCCTTTTCGCCGACTATTTCGATGTCCCCAAAGAGGAGGCCCTTCGGCGGTCTGAAGAGCTGCTCGGGTTTTTCGCCCTGTCCAACCGCCGCAAAGACAAGGTGGCCGACCTGTCGGGCGGCCTGGCCCGGCGGCTCACCCTGGCACGATCCCTGATCAGCCGGCCGGATATCCTGGTCCTGGACGAACCCACCACCGGTCTCGATCCCCAATCCAGGCACCAGATGTGGGACCGCCTCGACGCCCTCAAAGACGGGGGGCTGACCGCCCTCATCACTACCCACTACATGGAAGAGGCCGAAAGCCTCTGCGACCGGCTGGTGATCATCGACCACGGCAAAATCCTGGTGGAAGGGAATCCCCGGGATTTGATCGCCGAACACGCCGGCGGCAATGTCATCGAAATCGCCGGGCATGAGGAGGCGGTGCTCGATTTCGTGAAGGAACGGAACATTCGGCACGATGACCTCGGAGACCGGCTGATCGTCTATATCGCCAAAGAGGATGCCGACCTCTACAACACCATCATGGACCGGTTCTGTGTCGAGAAGTGTACCTACCGCAACAGTACGCTGGAGGATGTCTTCCTCCGCCTGACCGGAAGGGAGCTCAGGGAATGATTCGATTGGATGCCTTTTCTTGGCGGTTTCTGAAGGTCTGGAAGCGGAACCTGATCACCTATCAGAAGATCTGGAAGGTCAGTTTTCTGACGCCGCTTTTTGAGCCGATACTCTATATCTTCGCCTTCGGCTTGGGGCTGGGGGTGATGGTCGGGCAGGTCCGCTACGGCGGGCAGACGCTGACCTATATTCAATTCATCGTACCGGCTTTGATCGCCATTGCGGTGATGCAGAACGCCTTTTTCGAAACCACCTACACCTCCTTTGTTCGAATGTATTACCAGCGGACCTTCGACGGCATGCTGGCCACACCGCTCTCCCTGGAGGAGATCATTTTGGCCGAAATCGTATGGGCCGCCACCAAATCCACGGCGGCCGGGGCGATCATGCTGGGGGTCTTGGGGGTGTTCGGCTACGTCGATTTGCCCATGGGATTGGTGATGATTCCGGTGGCCTTTCTGGGCGGGCTCGCTTTTGCCGCCATCGGCATGGTCTTCACCGGCCTCATTCCCACCATCGATCTGTTCAACCTGCCCATTTTTTTGTTCATCACCCCCATGTTCCTTTTCAGCGGCACCTTTTTTCCGCTCGGCAACCTTCCCGAATGGGGCCGGACCCTGGCCAAGGTGTTTCCTCTGCACCATCTGGTGGAACTCTCCCGCCGGTTCTGCATCGGGGTGCATGAGACCGACTTGTGGCTGAGCCTGGGGTACTTGACCGGCTTTTCCGTCCTCTTTATTTTTCTTGGGCTGATTTCCATGAAGCGGCGGCTGATTCAGTAAGGAAATCCCCCTCTACAGATCCAGATATCCTTCCGGCGCCAAACTGGTCGCCAGCATCACCCGGTTAATGTCCAGGTGGTCCTTCCAGGTGGCGGTCTCCCGATGGGCGGGGGTGAGCCAGAACTGTTCGATAGCATCGGTCAGCGGTTGGTATTTTGAAAGCGACTCCACGCGGGAACGGGCCGGGTGCTCCGCCGGGAATCGATCCGTGTGTCTGTTCAACAGATCATGCAATTTGTTCACCCCGTGCAATCCGATGGACAAACCCAATTCCCGAAAGGCCAGGCGGTATTCCGGCGGCAGTTTCAAGTGGTTTTGCCGCCCGTAGGCCTCCATCCCGGTCTGCGCGTCTTCGAGAATGTCCACCATCATTGTATTCAGGTCCGCACCGGCTTCGGTGATCAATTGACCGGCCCGGCAGGCGTCGCTCAGAAGCCCGCCCAACCCCAGCGGATCATCCGTGGCCCAGCTTTTTCCACTGCAGACAGCGGCCATATCGGCGATTTCGGTATTCAGGTCCGGACCGTCTCCGCCCAGCTCCTTCCGGGTGGCCTGGAGCTGTTGATAGGTCAGGTATCCGTCCAGAGGATCGTGGTGTCCCATGGAAGGGACCAGGGGATAGGAGAGATCGATGCTCATTTTCCAGTGCATGCGCTTGCCTTCACCCGACGGATCGCCGTAGGTAAACCCCACATGGGCCGCCTGCGCCAGTTCCAGTGCCCACCGGTTGTAGGTCTCATTTCCGGTTTCCCGGCTGACCTGGTTCAGGGCCTGCATCCATTTGGTCAAATAATGGTAATACTGCCCGTCGCGGTCCCATTCCGATCGCTGGTCAAAGGGGTCTCCCGGTTTTCGTTCATTCATTTTTTTGCCGATTCGCAGTCCGCCGCGGGTCGGATGCTGCTCACCCTCCGCTTCGGACAGCCCGCTGATCCACCCGGTGCGGGGATCGTCTTCCCGGTGTCGGCCGAGGGTATGGTGCACCTGATTCACCAGGGCCAGGGCAAGATCTTTGAATCGATTCTCCTGAGTCCGGCGATACAACTCCAGGAAATTGCACACGGCAAAGGCGTCGGTCCACAGATACCGCCGCGGTTCCCGATCGGTTGCGGTGAGTCCGGTTTCATCGGCGAATTCGGTCATGATTTCTATGACCGGCATGAGGTTTTTCGGAAGTGTCATATGAATCTCCGATAGAGGTTATGGGTTATAGGCGATAGGTGATAGGTGATAGGCGATAGGTTATAGGCGATAGGCGATAGGTTATAGGCGATAGGCAATAGGCAATAGGCAATAGGCAATAGGCAATAGGCAATGGGCTATGGGCTATGGGCTATGGGCAATAGCCCACTTCTGCCCACTTCTTACTGCTCACTACTCACTTCCCACTTCCC
>JBKHDE010000323.1:0-4658 GCA_046541495.1 Desulfococcaceae bacterium
CAGGGCGTCGGAATCCTTGTAGAAAAGAAGCATTTCCGCCAAAAACTTCCCCGCGTGCCGCCGATCTTGAAATACATAAGACCGATCAAACAGTTGTCTGTCTTCGTAAACATTTTCAGGTGTTGTTTTCATGAAAAATAGGTCCCCTTTGCGGATACCGCGCCGAGCCTTCCCTCAGGTGGTATCCAGAAAATCTCTGAGATTGATGACTTTATCCCCCTTTTCGATGGATGCTTTCATCGTGGCCCGGGCCCCTTCGCGCTTGGATTTTCGGATTTCCTGAATCACCTCCTGAAGCTTGGGGGAAGACTCGATCAGCATGTCGATTTTCTGGTTTAACGCCTTCCAACTCGACGCCAGCTCCCGAACATCGAGCTCGAATCCGCCGAGGTTCGCCAACAATTTTCCCAAATCGATCATCATCCCGAAATGGGTGGTGTCTTCAAGATAGAAGGGACAATGACACCAGATGCTGGCGCATCGGATTCCCCGCATCTGGGCTTCATGCTGAATCAGGGTATGGATAGCGCTGGGCCCCCGATAATCGATGGCTTGAACATTCAACCGCTCCAGCTCGGCAGAAAAGTCTCGGGAGGAGGCGATCGCCGAAATCGCGCGGTCCGTATGAAGGGTGTGGTCGTACATGCTGCCCAAGGTGATAAGGGTTTTGACGCCCGCATCCCGGCAGAGGTCCATCATGGTGTCTACAAACTGATGCCACCGAAGGCTGGGCTCCCCCGCGGAGAGCACGATCAGGTCCCGTGCGGATCGGGCCGCGTAATAGGCCCCGCCGGGTGTGTCCAGACTCTTCAAAATTCCGTTTTCAATTTGGGCGATGGGCCGATCCTGGTCGTATCGAAAAAACAGATCCGCATTGATTCGCGCAAAGGGAGCGGCGTTGAGTTTTCGAATCAGATAATCGGCCGTTCCCCGGGACACATTCAGGGCGTTTCCCCACCCGTCGAACCCGGCGATCAGCATCGGGTCATTCAATTGAGGGAATTTTTCCATAAAAACAGGAGTATCGTTCATAGAGGTCTGGAATTCCTTTTCGGGCTGAAAACAATCGTAAGACATGGATACACAAAATCATATTGAACAACTATTTTCATGATTTCCAAAAATGTCAAACACCGGTGCCGGTCCATCCATGGAATCATCTTGGGAATCATCTTGAGTTTGACACCTTCTCACACCGGGTGTATAGGCTTTTTAGAGGCGAATATATAGAATCATCGGTTGTGAGTCGCCATTCCGGCCGATGTGATTCAAATGGAAAGGGGGAGGCAATCATGAACTACGACAGCAAGATCTTCGCGGTGGAATTTGCCCATTCCGGGGTTCAGACGAAGGTCGCTCTGAATGCCGTAGAGGAGGGAATCACCCGGTTTCTGGAATTTTTCGGGGAAATCTCCTTTGTGGGCAGATCCTTTTATGAAATCATCGGAGACGGCGACGGCCCGGTCCGGTATCAACGCCTGCTCAAATCGGCGGGATACGAGGGGGATTCCAGGGGATTTATAGCGGAACTGATTCGAAAAATTGAACGGGCCAACAGCACGAATGCCGAACCGGCGGCGGTGGGGGGGATCGCCCTGCCGATCCCGTTGCTGGTGGCCGTTTTAGAGCGGATCATGCCGGAAGACCGGTTTATCCGAGTCAAGGATGTGAACCAGTTGGAGCGGTTGACCAATATGAAAGTGCCGGATTCGGATCGGGAGCCGCTTCAGGAGGTGATCGAACGGTATCCGGTGCGGCTGTCCACCCACACCATTCGGCAGATGCGGTTCTCAAAGGCGGTGGCCTATCAGTATCTGCCGTTTGTGGAAGAGCTCGATCCGGTGGGGCTCACCAACACCTGGATCGGCCAGTTCCATGAGGGTCTGCTGGAGCAGATGTACAAAAATCGGATCATCTTCGTACTCAACATGAGCTGTCCGGTCTACTGCCGGTTCTGCTTCCGAAAGCACAAGGACTGCCGCCGCCAGCCGACGCCGACCGCCGGGGATGTTCGAAAGGCTGTGGACCACATCCGCAATTCCCCGGCCGTCAAGGAGATGGTCCTCACCGGCGGGGACCCCTTCATGAACCGGAAAACCCTGGCCCGAGCCCTTGAAGAACTCATGGAGGTTCCCCACATCAAAACCCTGCGGCTGGCCACCCGGTCCATCGCCTACTATCCCCATCTTTTTTTTGCGGGCAATATGGCCTGGCGGAATTACGTCAAAGAGAAGAACCTGGAATTGAATCAACGGTCCAAGCGGTTGGAGATCGCCACCCATTTCATTCATCCGGACGAGATTTCACCCCAGAGCCTCGACATTATCACCGATTTCGTCAAAAGCGGCATGGCGGTTTACGTCCAGACGCCCTTTTTGAACGACTGCAACGACGAAGGGCCGGAGCTGACCGATCTCTTTTCCCGGCTTCGCGGGGCCGGCGCCGAACTCCACTACATCTATATTCCGTGCAGCCCGATTCAGGGAAACAGCGTTTACTGGACGCCTATCTCCAAGGGGCTCGATGCGGCAACTTATCTGCGGGCACACCTGTCGGACCGCGCCATTCCCCGCATCTGCACCGCCACCCCCATCGGCAAGATGGACTGGCATACCAGCGGATGGGCCGTGGAGCAGGACGCGGATGAAAACTTCATCTGGATTCGGTCCCCCTACACCCCGGAATACTTCAACGACTTTGCCCCGCTCACTAAGGGGTTGGATGTGCTTCGGGTGAATGAAGAGGGGACTATCGATGTGCGGTACATGGCCAAAATCGGGGATCCCGCCCTTTTTTGGGGGGCACGAAAACCGCGGCCCACAAAACCGGTCGACACCGACATCAAGCTCCTGGAGTCGCTTCAGGAAGCCGTGGTCCGGGACCAGCGAATCGACCAGAGCATCGTCCCCACCGGGTCCAAGAAGCTGTTCCGAATCCACAAAACCCGGGTGGAAATGGACCCCGGGGCCGGCGAGGCGGAGCTGGACTACATCCGCGAGAACGACGCCCTCACCGATGTGGTGATCGCCGGACGCAAGGACGCGGTGGACAGCCTCTATTCCATCGGAAAACTGATTCGAGCGCTTCAGGAGGTCCCGCATATCAATGCGGTTCGGCTGCGGAGCTTAAAATTCGCCTACGCGCCCCAGAGCTATACCCTGGGGGCGCTGGACCGTCTGGCCGGGCTGAACCGGCTCACTGTGGTCAATCCCCTGCGGCTGGAGATCGAAACCCAGTTCCTTCACACCGGCGAGATTAAACCGGAACATGAAAAGCTGGCCGATGCGCTGCGCCGACGCGGAATCACCGTCTATGCGAATACCCCGATTCTGTCGGGCATCAACGACAGCGCCGAAGAGGTTCACCGCCTGGCATTCGCCTGCCGGCAGGCGGGAATCGAGTTTCATCATCTATACGTGGCCGGATTGCCGATACAACTGTCCGCAAACGCAACCCGCCCGGTGGATGTCGACGATGTGCTGGATATGGGCACCATGGTCCGGCGGGAAGGCAGCGGCCGGGAAATCCCCCGTTACATCATTCGAACCCCCCTGGGAGAGGTGGACTTCGGCATGACCTCCCGCATGTACGATCGGGACGGCGAGATTCGGGTTACGCTTTTACCGTATGATCTGGACTATTACCGGGCCATGTGGCCCGATTTCGAGTGGCCGGATGGGGTGGAGACCGGCGCCGACGGGCATCCGGTGGTATCGGCGCCGGGGCTGAAGAGTGATTCCGGGTTTATGGTTTTACCCGATGATACCCGCGGTTAGGGAGTTCACAAAAGGGCGCCGGGGTTATTTCCCTTCCGGCGCCCTTTAAATTCCTATTGGGTTCTAAGCACTTACCCGGGCTTGGGTTTTTTTGCTGAATCATTGTCCTGAATTTGCGCCGCCGAAACAGATCTGGCAGATAGTATCTCACCATCCGATAGGGAACGAATATCGGACGTAGTGAGTGTGACCAACGCCTGGGTTCGCCCGAACCGGTCACAAATTCCACCTCAACGCCGTCAGGTTCATAAATTTCAACAACCACGCCGACATTCCCTTGGGGATACGATCTTTCAGATACACCGCCAGCGCGGCGCTGTCTTTTCCGCCGGACAAAGCCAGGATGTGTCGTCTATTGTCGCTTTTTTTGTCATCTATATCTCTTTCCTGTTAACCGCTTTTTGTCCGCAAATCATCAAGACGTTCAAGCAACCGTCGAATATACCCGCCTTCGATCATTTCGCCCCAAAACCCTTTGGAAAAACGCTCGCCCCGAACGTAATACGTCAGCATGGTCTTGATTTGGGAAAGATCAGCGGCTTTTTCTGGTCAGCTTCCGGTTTTTTCCATGCGCAATTTCGGGCCAGGGTTCAAAAGATCACGTTTTGAATTTCTTCCCGCAAGCGAAGGGTTTCAATAATTTTGTCTAAATCATTGTCATTTTCCTGAGCGTGTTCTTGACGGCGGCGTCGAATTTCCTCTACGATTGGGTCATCCATCATCGGAATTACCTCCCAATTCTTCAGGTGAACAAATTTGAGGACAAATAAAACCAAAAGATTCAACAACATGAAAAATAGCCGACTTCATTTCCGCATTGTTGATATGCTTAAAGCTCCATGTTAACAGGTAATCAACCCCTTGGGTTGCCGCTATTCCTAT
>JBKHDE010000324.1:0-4633 GCA_046541495.1 Desulfococcaceae bacterium
GGTTCCGGGTCCATCGAAGCCTCGGTCGAAGGCTCAGTTTCGAAAACGCCGCCGAATCCGGGTCCGTTCTTCCGGAGACAAACGGTCCCAGTTCTCCAGCTGCCTGCGGATCGCCTCCCGCTCGCCGGGCGGCAACCGCTGCCATTGATTGAACCGCTGCTGATAGAGGTCCCGGGCCTCGGGCGGCATTCGTTTCAGCTGCTCCATCTTTCGGCGAAGTTCTCTGCGCTGCGCCGGGGGCAGGGACTGCCATTCCTCCAGTTTCCGTTGAAGCCGGGCTTTTTCCTCCGGAGAAAGATCCTGATACTGATCCATTCGGGCCGCCGATCCGTTACGGGCCAGCCGGCCGATCAGATCCATCTCTTCCTTCAGGGACATGGACCCGCCAAAGGCCGCGGCGGGCATCCACCAAAGGATCGCCAGAAACACGGCCCACAGGCCCCGGGGTCCGATCCCCTTCATGCTACACCTCGATCCTTTTCATTCGGTACTCCCGCGCGGCCCCGCGCCGATGGGGGTCTTCCGTGTCTTCCAAATAATCGTACTCCCGCTTGTCCACTACCTGAACCAGCTTTTCCACGGTGTCCATCTCCTCCAGAAGATCGAGATGCCGAATCACTTCATAATCCTCCTGAAGCAGGGTCTGCTCCGTCCGGCTGAGGCGGATGTCCGTCGAAACCGGGGAACCCCCGAAATCGATTCGCATCCCGCCCCAGACCAGCAGCAGGAGGGCCAGTCCGGTGGCCGTCAGAGCCGAAAACGACATTTTCGACCCGAGCCCCAACCGCTGCCGCCACCCGTGTCGGCTCCCATTCTCCCGAAGGGTTTCGGTAATGGACCGGGCCATGGCCTCGGCCGCGGCGGGCGCGAGTTCCGCCCCGGGCGCCCCTTCCCGGGCCGCATCCAATACCCGGTCCATGCGGCTTCGCTCCAGACGGCAGGCGGGGCAGGCCGCCAGATGGCGCCGCAGTCGGGACCGAAGATTCGGTTTCAGCTCTTCGTAGAGGTCCATCCATATGATTTCCTGATATTCGGCACATGCTTTCATGTGTCTTCCTCCTCCGTCTCCACCCAATCCTTCAGGGTTTCCCGCAGGCGGCGGGTCGCCCGGAACAGATGAGATTTGACCGTGCCTTCCGCCGCGCCCATGACCGCCGCGATCTCCCGAATCGTCATTCCGTGGAGCACCTTGAGCTGAAAAGCGGTCTGCTGCTTCTCCGGAAGCAATCCCACGGCCCGCTTGACCTCTGCGGCCAGCTGTTTGCCGCTGAGCATCGCCAGCGGGTCCGAATCGGCGCCGGTATCCGGCGGCTCCTCCGCCGATGACGCCGATTCTGCGGCATCCGACCGCCCCCACCGCCAGGGAAGGAAGCGGCGCTCCCGTCGAATCCGCCGGCGTCGGCCGTCCAGGCAGGTATTGACCAGGATTCGATAGAACCAGGTATAGAAAGCGGCGTTCCCCTGAAAGGAATCGAGCTTTCGAAAGGCTTTCAGAAAGGCCTCCTGGGTCATGTCCCGGGCTTCCTCCCGATCGCCGTCGGTCATGGTCAGGGCGATGGCGTATGCCTTGTCCTGGTGCCGCCGCACCAGAACCTCGGCGGCCCAGCCGGCTCCGTCCTTGAGTCGGTCGACCAGTGCTTCATCGGTCGGATCGGCCGGGTTGCGGGAAGCCGCGGGTCGGTCAACCGGTTGCATCATGGGTCACGCGGAATCAGCTTTCCCCGAAATTCATTCCGCCGAACCCCCGGACCGAAGGTACCGCGGGTTCGGCGGGCCTCGGATCAGTCATTCCAGCGAACCTGGCCGCGTACGACCGTGCCGCCGCGGTCCGACCGGGAGTGCCGGAAATAACAGCGGCCGTGTGCCGCGTCTCGCCCGGCGTCATGTTTGGCCCGGTAGATCCGTTTGCCGGCCCGGTTCTGCATTCGATTCAGGTGCCGCCGTTCATACCGGGAAATATGACCGTCTTCGAGAGCCCGGCGTTTGGCCGCCTCGATTCTGAACTGTTCCCGCCCCAGCCGCTTGAATTCCCTGGGGGTGATGGTTCCGTTTCGAACCCCGTGATAGATTCGATCCGCCTGTCGATTCTGACGACGCTCCGGTCGCCCGCCGGCCCATGCACTGCCTGCGGCGGCCCAGACCATTCCGATAACTACGATGCCGATCATCCAGTGTTTCGCCTTCATGGGTGTCTCCTTTCGTTCGGGTTTGGCCCTTTAGACGCCGCCCCCTATTGAAAGGTTTACCTGTTTTCAGGCGTTTTCATCGGCCAGCCGTACCCCCTCCATGAGAAGAAACATGAAATCCCCCAGAGGCTCGGCCTTCAGGTTCTTTTCGGAAAGGCCGGGTTTGAATTTAAAGCGGCCCTGCTTGTGGCGAAGCAATGCATAAAACGCATCCACCCCCTCGGTATGGTTGAACCGGGCCGAGACCAGCTCCCCTTCCCGAAACGCCACGGCGCCGGTGCCCCCCACCAGATCCAGGGTGAGCACCCCGCTTTTCTGATTGGTGTTGAGGGTCTGAAAGATTTCCGAGGCGGACATGTCGGTCAGCTTCCCGATCATCCCCGATGCGAACTCCTCTGACCGGGCCGTGTTGGTGTAGGCCAGCCGCTTGGCCATGAGCCGGGCGAAATACATCTGCAAAGAAGGAAACCGGTTGAGCACCGGGCGAAAATCCCGATTGTGGATGTAGAGAATCCGGGCCGGTTCGATCACCCGCACCGTGGCCCCCACCGGTTCACCGCTCAACAGACTCATTTCACCGAAAACCTCGCCGCTGCCGAGAAGGGCGATGTTGACGTCTTCCTCCTCCAGAATTTCCACCCGACCGGATGCAATAATGTAGAGGTTTCGGCCGTGATCCCCCTTTCGAATCACGATCTCGCCGGGGGCGTACTTCTTGAGGTTCAGATAGGTGATGACCTCTTTGATATCCGTGTCGTCGAGTTCCCGAAAAATTTCGAACCGCTTCAGCAGATCGGCGATCACCGTGAGTTCGGAATCGGTCTTTTTCGGCGGGGCTTCCCCGGCCGAAAGGTCTTTCTTGTATCCGAGCTTGATCCGTCCGGAGCATCCGCTGCAAAAAAAGACATCCTTGGGCCGGTCCCGGGCCTCTCCTTCAAACAGGCGGGTGATGTCTTTGACCAGTATGAGGCAGACCGGTTTGTCGGCCGGCAGCTCCAACGCGGTCCCCGACAGGCTGAATTCATCTCCCAGGGTGTAGAGGGGGCATTTGCGATCTTCGATAATTTTGATGATGATATCGGGTAAATCCATTGTTTCGCCTATGTCCTCTCCGCTTCGGCCGACACGCCGTTCTCGTCGATTTTGCGGATCCCCTCCATCAGCAGAAACATGAAATCCCCCAAGACCGGTTCATCCATTTCCCGGTCGCACAGGGTCGAGGAAAATTTAAACCGTCCGCCGGTCTTCTTGAGAATTTCGTGAAAAGCCTCGATGCCGCTTCGGCCATTGTAATCGGCATGGATCAGTTCGCCGTCCCGGAAACAGACCCGGGCCTCTCCGTCGGGCAGGTTCAGGTCGACCGCCCCGGTTTTCTGGTTGGCATTGAGGGTCTGAAACAGTTCGCCCGGGGGCATTTCAGAGAGCTTCCCGGTCATTCCGGAGCCCAGCTCCGCCGACATCGCCCGAGTGGTGTCCGCCAGACGGGTGGCCAGAAGGCGGGCGAAATACATCTGCAGCGATGGGTGACGGTTCAATATTTTCCTGAAATCCCTACCTTTGATAAACAGCACCTTGGCCGGTTCGATCACCTGGACGGTGGCGCCCACCGGTCCGCCGCTGATCAGGCTCATTTCGCCGAACACCTCCCCTTTGCCCAAAGCGGTGATCCGCATCCCGTCTTCTCCGATGATCGACACCTTGCCCGAGGCGATGATGTGAAGATGGACGCCGGGTTCGCCCCGGGTGATGACCGTCTCTTCAGGGTTGAACTGCTTGAACTTCATGGTCCCGCTCAGGTCTTGAAGGTCTTTTTCCGAGAGCCCCTTGAAAATAGGAAAGGAGGCCAGTACGGAGAGGACCGCCCGAATCTTTTCGGCCTTTTCAGCGTCCGCCGGGGATACGGTTCGGGGCGCCTCCAGCCGGGATTCCAGGGAAACCATTCCGGAGCATTCGGTCCGGGGTCCGCTGCAGGTGAACCCGTATACCGGGCAGTTTTCAATATAAGCGCCGTCCGGAGTGATACAGAATTGAACCGCGCCTTTGATATCCTCCATGAGCACCATGCAGGCCGGTTTGCCGCTGGGAAGGATCAGGGCCCGGCCGGTGAGGGAAAACTGATCCCCTTTTTCATAAAGCGGACAGGCATTGTCCTCCACAACGGTGATGTTGATCTCGGGTACATTCATGATACGGACTCCTTAAGAATCTCGATAGGGTCCGGCGGGCCTGTTGAAGCTGTTTGCAGGGGTAAGATCCGGAAAGCGACAGACCCCGACATAATCACCCGCCGACGATGCCCGGTGACACATATCGGAGAGTGTACCCAATTCAAGCCTGAGGGTCAATTGGAAATGGATTCCGACGCAGACCCGGCCGTCCGGCTTTGCCGGGCCCGGCCGGTAAAATAGAATTGCAAGTTTTCCCGCCACGCTGATTCCAGATCAGAA
>JBKHDE010000325.1:0-4537 GCA_046541495.1 Desulfococcaceae bacterium
TGAAGGCATGTATCGACGACGGCGCAAACGGCTGGGGCGGATCATCTATCGGATCATCGATGTCCTCAGTTTCAGCACCAAGATTCGGGATCTGGGGGAACTCCTCAACCGGCGGGTGGTGCAGTCCGATGAGGCGACCCCGGACCTGGTTTCCCATCCCGGCGGCTTCATCCGGGCCTTTCACAAGCGTCGCATGGGCATGGCCGAATCCTACATTCGAATCGCCCAGAAGCTCGACCGGAGCAACTACAAGGAGCGGCTCCATGCCCTGAAAGTGCTGGTGGAGCTTTCCTTCCACGCCAAGACCGTGAGGATGCCCCTCAACACCGCCCGGGTTCAGATCGAGATCATGAAAGAGGCGGTCAAGAACATTCACAACCGGCGGCGGCAGCTGGAGATGATCGCCGATTTTTCCCTGGCCTCCTACGGCCACGAGGCGGTGATTCGACGGTTTCTTCGGGAAATGAAGCGGGTGGAAGTCCCCGAAAAGGGTCTGGCCCTCAAGGACCTCGACATGGGGTGGGACTCCCATGTTCACGACAACCTCTCCGAGGGGCGAAAGACCCCCAGTCAGCTCATCCTGGACGCCTTTATCAAGGGGATGTCCCGGGTGAACCTGGCCTACTATGATATTCCCCATCCGGAAATGGTCTTCGAGGCCATGGAGGCGGGGAAGATCCTCGGTATTCAGGTCTCCATCGGCATCGAATTCAGCACCGGTCCCCGGCGGCGTCGAAAGCACTTTCTGTTTTTGCCCCCCCAGAATGATTCCGAGGGATTCCTGGAATTTTTCGACCGCCGGGCCGACGCCTTGACCCCCTTTGTAGAAGGACTGGAGGAAAACCGGACTCGGCGCCTCGCCACCATCACCCGGAACCTGGAGCTTTTCAACGATACGCATCTTATTTCCTTGAACCAGGGGTATTCGGATGACGGTATTTTCAGCCTCGGCCCGTTGCGGGTCGAGGATCTGGAGCGGATCGTTCCCCACGGCCAGTATTCCCGAAACCACCTGGGAGAACTGCTGTATGAAAAGCTGAAGCGGGTCCTGAAGCGCCGGGTGCTGGCCCTCAAGATTCAGTATGAGGTCTACCGTCAGCTTCACGGACAGGAAACCATGACCGGATGGGAGCTGGAGCGCATTCAGAATGCCTACCACACCGCACGGGAGCAGTATGTCGCCCTCACCCCCGGCGGAGTGAAGTCGACCTATTTTTCCGGGAAGCGAATTCTGGACTACGACTCCGCTTTCGCTTCGGAGACGGAAATCCTGGCGGCGCTCAAGGCCGCCGGCGGACGCATCGTGTTCAACCGCCCACTGGAGCAGGGCATGGCCGCCATGATCACGCTCTTGATCACCGAACATGCCCATATCGACATGATCGAACTGATGAACATGCGGGACAGTCTGGAACGGGACCCCACCGATTTCATTCGTCTCGGACGATTTGTGGAACTGCTCAATACCGGTTCCGCCGCCGATCTTCGGCGCTTTGTTTCGGCTCTGGGGATCGGCCCGATCGACTTCGACCTCCTGCGGCAGGCCCGGGACCGGTATCAACAGGACCATCTGATCCCTTTGACCGGCAGCGCGGCAACCGGGTGGGAGCCCCGGGTGCCGGGCATGGGATTCATTCGGTGGACGAGTGTCCCGGACAAGTCAAGGCGCTTTTTCATTCAATCCCATTACCGACTTCCCCGGCCGATCTCCTCCCTGATTCTGGGAAAAGGGGAGCGGATCATTCCGGAGAATGAAGCCGAGTGCGACATCTACTGCCTGGGAAAAAGCGGTCACTTCAAGCCGAATCTGGTGGGGGATGAGGAAGAATTCGTCCGCATCGGCCCCTTCCGTCTCTGGCGGTATCTCAATCCGACCCTAAAGAACCTGCTTCGGGCCGGGGCCGGATTCGTTCCCGCCTATCTGTGGATCGGCATCGAATTCGCCCTGATCTGGTTCGGGATCACCTTCTTTCGGAATGTTTTCGTGGATCTGGTCGCCTTTTCGGGGCTGCGCCCCCGGTCCTGGTCGGTTAAAGACATCAATTTCGACAACACCAGCCAGTCATTGTTCTGGACCGGTTTTTCGGTGCCGGTGCTCGGTTCGGTCAAGCTCTGGTTCGATTACGCCTGGCCTTTTACCGTCGGGCCCCTTTTTGTGGGGTCCAAATTCTTCGTCATCTGCATCGCCAACGGGCTTTACATCGCCGGACACAACAAACTGCGCCATTTCGACAACCGAGTGATTCGGGCCAATTTTTTCCGCAGCGTCCTGGCCTGGCCCTTTGCCGCGGTGTTTTCGCCCCTGGGCAATGTACTGCTGGTTCCCAGCATCGTCCAGGCCAAGTTCTGGTCCGACATAGTGGCCGCCGTCATCGAGGGCACCGGCAAGTTTCGGCAGAAACTGGTGCTCAGAAAACGGGACCTGCTGGAGATTCTTCCCCTGCTCCGGTCCGAAGACCGGGACACCCGCCTGACCGCTTTGCTGGATATCCTCTTCATCTGGGCCAACCGTCAGCGGGGGCGGACCTGCCTTTCCAATATCCTCCTGGGCCGGGATGGATTCATCACCACCCTGGTGCAGACATTCAAAAAACCGGACCCGGCGGAAAAGCGGCAACGGCAATCCCTGGGGCGGGAATATCTCCACCTGCTTGTGGATCATACCCGGCCCCAGTTGGCCCAACCCGAACTGGGCCGGTTCATTCTCGAAAAATACACCGACCGGGAGGTGATCGTCTTTACCGATCTGATCGACCGAAACCTGGTGGACCTTCATTACCGGCTGAAACGGTTGCGGAAAAAAACCGCCTCCTTTCCCGATCCATCCGCCGAAAATTAGACCCGTGGTTCGGGATTGCATTCGGTTCTCCCGTGCTTATATTCCCCCAAAGCGCGTTTGATTCCAGAGAACAGTCATCTATGATACCGGAGGATATTGCCATGCTCAAGAAACAAATTCAGGATGCCCTGAACGATCAGATTAATGCGGAACTCTATTCCGGGTACCTTTATCAGGCGATGGGGTCGTATTTCGAGCATAAGGGGTTGGATGGTTTTGCCCAATGGATGAAGGCCCAGGCCAAGGAAGAACAGTTCCATGCGGAAAAATTCTATGACTACGTGAATGAACGCGGCGGTCGCGTGTTCTTTGCGGCCATCGATGCACCGCCTTCCGATTGGGATTCAACGATCAAGGTTTTTGAGGATACGCTCTCTCACGAGGAGGCGGTCACCGAACGGATCAACAATCTGGTGAGCCTCGCCCTCGAACACAAGGATCAGGCCACCTACAATATGTTGCAGTGGTTTGTGGAAGAGCAGGTCGAAGAAGAGGACAACGTCAACCACGTGATCGATCAGCTGAACCTGATCGGCGATGAACAAAAGGGCGGCACCGGCCTGCTCATCCTGGACCGTGAACTCGGCCAACGGGTATTCACCCCGCCGGCAAACACCGAGGAATAACCCTCGTTCGTTCGGCTGTCCGCGGGCGAATTCGCGGACGGCTGAACATGTCCTCTCCCCTTTTCCTCCCCGATCGGCAAGCTGATCTTTTTCTTGACCTCTCCCGGTTTTTCCGGTACACCTAGCTCCAGAAGAACTTCGGCACACTGAGATTTTTTGGAAGCCGACGGTTCTATATTCAGCAAAGAAATGTAATGAGTTATGCCCTAGGCGAAGGCCACCCAGACTCATCTGGGCGGCTTTTTTTTATTGGGGAGGGCGGCATGGCAAAACTTCTGGTCATCGATAATTACGATTCTTTCACTTACAATCTGGTTCAGATGTTCCGGCATTATGCTCTCGATATCGGTGTGTTTCGAAGTGATGAAATTTCCCTGGAAGCGGCCAAAGATTTCGGGCCGGATTACATTCTGATCAGTCCCGGCCCCAAGGACCCGGCCCATGCCGGAATTTCGACGGCCCTGATTGAGGCATTTTGCAGGCACACGCCGATCCTGGGGGTATGCCTGGGGATGCAGTGCATCAATGAAGTATTCGGCGGCAGCACGGTGCGGGCTCCGGTGCCCATGCACGGAAAAACCAGCCGGGTGCATCACCGGAATGAAGCTCTTTTCAAGGGGGTTTCGGCTCCCTTTCGGGCCGCCCGGTATCATTCCCTGGCCGTGCAACCGGCCCCGAAAACACCCCTGAGGCTGACCGCCCATGCCTCGGACGGGGTCGTCATGGGGATGTCCCACCCCGACTTTCCTCTGCACGGGGTGCAGTTTCATCCCGAAAGCTTTTTGACCGAGGACGGTTTCCGTATGGTGGAGAATTTTTTGGCCCTCGGCCCGCTTCGGGAGACCTGTATCCATGGACGAAATTAAAGCCCGCCTGGGCCGCATCGATGGGGTCTTTTCAGAATCCCTAACGCTTCACGAACCCTTCCTGAGTCTTGCGGCCCGATTCGCCCACCTGCCGGGAACCGTCGCACTGATGAGCGGCGGGGACTTGGATTGCGCCCGGCACCATATTCTGGGGGTGTATCCCTGGCTGACCCTGTTCGGTCGGGGCCGTTCACTCACCCTTCAGA
>JBKHDE010000326.1:0-4479 GCA_046541495.1 Desulfococcaceae bacterium
CGGGTATACGACACAGGCGGGGATTTTCTGAAAAATCGACCCGTCGGTGGAGAGCATGTATCTGCGGAGAAAGTCCTGCCGGACCTCTCCGTCGATCCGGTTTGCCAGTTTTTCGTAATCCGTGGATGGAATCATGATCGAATTATCGGCATAAACCGGGCAATTGTAAACGAAAATAGGTCGGAAATATTGGCCGAATCCGGTTTTGAAAATGGGTGAGAGATCACCGAGTCTCTAAAAAGGAAGGTCGTGAAAAGGAAAGTCGTATTGAAGGAATGATATTTCAGGTCGAGAATGCCCCAATTGAAAAAGGGGTGGCTTGCCCCGAGCCACCCCTTCAACAAAGGAGGTATGAAGGAAGAAGGAAAGTTGTACCTTACTTAATAGTATTGCAGGGTTGGTGCCAACGCCTCTATGGAAAATTATAAATTCTTGTATTCTAAAACAATAATTATTTCGACTGGCTCAGACCCTCAAATTTTGTCGCCCCTGAAAACCGGTTTCCTACAAAATTTTGTCTGTTTTCTACAAAAATTGGCATTTCTAGATAAAATGAATTTTGTACACTGACTATATATCATTCATTCCATGGATTTCATGCAGCTCTGCGGTCGCCCGAATCAGGGCCTGGGCGGCCTGAACCAGATCGGCTTTGCAGATGAAGGGGTGCATCCCGCGGTGATGGTCCTCCGTCCATTCCGCGACGGGCGGGATGTGGACAAACGCCATCGGGATATTCTTTTTCAGCCGGGCCATGTGGTATAAACCGTAATAAAACAGATGATTACAGACGTAGGTTCCTGCATGATTGGAGAACCGGACGGGGATTCCCGCCTGTGCCAATTTTTGGTAGATCCCGTTCAAGTTCAGGGTCGCCGTCAGGGCAGGCGGTCCTTCTGGGAGGATGGGCCGGCCTTTTCGCACCTCACCCTGAATATCCGGCTGTTCGGCATCGTCCATGTTGAGGGCGAAACGCTCCAGATACAAAGCGTCCGCCCGGCCGCTGACCCCGAAGGACAGGACGGCATCCGGGCGGAAGGTGTTGATTTCCGCCATTAACCGATATTCGCATTCGGTATAGGCGGTTTTCAGGACCGTGGTTCGAACCGCCGCATCCGGAAACCAGTCTCCGGCCGAACCCGAAATGATTTTCATCAGATGTTCGGTGGGGTTGACGGCGGTGCCCGGGAAGGGGCCGAATCCGGTGAGGAGTATTCGGGGTTTCATGGTTTCCAATTTAGATCGGACGGGCTCTTTGGTCAAGGCGGAGGGAATTTACTTGCGGGGGGATTCTCGTACTCTTGAACTCTGATTTATCTGATTTTAATGATGGGCTTCGATTATTCCCATCATGGTAATCAGGAGAATCAGATAAATCATAGTTCAGACAATAGATAAAAAAACAATTTGACATGAATGTGGTTCATATTTTACAATATGCAAAAATAGATGATGAAGGATCTGATTGGCTTTTTCTGCGGTGACCCATCAATTTGGGTTATATATTTTACAGGAATACAGCACCTCCCTTCTCGTCTTAACCGTCTCTTGTGGCTTCCCAATCGTGAGGATGCTCTAATAACACATTTCTTTATTTCATTTCCGCTGCTTCAACGTCCATCCGCATTCCTGCTTCCCCTTACAGCAGGTTGGCGATCGGAATCGGATCTGAACCAGAGAAATTCCATCAACCCTCCAACAGGCTGACTTTTGTCCACCGGGTGCATTCCTGAAAATTCCAATATTGTAGTTTTGGAGTGAAATATATACATTTTTGTTTGCCCGGCTTGAAAATCATAATAGTGTTACACCAACGTGTGACCTTCGAGAAGGCCGGAACCCGAAAGCGTGACATGAAAGCCGGGATGGGAATAGCGGTTTAACCCAAGATCAAAAAAAGATCGGATAAACGCCTCAACCCAATACCACGAAAGGAGTCAGGTCGAATGAAAAGACGGGATTTCATCAAGAAAGCGGGACTCGGAAGCGCGGCCGTGGCGGCTACAGCCGTCAACGCGCCCTTTGTGCATGCGCAAAAGAAGACCACCATCAAATGGCGGATGCAGACCTATGCCGGCCCGGCCCTGGCTGAGCATGTCATCAAACCCTCCATCGAGGCGTTCAACAAGGCGGCCAACGGGGAGATGGTGATCGAGCTGTACAATGCCGATCAGCTGGTGCCCCATGGAGAACTGTTCAGAGCCGTATCCAAAGGCACCATCGATGCCGCCCAGAGCGATGACGACTCCATAGCGGCCCCGGTCGATGTCTCTGTATTCGCTGCTTATTTTCCTTTTGCCTCCCGCTATTCCCTGGATGTTCCCGTGCTTTGGAACTGGTATGGGCTGGATAAAATCTGGCAGGAGGCCTACGCCGAGGTGCCGGAAGTTACCTGGCTGAGTATGGGGGCGTGGGATCCTTGCAATTTCGCCACCCGGAAACCGATTCGAAAGATGTCGGATTTCAAGGGGTTGAGAATGTATATGTTTCCCACCGGGGGGCAATTCATGCGGCAGTTCGGCGTCGTCCCCATGTCCCTTCCCTATGAAGACGTTCAAATGGCCCTTCAGACCGGAGAACTCGACGGGGTAGCCTGGTCCGGCATTACCGAAGACTATACCGTAGGCTGGGCGGACGTCACCGATTATTATTTGACCAACCCCATCTCCGGTGCCTGGGCGGGCTCGTATTTTGCCAATACCAAAAAATGGGAGGCCCTGCCCGAACACCTCAAGACTCTATTCAAACTCTCCATGGACAGTTCCCATTATTACCGGCAGCATTGGTATTGGTGGGGAGAAGCCCATTACCGCACCAAAGGCGGAAAACTGGAACTGACGTCCATTCCCAAGGATGAATGGAAGATGGTGGAAGACGCCGCCTTGAAATACTGGGATGAAGTCGCCGCCAAGAGTCCCCGGAATGCCAAGGTGGTTCAGATCCTGAAGGATTACACCAAAACCATGGAAGCCGCAGGCCCGCCGTATCGATATTAACGGATTGTAAAATAAGAGTCGTCACCCGGGAAACAGAGTGCCTTCCCCGTTTTCATAATACGGGGGAGGCGAATCCGTCTGCCGGCCCTTATTCGAGGGCGTGCGTTCCAGCGGAATCTGCGGTGTACAAACAGCACCCCAAATCAAAGAGGTTGTTCATGCCCAAAGCAATCAAGCTGTTCGTTCGTTTTGTCGATGCCGTCAGCATTGTCGTCGGCAAATTCTCGCAGTATCTGGTCTTTGCCATGATGGGTCTGCTGCTTTACGAATCCATTTCCAGAACCATTTTCAATCGTCCCCATATCTGGGTTGTGGAAATGGCCCAGTTTACCATGGCGGCCTATTACCTGCTCGGCGGCGCCTATTCCATGATCCTCGAAGGCCATGTCCGCATGGATCTGCTGTACGGCCGCTGGTCTCCGAAAACCCGGGCGGTGATGGACCTGTTGACCTCCATCGTCCTGATGTTTTATTTGGTGATTCTTCTGTACGGGGCCATTTCCAGCCTCGAATACGCCCTGAAATACGGGCAGGTCAACTATACCTCCTGGGCGCCGCCCCTGGCGCCCATCAAATTCATCATGACCGTCGGAATCGTTCTGATGCTGCTGCAGGCCGTCGCCTACTTCTTTAAAGATCTTGCCACCGCTCGAGGAGAATCCCTGAAATGAGTCATGAACTGATTGCGCTGCTGATCTTCACCTCGATGATGCTCATGCTCCTCACCGGTCAGCGGGTCTTTGCCGCTATCGGGGGGGTGGCCGCCTTTTTCTCGCTGCTGTTGTGGGGGGAAGGCGGCATCGAGATGCCGTTCAACGCCAGCTTTGTTTTGTTGAACTGGTATCCGCTCCTGACCTTGCCTTTGTTCATCTTTATGGGGTATATGTTCTCCGAGTCCGGCATCGCCAGCGATCTCTACCGGATGTTTCATGTCTGGATGGGGCCCTTGGGCGGCGGGCTGGCCGTCGGGACCATCGGCCTGATGACCGCGGTAGCGGCCATGAACGGGTTGAGCGTCGCCGGCATGGCTATCGGGGCCAGCATCGCCATGCCGGAAATGCTCCGCAGGAATTACGACAAAGTCATGGTCACCGGGGTCATTCAGGCGGGCAGCTCTTTGGGGATTATGGTGCCGCCCAGCGTCGTCCTGGTGCTTTACGGAATGATCGCCCGGCAGAATGTGGGCCGTTTGTGGCTGGCCGGGGTGTTGCCGGGGCTTCTTCTGGCGGGCCTGTTTATCGGCTATATTGTGATTCGATGCAAGCTGAATCCGGCGCTGGGACCGGCTCTGCCCCCTGAAGAGCGGCGGCAGATCAGCTGGGGGGACCGGTTTCGGCTGCTTCAGGCCGGGATCCTGCCCCTGGTGATTATCTTTTCCATGACCGGACTGTTTCTGATGGGGATCACCAGTCTGGTCGAATGTTCGGCGGCGGGGGCGGCCGCCGCGTCGCCGAACGCGGATCCGTGGGCCGAAGGATGGGCC
>JBKHDE010000327.1:0-4420 GCA_046541495.1 Desulfococcaceae bacterium
CCACTCCCGAAACCACTCCAATGATCCGCTGCACCTGATTGTGAATCATGTCGGGCAACTGTTTTTCGGCATCCTTATCCGGGGTGAAGGTAAATCGGGGGTCCTCCTCCAGCCGGGTATAGCGGTTTGAAAAAACCTCGCATTGCGGGGGGACGTAGTTCCGTCTCTGAATCAGCCCCTGATTGGTGCTGCTGATGGCCTTTTGAATCTCGGGATTTTTCAGGATATCCTTGATATCGTTCGGTTCTCTTTTGGGCATCATAGCCTCCGGGTAATGGTAGAGTGAGGGATCGGAATGTGCGTAATGAATGAAAGTATAGTAACGGCCCTTTCGGGTTTCTGTCAACATCATTTCAATGTACTGAAAATACAGTAGGGATCGTTCGGTTCCAAGGGGCGCCATGCCAAAAATTTTATTTACTTTATTCGACTGCCGGTATAAGTGAAAAATACCTTTCCATACCGAACCGTCAGGGAAAGGGCATCACCCATGAGGGAAAACCAACATGAAACCAAGAAAACAAGCGGTCGAGGTGATCTGCCCCAAATGTAAATTTACGGAGATCATCTATATGCCCAAAGAGGAGCTTCCCAGATGTCCCGAGTGCCGAAAGGCGCACATGGTGATTCGGGAAATCCTGAGCGAGGGGAAATCTTATTAGCGTAGTCCCTTCATTTCAGCATGAATGAGGGGTGAATATGAAGTCAACCCACAGAAGATGAAGGAGGTAATGAATGAAGCGATGTCTTTGGAAAGGTTTGATGCTCCTGGCAGTGGTTCTGTTTGCTTTGACCGGCGCCGCCTGGGGGGCGGATATCGAACTGGCCAAACAATCCACGGTAGAGGATATCCTGAAGCGGGGTGAGCTTCGCGTCGGGTTTGAGGCCGGCTACGTTCCCTTTGAAATGACCGACAAAAACGGCCGATTCGTGGGCTTCGACATCGATATGGCCAAAGAGATGGCCAAAGCCATGGGCGTCAAATTCGTTCCGGTCAACACCGCATGGGACGGCATCATTCCGGCCCTGCTCAGCAACAAGTTCGACATCATCATGTCGGGAATGACCGTCACCCAGGAGCGAAACCTCAAGGTCAACTTCGCCGATCCCTATATCATCGTCGGCCAGACCATTCTGCTGGCCAAGAAGCACGAAGGCGACGTCAAATCCTACCAGGACCTCAACGATGCCAAGTACACGGTCACCTCCAAACTGGGCACCACCGGGGAACAGGCGGTCAAACGGTATATCCCCAAGGCGAACTACAAGTCCTTTGAGACCGAAACCGAGGCCTTTCTCGAGGTCCTCAACGGCAAGGCCGACGCCTATGTCTACGACCTGCCCAACTGCGTCTATCTGTACGCCCAGCAGGGCGAGGGCAAGGTGGTCTTTCTGGATGAGCCGTTCACCTATGAACCCCTGGCCTGGGCGGTCAACAAGGGGGACCCCGATTTTCTCAACTGGCTCGACAATTTTCTTCGTCAGGTCAAAAACGACGGTCGGTATGATCGAATTTACAACAAGTGGATTAAAGGCACCGATTGGATGAAGGATATTCAGGAGTAATCCCACCGACCAGGGGGAGGTTTCGGCTTCCCCCTTTTTTTGCAAAGCGCGGGAACCATGAGCCTCAATGTTAAGAAAAGCAGGTATGACCTTTTTTGGAAGTCCACCTATTTTGTCATTATCGCGCTGGGAATTCTCCTTCTCTGGTATGCGACCAAAGAGGTCGAGTATGTCTGGCGCTGGTATCGGGTTCCCCAGTATTTTATCGCCGATGTCGAGGTCGATATTCGAGCCGAAATCGAAGGCGAGGTGGCCCGGATCGAGAGATCCGGGGATACGGTCCGAATCACGGTGGAGGGGCGAAGCGGCGAAAAAGAAACCTACCCGGCGCCGGCCGGGGATGTTCGGGTTTACGAAGGAGACTTTATTTTTCCGGGGGATATCCTCGCCGCCTATGAGGAGACCCGCCCCGGTATTCTGCTTCAGGGGCTGTGGCTGACCCTCAAGGTCAGCTTTATCGCCATCGTCTTCGGTATCCTGATCGGGCTTCTGGGCGGTTTGGCCCGGGTGTCCCGAAATCCCTGCCTGCGCTGGCTTTCCATCACCTATATCGAATTCATTCGGGGCTCGCCCCTGCTGGTTCAGATCTATCTCTGGTACTTCGTGTTCGGCACCATCATCAACAATCTGCTGGCGGAGATGGGATTTTCTCCGATCTCCTCACTCTGGTACGGGGTCGCTTCCCTGGCGATCTTCGCCGGGGCCTATGTGGCCGAAATCGTCCGGGCCGGAATTCAGTCGATTCACCGGGGGCAGACCGAGGCGGCCCGTTCCCTGGGGATGAATTACATTCAGTCGATGACCCATGTCATCCTTCCCCAGGCCATGCGGCGGATTCTGCCGCCCCTGGCGGGCCAGTTCATCAGCCTGATCAAGGACTCCTCGCTGCTCGGCATCATCGCGATTCGGGAACTGACCAAGGCGACCCGGGAGGTGGTCACCACCAGCCTTCAGCCCTATGAGCTCTGGTTCGTCTGCGCCGTGTTGTACCTGATTCTGACCTTTTCCCTCTCCATGTTTGTCCAGTATCTGGAAAGGAGGACCTTAATTTAGTGATCGACGTTCGGAATCTATCCAAAACCTTTCTGGCGCCCCACGAGGTTCGCGCCCTTCGAAACATCAATACCTCCATCGAAGCCGCCGAGGTGGTGGTGGTGATCGGCCCGTCCGGCTCCGGCAAGTCCACATTCATCCGGTGTCTCAATCACCTGGAGACGCCGGATGAGGGCGGTCACATCTATATCGACGGCAAGGATGTGCTCGATTCCAAGACCGACATCAACAAGGTGCGGGCCGAGGTGGGGATGGTGTTTCAGTCCTTCAACCTGTTTCCCCACAAGACGGTGCTCGAAAACGTCACCCTGGCCCAGCGGGTGGTCCGAAAGCGCCCCAAGGCCCAGGCCCGGGAAAAGGCGATGGCCCTTCTCAACAAGGTGGGCATCGGGGACAAGGCCTCGAGCTATCCGGATCAGCTTTCCGGGGGCCAGCAGCAGCGGGTGGCCATCGCCCGGGCGCTGGCCATGGACCCCAAGGTGATGCTGTTCGACGAACCCACCTCCGCCCTGGACCCGGAGATGATCGGGGAGGTGTTGGAAGCCATGAAGACCCTGGCCAAAGAGGGAATGACCATGGTGGTCGTCACCCATGAGATGGGGTTTGCCCGGGAGGTGGCGGATCGGGTGATTTTCATGGACCAGGGGGCGATCGTGGAGGAAGGGCCTCCGGTCCATTTTTTTACCACCCCGGATCACGAACGGACCAAGCTGTTTCTGAGTCAGATCCTCTGATTTATTCGGCCGGCGCCAGTTTTCCGGCCAGGTAGCCGTCCATGATCATGTGAATGATATGGTGGAGCACGCAGACCGCCAGGGCGATGCCGTATTCCGGAAACAGCGATACCTGCAGGATGACCGACAAGGTCAGGGTCTTTTGGGCCCCCATGAAGAGCACACTTTCCCTTCGGCCCCGCTTCAGCTTGAAAAGAGAAATCGCCAGGGCCGCCGCCCCCAGCAAACATCCGTGATAGATGAAGACCAGCAGACAGACGAGGACCACCTCCGGGCCGCTGTGCAGAATGGTTTCCCGGCTCGGCGACAGGGCCATCCAGACCATGGCCAGGATCAGGCACTGGTTGACAATTTGAAGCTTCGGCGTGATTCGATTCAAAGCGGATTTTCCGTAAAATTTGATTCCCAGACCGCAAGCCAGCGGTAGCAGCACCAGAAACGCCAGCTTGAGCATAATGGAGATTTTGTCGATCGCCACCTCGGTCATGGAACCGATCAGCCCCAGCAAAAGGTCCAGAGAAACCGGAATGGTGACGATCGCCAGTGCATTGGCGAGGACCGTAATGACCAGGGCATGGGCGATATTGCCGCCGGCGGTGCCGGTCATCACCACCCCGCTGCTCAAGGTGGTGGGCATCACCGCCACCAGGAAAAGGCCGATCTTGATACCGGTGTCCAGGTCCGTCCAGGCCGCGGGAACGGCCACCAGGGGGCCCATCAGGAAAATGATCCCCAGGGCCAGAAGAATTCCTTTGAAATCGGTCAGTCCCTGTCGAATCTGCTCCGGTTCCAGGAGCATTCCCGAGACCAGAAAAATCACGAAGATGACGATGCTGGGGCCGTAGTGGGCTTTGATCCAGTTTCCCAAACCGGCGATAATGCCGGTGGGATCTCCCACCGTGATCAGGAAGACCGCGATCAACCCTGTAAGGAACCAATATTTTTTTATCAGCTTCACCCGTATCCCTTTCATCCTGAAGGTGTCTGAAAACCTGTATCCCACCTGGCCTCGGGATTCAAGGGAGATTTCCGTTTTGCTTGACAATCGGGCGGGATTCTCCTATTCA
>JBKHDE010000328.1:0-4413 GCA_046541495.1 Desulfococcaceae bacterium
GAAGCTGGCCGGCGTGGCCCCCGGGGTGCTGATCGATCTGGAGCGGGGCGTGGGCAACCCGACTCTGAAGACCCTGGAAAAACTGGCCGCGCCCTTTGGGCTTCAGGTGGGGCTGGTACGGAAGCAGTCATCCGAAACACGGCCCGGGTGACTCCCACAGTGTTCATTCCATTCCGGGTGCATTCGAGCGAAAAGAATCCAGCACGTTCCGTACAATCCCCGCCAATTCGGATTTGACGATCGGCTTCATCAGAAACCCGTCGATGCCCAGGGCCGCGGCGTTGTCCCGGCTGATGCGCTCGCTGAAGCCGGTGCATACGATGACCGGGATATCCGGCCGAATGCTCTTCATCGCCCCGGCCAACCGCTCCCCGGTCATGTGCGGCATGGTCATGTCGGTCATCACCAGATCATAGGCGTCCGGATTCGCCTTGAAGGCGTCGAGCGCCGCCCTGCTGGCGGTGTGCGCCGTGACCTGGTACCCGAGACGTTCCAACATCTGGGTTTCCAGGTTCACGATCATCTCTTCATCATCCACCAGCAGGATTCGTTCGGTGCCGACGGCCTCCTCCTCCACCGACTCCGGGGGTCGGGTTTCAATCGAGTCGGTCATCAGGGGCAGGTAGACCGTGAAGGTTGTGCCCCTGCCCACCTCGCTCTCGACCCGAATATCGCCGCGATATTCCTTGACGATGCCGTAGACCACCGCCAGCCCCAGACCGGTGCCTTTGCCTTGTTCTTTGGTGGTGAAATAGGGATCGAAGATCTTGTCCAGCATTACCGGGTCGATCCCGCAGCCGGTATCGGAGACCGACATCATCGCATACGGCCCCGGTTCGAGAAAACGGGTCGGGCGACCGTCCGCTTTCAGCGCCGTCTCCTTCAATCGAACGGTGATGCGGCCGCCGCCGGATGCCACGGCATGGTAGGCGTTGGTGATCAGGTTCATGGCGATCTGGTGCAGTTGGGTCGGGTCGGCCATGACCGTGCCGCCGTCGCTTTCCATATCCGCTGCGATGTCGATATCCGAGGGGATGGTGGACCGGGCCAGCTTGAGCACCTCATCTAAAATCTGCTGAATGGAAACCGGCGCCTTTTTGTTTTCGGACTGCCGGCTGAAGGCCAGAATCTGTTTCACGAGATCTCCGGCCCGCTTTCCGGCCCTCAGAATTTCCCGGGCGTTTTCGTATTCGGGGCTGCCGGGGGACAGATCATCCAGAAGCATTTCCGACATGCCGAGGATGGGAAACAGCAGGTTGTTGAAGTCATGGGCGATGCCGCCGGCCAGGTTGCCGATCGCCTCCATTTTCTGGGCCTGCTGAAGCCGTGCCTCCAGCTGTTTTCGTTCGGTGATGTCCTGAACCGTGGAGATCATGAAATTCTGTGCGTACAGCGGAATGTTCTTGGCGGATATGGTCCTCTTGTCGCCGGTCTTCGCGGTTATTTCGATATTGTCCCATTCCATTCGCCTGGGATCACCGGATTGAATATCCTGAATGATTCGGCTTTGAATTTTTTCGCGGTAGACCGGGTCCGGATAGACCTTGGTGAAGAAATCCTGAATGTTTCGAATATCCTCCCGGGGCCATCCGTAAATCTCTTCAAACTTTTGGTTGAGGTAGACCGCCTCTCCTTCTTCGATATAATTGACCGCCAGCCCGATCGGCAGGTGATCCAAAATGGTTTCGATGAATTGATTCCGATTCAACAGCTCTTTTTCATACCGGCGCCGGTCGGCTTCTCTCTGTTTGCTCTCGGTGATGTCCATGGCATAGACCGCGAATCGATCGACCGCTCCTTCCGCGTCCAGTATGGGAAAGACCCGGTGATGATACCAGCGCCCCGCCCGCTCGTCTTCAAAGGTCATGGGCCGGGCTGTACGAACCATTTCTTCATTATAAGCCCTTCGATTCTCCGCCACCGCTTCCGGCAGAAGCGTATACGCCGAACGACCGATGCAATCGGATGCAACCTGCCCGAGCCGAGCCGCAAAGGTATCATTGACCGCCAGCAACGTGCCGTGCCGATCCATAAGGCAGACCGATTCATTGATGGCGTTGAACAGGATCTTGAGGTTGTCCTCATGGATGCGGAGGGCTTCCAGGGCCTGTTTGCGATCGGTGATGTCCTGAATGGTGCCGATCACCATCTTCTGTTCCGGGTCGTACTCGGCCACCGAATGGATATCGCGGATTTGACCGTCGATGGGGCGACGAATGCGAAACTCGATATCGTAAGCCGTTCCGCGCTTCAAGAGTCCCTCCAAATGTGCGTTCAAGGCCTGCCGGTATTCGGGCAAGGGAATCGTCTGCACCTGCTGAATCGACCATTCACGAGTCCCCAACCCGTAGATCCGGCGCGCCTCTTCAGACGGGATGACGGCGCCGGCATCCAGGTCGAACCGCCAGGAACCGACCTGGGCGATGCTCTGGGCCCGGCGAAGATCCGCTTCACTATCCGTCACCTGCCGCCGCACCCGCTGAAAATAGACCATCAACATACCGACGGCGATCAAAAATTCCAATGTGGCCGCCAGCATGTAGCCCCATGGCGCCAACCAGAGCACGGGCCTCACAAACGGATAGTTCGCCTTGTGCAATCCCCACAGGACGAACAAAGAACCCACGATTTTGGAAAATTCTCCGGCCTGTTTTTCATGGCGAACAAGCATGATGCCGGTCCACATATAAATCCCTCCGAGAAACAGATAAATCGGAAGGCTGATATGGAGAATGGAGGGGGATATGCCGGCCATAAATGCGATATATGCGGCGGACAGCAGCCCCAAATAGACCCAGGGACGGGGAAACCGGCGATTCAAAAACAGATATGTGCCGTATAGCAGGAGCATTCCGCTCGCCAGAGCCGAGAGCTGGTTCCCCGTTAAGGCGACCGTTTTGAGCAATCCCGGGCCGATGGAGATATACCAGAGCATAAAGACGAACCTGGCGGCATAGACGCACCATGCCAGCGTCCATATCGCCAGAAAGGGCTTTTTTTCGCTTCGGTAGATGAACCCATAGGTCGATGCCAATACGATGGTGCCGATCAAGGTGGCGACGATTGAGGGGAACAGCCAGTCCATCATCAGGGTCCTTTGGAAAGAAGCAGACGCACACGCATGTTCGCCATACTGATTTAAGCTTAATAATCTGATACTTATGCCACCTGGTTATGGATTGCAACTCTTTTTTTAATAGAAAAAATCCAGGGGCGGGTGTGTACCGCATCCGCGAATGCTTTTTTTAGACCCGCGTTTCACCGGCAAAGGCCCCTTCTTACCTCCCGGTTGACGGGGTTTGAAAGGGGGCTTATTTTTTTGGGAATCTTTCTCTCTTCGGTAGAACAAGAATACTCAATGTAGGAGGAACCCACCGTGTTACAAGATATCGATCTGCGCGCGCTTGCGGAAATGGACGGCCCGGAACGGGCATTCGTATCGGCCTATCTGACGGGCCGGAAGGGATTGCGGGCCGTCGAGGCCCGTGCGGACAAAATCCGGGCCCTGCTGGAAGACGACGCCGATGCGGCCGCCCATTTTGAGGAAAGCTATCGGCTGATTCAAACCCTGCTGAAGGAACATCCCCCGGAAGAGGGCCGCGGAATGTGCATTTTTGCCTCCTATGTCCTGGATTTTGTTCAGGGCCACCGGGTCTCGGTAGCGGTTCCCGATCTGCTGCGTCTGGGGCCGGCGCCGTATATCCGCCCCCTGGCCCGCCTTCAGGATACCTATGAAAAATTCGCCCTGGTGGCGGCCGACAATACCGATACCCGGATCTACCTGGTGGCCGCCGAAAACACCGAATTGGAAGACCGGGTCAAGGGCAATATCAAAAACCGAGTCAAAAAGGGCGGATGGTCCCAGAAACGGTATGCCCGGCGGCGGAAAAACGAGCTCCATCACTATGCCGCGGAAGTGGCGGAGGTGCTGGAAGACCTCGACCGCAAAGAATCGATCGACCATATCATTCTGATGGGCTCACAGGAAACGATTCAAGAGATCGAGGATGCGTTCAGTGAACCGCTTGCGGACAAGGTGATCGGGGAAACATCCGCCGACCTGGATGCGGACACGGACGACCTGGTGGACGATGCCTATGATCTCTTTTTCAAAGAGGAGCGCGAAGAAGATCGGCATTTGTGGGAGCGAATCCAGGGAGAGTATCTGGCCGATCACCCGGCCGCCGTGGGCGCGGAGGATGTGCTGATGGCCCTGCTCAACGGGCGGGTGGAACATCTGCTGATCACTCAGGATGTCAAGCTGGACGGCACCCGGTGCCGAGACTGTGAGAACGTCACCGCCGGGAGCCCGGATACCTGCCCCTATTGCAAGAAAAGCGAAGTGATTCCGGTGGACCTGGTGAATGAACTGGTCCGCCACGCCGAAATCACCGATGCGGATGTCGATTTTAC
>JBKHDE010000329.1:0-4390 GCA_046541495.1 Desulfococcaceae bacterium
CCGAACCCCCACCGGGGTCATCGCCACCCTCGAAGACATCACGGAACGAAAACAGCAAGATCAAGCCCTTCTCGAGGCATTGGAAAAAGCCCAAGACGCGAGCAGAATCAAGACCCGATTTCTGGCCAACATGAGCCATGAACTGCGCACCCCGCTGAACGCGGTTCTCGGGTATTGTCAGATCCTGGCCCGGGACCCCGCCCTTTCCGAATCGAACCGGGAAAAGGTCCTCACCATCCGCAAAAGCGGGGAACACCTGCTCACCCTGATCAATGATATACTGGATATCGCCCGAATCGAATCCGAAAAATTGTCCCTGGAACCATCGCCGGTGAGAATAAGCGGTCTGTTGCGAAATACCGTCGATATTCTTCGACCCCGGGCCGACCGGAAAGGCATCTCCCTGGTGGAAAAGATCGACCCGACCCTGCCGGAATGGGTGCTGTGCGATGCGAAACGGCTTCGGCAGGTGCTGTTGAATCTGCTTTCCAATGCGGTAAAATTCACCGATTCGGGCAGCGTGACCCTTCAGGCGTACCCCGCCGGTGATCGAATCACTTTTTCAGTTCGGGATACCGGGTCGGGCATTCCGGACAGGATGCTTTCATCCGTTTTCGATCCTTTTTATCAAGTGCATTCCGGCGGACCGAAGTTCGAAGGCACCGGCCTGGGCCTGGCCATCAGTCGAAACATTATTGAGTTGATGGGCGGCAAAATCCAGGTGGAAAGCACGGTCGGAAAGGGAAGTGAATTTCGGTTCGCGGTGGAACTCCCCGCGGTTTCACACGAGGGAAAAAAGAAAAAACCCTTGTGGGAAGAAACGGTTTTGGAGTATGAGAAAGAACAGCAAAAAAAGTTCCAAACGGAAGGTACGGATGGGGATTCAAAACTGCTGCGGCTGTGCTCGGATGAAGATTTGAATCGCCTCCGGGTCTTGGCTGGAACGGGTGATATCGTGGGGATTCGGAAATATGCCGAGCGGCTTCGAAAAGAGCATCCTGAAACCGGCCCATTTTGCGATCTGCTCATCCGCTGGGCCGGAAACATAGATATTGCCAAAATCAACGAATTGTTAAAAGATTGATTCGACATGACCATCTCATCAATCGGTAATTTCAGGAGCATGAAAGATGCTGAAGCCCGCTTCCCGAAAAGTCACCTATGAAGATATAGAAGCCTTGCCGGAGAACCTGATCGGTGAAATCATCGACGGTGAACTGATCGCCGTACCACGGCCGTCTTATCTGCACAGTCATGTCGCTTCGTCCTTGACGGAAGAAATCAGCGGCCCTTTTCAAAAAGGAAAAGGCGGCCCCGGCGGATGGATTCTTTTATACGAACCGGAAGTGCGCCTGGGCCGGAACCTGCTGGTGCCGGATCTGGCGGGCTGGAAAAAAGACCGGTTGACCACCCCCCCTGATAAGAATTACGCCACCACTCCGCCGGACTGGATTTGTGAAATCCTGTCTCCCTCCACGATCCGAACGGATCGGATTCGCAAGATGCCTCTGTACGCCCGATTCGGTGTGGACCATGCGTGGCTGATCGATCCGGCAGCCAAGACGGTGGAGGTATTCGGGCTCATGTCCGATCGCTGGGTGCTTATGTCGGTACACGGTGAGAATGAATGCATTCGTGCGGAACCGTTTCAGGCGGTTGAAATCGCCTTGGAACACCTCTGGTGGGAATAACCGGTGAAGACAAACAGCCGATTATCAGGCCCGTGCCGGCCGCACCGGGAGATTTATCCGTGAAGAAGGAAACACCGGAAGCCGCGACCATTCTGATCGTGGACGACACCCCCGACAATCTGAGAGTGCTGATCGATCTTCTGGAAGCCTCCGGTTTTGAAACCCGCGTGGCCACCAACGGCCGGGATGCCGTCCGTATCGCCGATCTGGTCCGGCCCTCGGTGATCCTGCTCGACATCCTGATGCCGGAGATGGACGGATTTGAAACCTGCACCCGGATCAAGGCCCATCCGGGTACGGCCGACATTCCCGTCATATTTCTCTCGGCCTTGGCCGATACCGAGAACATCGTCCGGGGGTTCGAGGCCGGCGGCGTGGATTACATCACCAAACCCTTTCGGCGCGAAGAAGTCCTCGCCCGGCTTCGGGCCCACGTCACCATTCGCGCTCAGCAGAGAGAACTGACCGCCCTGAACCGCCGGTTGAACCGGGAGGTGGAACAGCGAACACAGACCACGATCGCCCTGGCCGAAAGCGAAGAACGATTGAATGAAGCGCAGTCCCTCGCGGATATGGGCAGCTGGCAGTGGGATACGGCAACCGATGAAACCGTCTGGTCGCAAAATATGTACCGGCTGTTGGGATACAAACCCGGAGAGGTGCCGGCGTCCATAGACGGCTTCAGGAAGCATGTGCATCCGGACGATCTCAACAAGGTGTCGACGGTCATTCACACCTGTATTCACAAGAAAAATCCATTCCAGGTCGAATACCGCTTTTTCCGGGTCGACGGCCAAGAGCGATATGCGCGCGCCGTCGGAGAGGTGGCGTGCGGCATCGATGCAAGACCGGTTCATATCCACGGCACTTTCCAGGATATCACCGAGCAAAAGCATCGGGAGAAAGAGCTGAAGGCGGTTTATGAACGGCTCGACAACATTTTGAAGTATTCGCCCAACGTGATCGGCATCCTGGATGAACAGGGCCGGTACCTGCACATGAACCCCGCCGGTCAACGGATATTAAAAATGAGCGAAGAACAGATCGTCGGGGTTTCCTGCCGGGACCTCCTGCCCGCCGAGGTTGCGGAGACCTTTCTTCAGCGCATCCATACCGTCGTGAAATCCGAATCGGTTCTGGAGGTGGAGGATCACTTTACGGTCGACGATCGGGAACACATCTTTTCGACCACCCTGTTTCCCATCTACGGCAGCAGCGGGCCGCCTGCCGCCGTAGGCGGTATCGCCATGGACATCACCCAGCGAAAACAGGCGGAAAGAGCATTGGAAGAGAGCCGCGAATGGTATCGCGTCCTGTTTGAATCGGTTGCCGATGCCATCTTTGTTCATCCGGTGATGCCCGACGGAACGACGGGGTCCTTCATCGAGGTCAATGAGGCGGCCTGCCGACTGCTCGGGTATTCCCGAGAGGAACTGCTGAAACTGACCGCATACGACATCGATGTTTCTGAAGACGAAGTCGAAACCGGAGAAATCCTGCAAAGATTGTCTCAAAGAGAGAGCATCGCCTACGAGCGTGTGGTCGCGGCCAAAGACGGCCGCCGAATACCGGTGGAACTTCATGCCAAACCGGTGGGGCAAAAAGGCGAACGGCTGGCCCTGACCATCGTTCGGGACCTCACGGAACGACAAAAGGCCGAGGAAGCGCGGCTGCAAATGGAACGCCGCCTTCAGACCGTGCAACGGCTGGAAAGTCTCGGGGTCATGGCCGGCGGCATCGCCCATGATTTCAACAATCTTTTAATGGTGATGCAGGGCAACATCGAAATCGCCAAAGAAGGGATGACCGGTGAAACCCGGGAAGGGATGGCCCTCCATGCCTCCGAAGCGGCGATTCAACAGGCGGCGGACCTGGTTCGACAGCTCCTGGCCTATACCGGCAAGGGCCATTTCATCGTGGAACCGGTGGATATCGGAAAGATGATTCAGGAGGTATCGGACATGCTCCGGTCCGCCGTACCGGCGAGCGTAAAATTGCACTTCGAGCTGCCCGCCGATCTCCCGAAGGTGGAGGGCGATAAATCGCGATTGTGGCAGCTTCTGTCCAACCTGGTCGCCAATGCCGCCGAATCCTACGATGAAAATCGAGGCGGGGTCGTCACGATCTCGGCCGGCGACCGGGTTTTTGATGAAGCCTATCTGTCGGAAACCGTCTCCGACGCATGGATGGGGTATGATCCGCCCTTTTCGGCTTCGCGGTTCGTCTTCATCGACGTGAAAGACCGGGGCGGCGGCATGGACGCGGCGAACCGAAAACGCATTTTCGAACCCTTTTACACCACCAAATTTCAGGGTCGGGGCCTCGGCCTGGCCGCGGTGCTCGGCATCGTGCGCGGCCTCAAGGGATACATCCGAATCGATTCCGAACCGAACCGGGGCACGACCGTTCGAGTCCTGCTGCCGGTCGGCGCCGACCGGGTACCCGTTTTGCCGGAAAAAGAAGCCGCGCCGCCAACTCCGGCGCCCGCGGAATCCCCGACAGGCGCCGGCCTGATTCTGCTGGTGGACGATGACGCCCAGATCCGGCATCTCGTGCAGCGCATGCTCGAACGCCTCGGCTACGACACCGTCTGCGCCTCCGGCGGCGCCGCGGCCCTGGAGATCTTCAAAGAAAAGCGGGAGTCTCTCGACCTGGTGCTCTGCGATCTCAGTATGCCCGGCATGAGCGGCATCGAGGTT
>JBKHDE010000330.1:0-4390 GCA_046541495.1 Desulfococcaceae bacterium
CGCCATATAATCTCGTGGAGCGGGGATATCTTTGTCGACCGGGGCAGGAGGGAAATTTTTAAACTGTTCAAAAGCAATTCTGCTTTTGTATGATGACCCCGCCACCCCAGGAAATACATGATTAGATGACTGCTCACCGCCACCCGAATATCCAGATCAGCATCACTGAAGGCGAGTTCCCATGCTTTTTCTTCCCAAAGATGCATATCCGGATGGTCCGGTTGACGGTACATGAGGGCGAAAAACATCCCCAGAATCACCCGTGCTTCGATTTCAGATGACGGAAACCGTGGATATAGGGTCAGAAGCGTATCCATTTCGGCAATCCAGTGATCCAGCGGATACATCACGCCCCATTCGTAACTATATGTTTCAACAATTCCGGACCAGGACAGAAAAACGCCGGCGATATCATCGCTTTTCCTAAAAGGGATATACCCTTTTTCCAAAGCCGCCCGACTGGCCTGTAGATTTTCCGGCATTCTGCAGATGCCCAGCCAATACCAGAGCCAGGGCTCTTCATCTCGATGAGGGTCCGGAATTCTCCTGATCCATTTTTCCACCGTCCTGTACCGGCCTTGTGAAATGAACGAACGGGCATTCTCCTGAATCAGCCTTATGATACCCTCCCAGTCCCGGGAATCAAGAAGCAGACCGGCCGCATCTTCGATCTGCCCCTGGTCTTCAAGCAATTCGGCGGCTTTGCGCTGGATGCATTGAAGTTTGGCGGCGGTCCATTCCGCCTTTGCGGTCGCGATGAGAAATTCTCTGAAAAGCTGATGATATTGATACACCGATTCTTTCCCGGCGGATCGGGTGGTGAAATATTGATTCCGGGCGAGCGACGACAGCCGTTTTTCCGCATCCCCGACGCCCGCCAGGTGATTGGCCGCATCGGCATGAATTTTGGGCAGAAAGGCGGTGTGCAGCAGAAAGGATCGCACTGAATCATCCAGCCGGTCCAACACCTCTCCGGCAAAATAGGAAAATATTTCCCTGCAAGAAGCGTTTCGAATCGCCATCCATTCGTCAAGGGCATGGACCCGCATCAGCACCCGCATCAGGATGATACCGGCGGCCCATCCCTCGCATGCGCCGTGCATTTGTTCAACGGCGCATCCATCCAGGCGATCGCCGTCTTTCATCTGCAGGATGGCCTCGCATTCCGCCAAAGAGAGACGCAGGTCGTTCCAGGTCATCAGGTGAACCGCCTCGTTCGCCATCAGTCGCACAAAGGATGGGGGCGGCTCCGATCGGCTCAGAAACATTGCGCAGACGCCCTTCTGAACCGCCTCCAACCCGTGAACGATCATTTCGTGCAAAGCCGCCTGCTCCGGCACCTCCTGATAGTTGTCGAACACCAGGAGATACGGCCGGTTCAGCAGATCGCAAATCTTTTCAAAAAACCGACGGGTAAACAAGCCGAGGCGCTGCTGATACTCGGCGGTAAACAGCGGGAGCGGCTCAACGCGGTGGTGATTGGCATTTTGAACCGCCAGGCGCAGATAGTAGAAAAAAGCGGCGGGATCGCCGTCTCCTTCGTCGAGTTGAACCCAGATCGCGGGAATGGACCGCGATTCGATATAGCTGGACGCAAGAGATGTTTTTCCCGATCCGGCCGGTCCGGCGATCCAGAGGACCCGTTTTTGCCGGGCCTGATCCAGCTCCCTGAAAAGACGCTCCCGCGGAAAAATGCCTTTAGAATCGGGCCGAGATATTTTGGCTATGGAAGAAGGCTTGTTCGGCATAACATTCCAACTCCTTTAAAAGATGAGGGTCAAATGGAGATGGATCATGTCAACGAAACGGTGTTGAAAATATTGCTATTCCATATACGACTTGTTAATTGTACCTAAATATCCATTTATCTTAATAAGACTGGTTAATTGGGACAAACTCCCAGATGCTTCCAACTTCGGCCGTATCTTCAAACGCTTTACCTTCTGGTCCTGTAAAGAATTGACCGAAGTTGAGCACAATGTGCATTCGGCCTGATCCCACATGGAGATGGCAGTTGACCCATCCCCTGATTAGATCCTTTATACCAATGGCCCCGATACATTGCAAACAAAGCCTGTCATTGCGATAATTCTGCCTCCGAAGGATCGGCTTGGGACCTCGACGCTTTAAGGTGATAGAATCGGTGACTCATAGGCAAGCACACCCACAGGGCTTTGCCAATTTTTACAACTTGGACAAACCACTGATTGCCGTGGTTCCGGGTTATGCCCTCGGGGGAGGCCTTGAATTCGCTTTGAGTTGCGACATTCGTATCCGGTGACGATCCGTTTATGGGATCTTGGGTGCTCAGAAAATTTTCGGCAATACCAGCCAGGGTAGATATGGGACCGCTTAATGATTATGATTTACATGGAATACCGCAAAAATAACAGGGACCGAGGCGATAGGCGAAATCACCCCGGAGTTCAAACCATTTTTGAAGGAATAGGTAGGGTCAATTAATTCACCGATTTTTCCCATTCTGAGTGGTAGTTGATCAGCACTACCCTTGAGAACCTTATTTACTGTTTTCGAAACGTTTACTTTCGCATAAATTTCCCATTAATCAATTTCACCGACAGAGCTAAAAAACATGTGGAACTACCGAATCATCCGGAAAAAGACCGTTTACCCTGATCCCGAGGAGAAAACGGAACAGGTGCGCTACACGTACGCCATTCATGAGGCGTTCTATGACAAGAACGGCCATGTCGGCGCCGTCACCCAGGATCCGATAGAACCTTTCGGCGAAACGGTTCAGGATCTGCGGCATTCATGGGTGATGATGGCCGAAGCGTTCGGTCAACCGATTCTGGATTACGACGCCATTCCCGAGCCCGGATACAAGCGGGAGGATGATCCCATTGGCTCCACCCTTGACGAAAGGCTGAGAGAAATGGAAAACGGCGAAGTGGAAACCATACCCTGGGAACAGGTGAAGCAGGAGATGGAAGAGAAATTCGGGTCGATCGATCATGAAAAGTTCCGAAGAGAGGAAGAAAAGGAAAGGGTGGAAGCGGAAAAATTTCATAAGGAACGATTTGTCGATACCCCGACCCTCGAGGAACTGATCCGGAACATCTACGCTGATTATCGCGCGTTCATCGAGAAAGATCAGGTTGAAAACCCTTGGAGATACAAAGCCGAAGAGGATTGACCGATGCGGAGGAGAAAGTCCCGGGTCATCCCCGCGACGTCCCCTCTGCCGAGCGGGCTTTGGCGATATTGAGCGCCAGTACGCTCCCGACAATCAGCAGACTCCCGACCAGAAACCGCCACCCCGCCGGATCATTGAGAAAGGCGATGCCGATCAGGGCCGTGAAGACCACTTCCATGGACATGAAGACGCCGCCCTCCAGGCTGGTGCAGTAGAAAAAGCCGTGGTTCATCAGCAGTTGGGCGGTGAGGGCCGAAATCACGATGCCGCCGCAGACGGCCAATTGATCCGGGGGCCAGGGGAGGACCGGGCCGGATGCGTAGGCGGGGAAGGTGACCATCATCCCCATGGTGCACAGGTAGAGGTAGATGACCGCCGGGCCGTTTTGGGCCCGCAGGGCCTTGATCAGGGTAACGGTCAACCCGGCGAATACCGCCCCGAGCACGCCGAAGACCTGCCCCAGCAGCCCGCCTGCTGCGCGGAATTCGAACAGAATCGTCACCCCGATCACCACCGCGAGGATGCAGACGAACCCTAGGGGCGTCACCCGTTCACCGAAAATCAGAAAAGAAAAGACGGCCGCAAAGGCCGGGAATGAAAAGAAAAGGACCATGGCCGTGGAGACCGGCAGCAGGCGGATGGCCCCGTAGAGCAGCACCAGGGCCACCGATCCGGTGCATCCCCGGATTACCAGCAGGGGAATGTTGTGCCCCCTGAACGGATTTCCGGTGCGGCCCAGAAACACCACCAGAATCACGAAACCACCGGCAAACCGGTAAAAGGCGAGATCCCAGACCCGGAACTCCGGGCCGATGATCTTGACCAGGACGTTCATGATGGTGAATGACAGCGCCGCCCCGAGCATCAGCAGCGGGCCTGCGCCGGATTGATATATGCGAATGGCGAATGCGGTCATGACGATCTTTCCTTGAAAAGCTGATGGTGGGTTCTATTGGATCGACTGAACCGTGTCAATGCGGAAAAATCCCATCGGGCCATCCTCCACGACATCGACCGGGAAGCCATGGCCGAACACCTGATGGGCGGCCAGTCCCGGGTCTGATGCCGTGACAAAACCTTTTCATTCCGGATATCAGCAGGAAAATAAATAACAAACGGCGCCTTCCGGTTCCCCCCTCGGCGAAGCGGATTCTGCCGCGCCGATAAAGCAGTCGCTGCCGTCCCCGCCGCCGGATACCACCACTGTCGGAGTGCCGGTGCCGGGCTCATCGG
>JBKHDE010000331.1:0-4351 GCA_046541495.1 Desulfococcaceae bacterium
CCGTCCCCGCCGCCGGATACCACCACTGTCGGAGTGCCGGTGCCGGGCTCATCGGTCAGGCTTGAAAAGGACCCGCTGGTAGCGGAGGAGGGTCTCCTCCGGGGCCTGCAGGGAGAGGTGGCCCACCCAGGACCAGGCGTCTGCATCTACCCCGGTCGAGGTCTGGGTCCCGGGCAGGGTGATGGTGCCGGAAACGGTGCGGCCGTTGGCCGGGGTGAATTCCTCGCCGGCGACATCGGCTTCGTCGAGGACGATCAGTCGGGGCCGGGTGTCCAGTGGCGGTTTTTTTGCCCCGGGGGGGGTATCCGGCCTGAATTTCGACGAAGTGATCGTCAAAGGGGGTGCCCTGAACCACCGGTCCGGCAAAGATCTGGTCGAGGTAGGCGGCCTAATCGGGGTTGCGCCGCAGGTAATGGGTGTATGGCCCCTTGAGGCTGAGGGACCAGCCGTTGAGAGTGTATCCCGGCTGAAGGGTGACGGTGTTGCCGATGATGTCGTGGGTGTCGCCGACATCCTGGTGCAGGTTGAGGATGGCTGCGTACTGTCCGTAAAAGGTGACGGGTCCGTCGATGTCGGGCAGGTATTCGAGGGAGAGGACGTCGGTGGTGGTGAACCCTTCCTCGTCGGTGATGCCGACGGCGGCGGTGTCATCGGTGGGCCTGAGGACCATGTTGGTGTCGTACTGGCCGAGCAGGGTCAGGGTGATTCTCAGGTCCCGCTGTGCAAACAATCGGTCCTCGGTCAGGTCGTGGTATTTGCGGGCGAAGTCGGCCAGGTCGGAATCCGGCGCCCGGTCGATCACCCGGCGGAAGGCGTCTTTGGCCTTATCGTATTCTTCAATCCGAAGCCGGGAGAGGGCGATCTGGTAATCCGCGGTCTGGGCCAGATCGGGATCGAGGGATTTGGCCTGTTCGAATGCCTCGGCCGCCGCATCGAACTCTTCCTGCTTTTTGAGCAGCCGTCCCTTGAGAAAGGCGATCCGGGCGGGGTAGAGCTGGTCGGCTTCGGCGATCCCGATCCACTTTTCGGCCTCTGTCAGGTGCTCCGGAGCGGAGAGGATCAGCAGGAGGTCGATCAGTTCGATGAGGGCGTCCTTGATCCGCGGGGTCAGGGTGACCGCATCCCGAAGGGGGTCCAGGGCATCGGGGAATCGGGCCGCGCCCTTATAAGCCATACCGAGAAAGAAGGCGGCCAGGGAGGCGTCGGGATTTTCCTGCCGGGCGGTTTCCAGGATCGGGACGGCTTCTTCGTAGTTTTCGGCCTGCACCGCCTCGATCCCGGTTTGAAGGCGTTCAGATTGGGCCCATGCCGCCGGGATACAGAGGAACACCATCGCCAGCACCGTCAGCAGGCCGCAGCTATGCCGAAAAAATACCGCCATGTATGATTCCCCCCTGATGTATACCGGACCTGTTCCACCAGGGTAACGGGTACCAGGCTTATGCGGCGGAACGGCCCGTATCACTTTTTCGTGGAGCTGTATTGAAGGTAGGCAGATTTGAAGACCCTTTACAAGAAGATTTTCCGGAGTCGCTTTTCACGGCGTTAAAATTCGGCTTTTCCTGCCGGGGCGGGATCGGTTTTCCTATATCCGAAGACGGATAATTGTGGTGGCGTGCGGTTCAGCGGCATCTGTCGGCTTTTTGGGGAGATAGAAACAGGAGCCATGCCGGCGAAGCTTAGAACAACCCGTGGATTTCGTAGATTTCATGCTCCTCCGTGCCTTTCGGCACGACGACCATCTCCCCGGTCAACGGTTCCACCCGGTATTCCCACTCGATGCCTTCTTTTTCATACTGCTGTATGTAAATTTCATCATAATAGCCCAGCCCCATGAGATCATCTATCGCCGCCATATGGGAAACGCCGTACCTTTTCGAATACCCGGCAATCAGATCTTTGGGGGGATGTCTGTGCAGCCATCGTTTGGCATCCTTGAGACGGGCCTCGCCGGTGAGCTTCTTTTTTGAGGTTCTTTTTCTTTTCGGCATATGTTGAGTTTCCTCGTTGAAACAAAAAGACATTCAGCAAAACTCGGCGACTGGAACCGAACGCTTTTTGGCGAAACTTTGCCGGTGCAATTTTATCCGTTCTATCTCATGCAGTGTATCGGCTGTCAAATAACTCTCATTACATTCACGACAATGAACCACCGGAATATTTTCTATGACCAACAGATCTTTTCCTTTGCCGTAACTGCGCGTTACGTGACGAACTCCGGCCCCTTCTTTTCCACAAATATCACAAATCATGGTTTGCCTCATACTTTATATACTGTGATAATAACTAATTTTCCGGTTATAGCCAATTTAGATACCACTATTGCCAATTTATTTGATAAGGTATCACCTTCGATTAGGTATTTCCATTCTGTTGTTACCTTATCTTTTTGACGTTCAACTATTTTCCCGGTAAGTATAATTCGCTCAACATCAAAAATAGATAGATTATCATCATTCATTTCCTCTTCGGCATGCAAGGTCATGAGATAGCTGCGCGTGCGGATGGCTTCCCGCATTCGCTTCAAAATGCGGTCATACATTTTATCATTCTCCCTTTATTATAATTCCTCGGATAACCCCTGGAAAGCGTCTTTGGCGCAACCGATTACTTGATCCCCGCCTGCATGAAAGACTGGACGAATTGGCGCTGAAACAGGAGAAAGGCGATCAGCAGCGGGGCGACCGACATCAGGGTGGCGGCGGAGATGACCGACCAGTTCACCCCCGATTCGGGGGCGCCGAATATGCCCAGACCCACCGTCAGGGGGCGGGTGGCCACCGAATTGGAGACCACCAGGGGCCAGAGGAAGTTGTTCCAGTGGTGGCTGATGGAGACCAGGCCGTAGGCCAGATAGGTGGGGCGGGCCAGGGGGATGTACACCCGCCACAGGACGCCCAGCGGGCCGCATCCTTCGAGGCGGGCCGCATCCTCCAGCTCTTTGGGGATCGATTTGAAGGTCTGGCGCAGCAAAAATATCCCGAAGGCGCTGGCCATGTAGGGCAGCCCGATCCCGAGAATGGTGTCCACCAGCCCCAGACGGGCCAGGGTGGCGTAGTTTTCGACAATCAGGATTTCGGGGGTGATCATCAACTGGACCAGCACCAGGGAAAAGGCGATCTCGCGGCCCTTGAACGAAAACCGGGCGAAGGCATAGGCCGCCAGGGTGCACAGAACCAGCTGGGCGGAGAGGATCATGGTGACCAGCACAAAGGTATTGAGTGCGTAGCGGGGAAAGGGCGCCTGGGAGAGGGCCCGCTGAAAATTTTCCAAGGTCAGGGGTGCGAAGAGATCGAACCGGACCGCATACTCGCCCGGATGAAAGGCGGCCCAGAAGGCGTAGACCAGGGGCGCGATCCAGATTCCGGCCAGAAGCCAGGCGGCGGCGGTTTCGAGGGCCCTATCGATTCGAAAGGGGGGTGCGGCGCCGGTCATCGGTAGTGAACCCGTTTGTCCAGCATAAAAAACTGGGCCAGGGCCAGGACCGCCAGGAGACCGAGGAGCACCACCGTGAGGGCCGCCGCAAAATGGGTTTCGAAATAGGAAAAGGCCGATTCGAAAATATAATAGAGCAGCAGGTTGCTGGCATTGTCCGGGCCGCCCTTGGTCAGCACGAACAGGTGGTCCACCAGTTTGAAGGAATTGAGGACCGCATTGATGAGCACGAACAGGGTGGTCGGCATCAGGAGCGGAAACAGCACCCGCCGAAAATAGTACCACCGTGTGGATCCCTCCAGCCGGGCCGCATCCCCCAGCTCCGGGGGGATGGTCTGCAATGCCGCCAGGTAGAAAATCATGAAAAAGCCGGCCTCCTTCCAGATGGTCATGAGAATGATGGCGGGGAGCACGGTGTCCGGGTCCCCGAGCCAGTTGTGCCCGCCCATGCCGAACCAGGCGGCGATCTGGTCGATCAGTCCGATATCCGGGGTATAGAAAAAGAGCCAGATATTGGCCACGGCGATCATGGGAAGGATGGTCGGTGTGAAGTAGGCCATCCGCACCATGGCGCGCCCCGGCAGGGCGCGATTGACCAGAAGGGCCATTCCGATGGCCAGGGCGATGGCGGTGGGGATGGTGCCCAGGGCGAACCAGAGGTTGTTGCCCAGGACCTTCCAGAAAATGGGATCTTCCACCATCCGTTCATAATTCATCAGCCCCACGAACCGGGACGGCCGAATGGCGGTGGCCTTGGAAAACAGGCTGGCGATGATCGTGGCCACCGTCGGGTAGTGGGTGAAGCCGATCAGGAGAATAGCTGCCGGCATCAGAAACAGCCATCCCAGAACATGGTGCATGGTTTTCGACTGCATGGGTCCGCGTTCCGTTCGAAAAAAGCGGCCGGAATCGAGCA
>JBKHDE010000332.1:0-4289 GCA_046541495.1 Desulfococcaceae bacterium
TCCGCCTTGGACGGCTCGATTTTGAGGGGAATCCCGTACATCAGCACGATGCACCGAATGCGCCAGGGCGGAAACACCCGGTCGAGGTATCGACGCACCGGGCCGGCGATTTGGGTCTCATACTCCTGACGGGAACAGACCTCCGCATCGGTGGTTCGAACCCGAATCAATTGGTCCATCGGAATGTTTCGGCGGCGGCAATACGCCTCGGCCAGTTGAAGCCCGGCCTTCTGGTTCTCATTGGCCACCACCAGAATTTCCGAGGGTTCCAGCCCCGAAGCGGTCGCCGGAAACCACCACAGCAGCAGCCATAACCAGAAAACGGGGGCAAAGCCCCCGTCGCGATGTTTTAACTTTTCGTTCATCGGTTCGAATTCCGGTGCAGCACCCCCGCGCTTAGAGGCGGTTGATAAAATCGAGGTCCTTGGCCTGGGTGTTTTTGGTGCCGATCACCAGCACCTCGACCCTGCCCTCTTTGGATCGAAAATAGAGCCGGCCCTTGTATCCGAAAACCACCTCCAGCACGGTCGGGCCGGCCTTTTTGGAAAACACCTTCCGTTTCACCGGCACCAGCCCGGCATCCTCATTCAACTGATGGATCACCTCTTCGCATTTGATTTTCAGGTCCTCTTCCAGATCGGTAAAACCGGCCACGGCCCGGTCGTGGACCGTCAGGCTTTTGTACAGCACCTTGAATCGCCGCTGGATGAGAGCGGCCGCTTTTTTGGCGGGGCCGGACTTGAGCGCCTCCAGGGACCGAATCTGGTCCTTGAGCGAATCGATCTCCGCTTCCTGCTCCTGCTGCCGGGACAGGTTCTCCTGAATCTTTTCCTCCAGCGCGATCATCTCGTCCACCATTTCATCTTCGGTGCGCTCGGCCTTGACCTTCTCCTGTTTCAGGGTCTGTTTCAGCCGCTTGAACTCCTCGATCAGGGCCGACCGCTTGGCGCTCAGGGATTTCAGGTTTTCAAGATGATGCTGTTCCTGGCCGGAAAGCCGTTGAATTTCTTGATCCTTTTCCAGGTCCTCCTGCCGCGCCTTCTGAATCCCGCGCCGGTAATAAAAATAGAGAATCCAGGAGGCGGCCGAGACATACAAAAGGAGGACCAGAAATGAGATCCAGGTATCATACCCCAGCCGCAGGTCGACCTGGACCGTCAAGCCTTCGTTCATGAGCCGAAGGTTGTCCACCGCCACTTCCACCGGGTCGATGCGCATCAGATCTTCATGCACATCGAAAAACGGCGGGTACAGGACCGTCCCCTCATTCGTGATCACCGCCGTCCGGGCGGAAATCCCCAAATGGATGAGCCATTGATCCTCCAGATAGGCCTGGATATGCTCGGCGATCGCCTCCTTCAGACGGATGTTTCCCCGAAGCAGGGGCCGGGTGTCCCCCACCGCGATGTTTTCGATTTCCCGGGCGAATGCGGATTCGAGGTGCGCATCGATGACCAGCCTCTGAATCGCCTCCATGGTCACAATATAGAAAAACGGCGGCAGCAGAATGGTCAGCAGCAGGATTCGAAACGGAAGGTGTTTCATGCCGGTATATGCCGGCTATTCAGCCAAAATGCGTTTGGCCTCTTCCGCCCCCTCGAAATCGGGGTCCAGTGCCAGGGCCTTTTCCATCTGGGCCTTGGCCTGATCCAACTGCTCGTTTTTGTGGTAAGCCAGCCCGAGATGGTACTGAACCACGGCGTTTTCCGGCAGTTTGGCGGCGCTCTCGACCAGCTCCCGAATGGCGCTGGAATAGAGCCCTCTTTTGTAATAGACCCAGCCGAGGGTGTCCATCACGCTGGCATCGTCGGGCAGGTGCTCCCGGGCGATCTGGGCATAGCTGAGGGCCGCGTTCAGATCCTTTTCCTGCTCGGCCAGCAGATAGGCCAGGTTGTTGGCGGCCGGCGCAAATTCGGGATCGATCTGCAGGGCCTCCCGGTAATGCTTCTCGGAGAGGTCGTATTTTTGCTGCATATCGTAAATGGTCCCCAGCAGCATGTGCGGGCCGGCCTGGTTCGGATTTTTCTCCAGCACCCGCTGATACTGCTCGATGGCCTTGTCCGCCTTTTGGTCCGACAGATAGATGCTCGCCAGGGCGTAGTAGGGGCGCACCAGGGTGGGGTTTTTTTCCAGGGCCGCCTGAAACGCCGCTTCGGCCTTCTCTTTATCGCGTTGGGCCAGATACAGCCCGCCCATCAGGTTGTGCACCACCGCCTGGGATGCGGGGGAATCTTCCACCGCTTTCATCTGCTCTTGACATGCCTGAAGGGCGGCATCGAATTTCTTTTCGGCCGCCAGCAGCAGCACCTTGTTGGTAAACACATCCATCAGGCGGGGGTTGAGGGACAATGCCTTGTCGAAGTGCGTCATGGCCTCCTCATAATTTTCCCGGGACCGTTCCAGGAGACCCAGGCGGTAATACCCCACCGGGTTGTTCGGGGCCTGATCGATCATGCCTTCAAACACCTGTCGGGCCTCGGCGGTCTTGTCCTGGTACAGATAGCTGTTTCCGAGCACCAGCCGGGCCTGGTAGTTGTCGGGCATCTGGTCCAGGACCGCCTTGCTCTCGGTTTCCGCCGAAGCGAAGTCGCGCTCCCGAAGGTAGATCTCCGCCAGCAGGAGCCTGGCGTTCAACTGGTCGGGATTCAGTTCGATCGCTTTCTGAAATTCGGTCTTGGCGATGTTGGCATCCCCTTTGCCGAGGTGGGCCATGCCTTTGAAATAATGGGCCGAGGCCGAATTGGGTTCTTCCTTGATCAGCTGGTCGAAAAGATCGATGGCCTCGCTGAACTCCTTGTTGAGGACCATCATTTCCGCCTTGAGCATCCGGGTTGGAAAAAAGTCGGGGTTTTTTTCTAAAATCTCCCCCACATATTTTTCAGCCAACTCAAAATCCTGATGATTGAAATGGTACCGGGCGATGGGGTCCATGATGCGGATGTCATCCGGCTGCTGAGCCAGGGCCTGTTCATACATTTCGAGGGTTTTCTCTTCCGCACCGATGGCCGAATAGAACCGGGCCATGGCCATATAGGGCTTGACATCCTTCGGATCGATGTCGAACGCCTGCCGATAGGCCGCTTCGGCTTTTTCCGGCGCTTGGCGGCTCAAATAAAAATTGCCGAGCAGAATGCGCAGGTCGATGTTGTCCGGATTTTTTCCGATGACCTTTTTCAGTTCCGCTTCGGCCTGTTCGTAGTCTTGCCGGGAGATATAGAGGCTGAACAAGGCCAGCTGCGGTTTCAGGGCCTCCGGATCCACGGCGATGGCATCCCGCATGCTCGACTCCGCCGACTCGAAATCGCCCTGCCGGGCCTGGATTCGGGCCAAGGCCATCAGGGCCCGGGACTGCCGGCCGTCGATGTCGATAATCTTCTGAAACACCTCCCCTGCCGCATCCAGCTGGTCCTGCTGCTCCAGAATGCCGGCCTGAAGATAGAGCATGTCGATATCCTGGGGCGCTTTTTCGAGAACCGCTTCCACCCGCTTTTGGGCCTCCTCATATCTCTTGCCTAAAAAATAGAAGGTGGCCAGCTTGCGTTTGGCTTCCAGATGGTTCGGATCGAGCACCTCCAGCTGGGCGTACTCACGAAAGGCTTCCTTGGCCTGACCCAGCTTCAGGTAGGTTTCGCCGAGCTGCTCATGGGCCTCGACGAAATTGGGGTCGATCTGAATGGCGTTGCGGTATTCGATTTCGGCTTCCTTGTACTCCCCTTTTTCAAAATAAGTTTTTCCGGTCTCGAGGTGAGAAACTTTTTTTTCTTCGTCCGATGCGCAGGCGCAGATGGCGAAGGTGACGAACAGAAAGAAGATGCCGGCTTTTTTCAGGTGGTTCATCGAGATTCCCTCCACATACTCTGGTTTTACAGTTTAGGAATTGCGTCTATTATTTTTGGATTTTTACAAGTGAACTTTTGGCAGATCGCCCCTGTTCCGCCGCAACCGAACTATCTTGTCTCTGGTAAAAAAGATATACATAATCGGGGGATCAATGGCCTTTGTCAAGAAAAATGTCCTTTATCGATCCGTGGGAACATGGTCGGACCCAAAATCCAATTGATGCGTCGAATCCGCAGAGGGAAGCAGGAATTCCCTACCTTCTAAATACACCTGTACGAGTATTGACATCCAAAAAAACACAAGTTTTTTACCTGCCTGTAATTATTACATTTTAACAATGCGAATTCCCTCACAGACGGCTTCGAAAACACGATGTAGAGAAGTAGAAACCATCTTCTATGAGAAAGCCCTGCCGGACCGCGCTTTCAAAGAAAACTGCTTTTACCGAA
>JBKHDE010000333.1:0-4278 GCA_046541495.1 Desulfococcaceae bacterium
TAGGCAATAGGCAATGGGCTATGGGCTATGGGCAATAGCCCGCTTCTGCCCACTTCTTACTGCTCACTGCCCACTTCTTACTGCTCACTGCTCACTACTCACTACTCACTTCCCACTTCCCACTTCCCACTGCTCACTTTCCACTGTTTACTTTATCTTCTTAACCTAATCCGGTATGGAGTTATGTCAAATAGAGGGTGTGCTCCGGCGTTGTGCAAAGGGGTGATCCACACGGCGAATGGATGAATAGGATGAGATGAAGTGGGGATTCAGAGTGACACGGCATCGGATCGGGTGTATACGGGATGATCAATATTGAAGATTCGTTCAGACGATCATGCTTGAGATCGCATCCTGCAAAGGAGGAGAAAATATGTTGGGAAACGGCGCATTGACCGGAATCAAGGTGCTGGACCTGTCGCGTCTGTTGCCGGGGCCTTTCTGCTCCATGATTCTGGCGGATCACGGGGCCGAGGTGATCGCCATCGAAGACAAGCGGTTTCAGGCCGACGGGCTGTTTCTGAGGCCGGTCAACCGGAACAAGAAGCATATGTCCCTCAATTTGAAAACGGATGCGGGCAAGGAGATCTTCTTCAAGCTGGCAAAAGAGGCGGATGTCATTCTGGAGGGATTTCGGCCCGGGGTGGTGGACCGGCTCGGAATCGGCTACCCGGCGGTTCAAAAGATCAATCAGCGGATCATTTACTGTGCCGTCACCGGATACGGCCAGACCGGCCCGCTGCGGGATCGGGCCGGGCACGACGTCAACTACCTGGCCCTGGCCGGGGTGCTGAATCAGATCGGGGAAAAGGACCGGCCGCCGGTGATTCCCGGGGTTCAATTGGCGGATATTGCGGGTGGGGGCATGTACGGGGCCATCGGCATTCTGCTGGCGCTGCTGGCCCGGCAGCGGACCGGCAGGGGCCAGTACATCGATATTTCGATGACGGACGGAATGGTGAGCCTGTTGCCCATTCCGCTTTTTTTCAAGCAGCTGCTGGGCGCCTTTCCCAAGCGCTCCGACGGCATGCTCAGCCACCGGTATGCCTGCTATAATACTTATGAAACCGCCGACGGCAGGTATCTATCGGTGGGGGCGGTGGAAAGCCGGTTCTGGAGCCGACTCTGCAATCATTTCCGTGTGCCCGAGTTCATTCCTTTGCAATATGATGAGCCGCGTCGGGAAGAGATCATCGCTTTTTTCAGGACGATTTTTCGAAAGAAGACATGGGCCGAGTGGCAGCCGGAACTGGCCGAACTGGATGCCTGCTGTGAACCGGTTCTGCACCCGGAAGAGGTGATGGAAGCGGATCTCTTCCGGGAACGGAAAATGATCATCGAAATGCCGCAAAAGGAGGACAAATCGACGCCGACCCTGGGGGTTCCGGTCAAACTGAGCGACACCCCGGGATCGGTTCGCACCCCACCGGTGGAATTCGGGGCAAACACCCGGGAGGTTCTGAAAAGCCTCGGGTATTCGGATACGCAGATCGATTCCCTGTTGAAAGCAGGGGTGATTTAGGCCTTGTTTTCTCCGGGAAGGGACTTGACACGACACGGATGAGAATAATATTAAAGCCGTTTCAAAAAAAGAGGTCAACGGGTGACCTCGACTTTTCAAGATGGAGTGAAAGCCCGACGGGTTTCATTTCCTATGAACCATTTCCAACTTGACGAAACGGAGAATTTTCATTATGAAAATCGCTTTTCCTTGCCAGGAAAATAAGGGCCTTGAGAGCCCGGTTTACAGCCATTTCGGTTCGGCGCCCTTTTTTATCGTGGTCGATCCGGAAACCGGGGATATCGAGGCGATCACCAATAAGGACCTTCATCACGCCCACGGCCATTGCCAGCCGCTGCTGGCGCTGGGCGGCAGACCGGTGGACGCGGTGGTGGTCGGCGGTATCGGCAAAGGCGCGCTTTTTAAGCTCAACAATTCAGGGGTGACCGCCTATCGCGCGGTCGAAGGCACGGTTTCCGAAAACCTGGAACTGATCCGGTCGGGCAGACTGCCCCAGTTCACCATGGATCATACCTGCTCCGGGCATGACGGCGGCCACCAATGCATACATTAGAGGACGTATAAATGGATCAGACTCAGGTAATCGACCCGAACAATGCGGCGGAAGTTCATAAAATGCTGGCCGAATCCGGATATTCGGAAAAAGCCATCGATTATTTCCTTCAGAAACCCTACATGGGCGATCTGCCGGATGCCGATCAGATCTCTCAGATGGTCGGCTCCTGCGGAGACACCATGGGAATCTACCTGAAGGTGGAAGAAGGGATCATTCAGGATGCTCGCTACCAGGTTCTGGGATGTCCGGGCGCCATTGCTTCCGCCATGGCCGCGGTGGATCTGGTGAAGGGAAAATCGATTCCCGAAGCCCGAAAACTCACCGACGGGGACATCTTTCGATTACTTGAGGAGATCCCGCCCAAAAAACATCACTGCATCCAGCTGGCGGTCAAGACCCTTCAGAAAGCCCTGGATGAGTATGAACACAAAGCCCGATAATATGAAAGGGGTATACCATGCCGCTGTTTGATTTTCTCTGTGCCGACTGCGGGGAGAAAAGTGAAATTCTGGTCACCGGCGCCGGCGTCGAAATGAAATGCGCCTCCTGCGGAAGCCTGAATCTGAAAAAGCTTCTGTCCGCGCCCTCTTCCCTGTCCGGGGCGGCCCATTCCAGTATGCCCGGTCCCGGAGACACCGGCTGCTGCGGCTCCTCGCCCGGCCATTCCGGATGCGCCGGTCCCGGCAGCTGTTGCGGAAAAACACCTTAGTCCCCCAATATCCGAGCCCGCTTCAGCGGGCTTTTTCGGTTTCAGCCGGGGGATTCATCCCCCGGCAGCATTCGGTTTGAACCCTCCCAACGGCTTTAAAACCTCCCGGGAAAATGCCCGAAAAAAGGATTGGCATATTCAGAAAACCTGGCATCCTGTCTCATACTTCCGGTGTGCGTCTCACCTGCCCGATGCTACCGCTGAAGTAGACCTGCCATTCCACTTTGCCTGCTGATCTTTCCCTCGACGACACGCCATTCTTCGCTTTTCACCGTTATCTCCGCTTTTTTTAGCGATATATATCGTTTGAGGGCACTGCCGATTTCATGTTACAAAACCGACAATGATCACGATAGGTTGCGGTAATTTTCACCTTTTTTCCATAGGAGATGATTCTTCATGAGCGGAACCGATTCGAGCCCGGGCATGGTGTTGGAAATGTCCGGCTATTACTGGAAAACCTGCACCCTGCACGCCGGGGTCAAGCTGGATGTGTTCACCATTCTTGGTGAGGACGCCCTCACCGGAGAAGCGGTGGCCCAAAAACTGAACGGAGATGCCGACGGCGTCACCCGGCTGCTCAACGCCCTGGCCGCCCTGGATTTTTTGGACAAGTCCGAGGACCGGTTTTCCAATACCCGCCTCAGCAGCACCTTTCTTTCCAAGGACTCCCCCCAGTATATCGGGTTCATGATTATGCACCATTACCATCTGGTGGAATCATGGCATCGGCTGGATGAGGCGGTCCTGAGCGGTAAGGCGATTCGGGGCCGAATGTCATTCAGCGACCCGGAATACCGGGAAAGCTTTTTGATGGGAATGTTCAATCTGGCCATGGGGCTGGCCCCGAAGCTGGTGCCGAAGATCGATTTGACCGGTAAGCACCGCCTGCTCGATCTGGGCGGCGGCCCCGGCACCTACGCGATTCACTTTTGTAAGCACAATCCCGATTTGCAAGCCACCGTCTTCGATTTGCCCACAACGGAACCGTTTGCCGAAAAAACCATTGCGCGGTTCGATCTGTCCGACCGCATCGATTTTGTCGGCGGCGATTATCTGGAAGACGACATCCCCGGCGCCTATGATGTGGTCTGGCTCTCCCACATTCTTCACGGAGAAGGCCCGGAGGACTGCCGAAAGCTGGTCAAAAAGGCGGCTTCGGTGCTGAATCCGGGCGGTTTCATCATCATTCATGAATTTATTCTGAACAACAGCGAGGACGGGCCGGTTTTTCCGGCGATTTTTTCCCTGAACATGCTTCTGGGTACCGAACAGGGCCGGGCCTATTCGGAACAGGAACTCTCGGATATGATGACCGGGGCGGGCGCCGGAAACATTCACAGGATTCCCGTAGATACCCCTAATGAGTCCGGCATTCTCATAGGCGAAATATAAAGACCCGCTTCGAACCATCAAAGACATCAAGGGCAACATGGTCTATCTTCAACTGTGCGAAGCCGCCTCCCGGCCCGACGGCGGATGGGTCGAGTA
>JBKHDE010000334.1:0-4276 GCA_046541495.1 Desulfococcaceae bacterium
AAGAATCCATCTGCAGATTGCGGATGACGGCAAGGGGCTTCCTGTCCCGCTGGAATCCAGCGGGATCGGTCTGCAGATCATGCCGTTCCGCTCCAAAATGATCAACGCCGAATTTCGAATCGACAGCGGTGCGAAAACAGGCACGGCCGTAAATGTTTTTTTAAAAAATACCACATCTTCCATCCATTCAGACTGGGCTTCATGAAGACTACAACGAAAAAAAAGATCCTCATCGTCGATGATCATCCCATCTTCTGTCTGGGGATGAGCGAACTCATCAACAAGGCCGACGACCTGGTGGTCTGCGGCAGCGAAGATTCGCACACCAAAGCCATTCAGTCGATCCTGAACCTGAAGCCCGATCTGGCCATTGTCGACATCTCACTAAAGGAGAGCAGCGGCATCGACCTGATTCAGGAAATCAGAAGCCGGTTCCCGAAACTGCCGGTATTGGTCCTGTCCATGTATGACGAGTCTCTGTATGCCGAGCGGGCATTGCTGGCCGGCGCCCGGGGGTACCTGATGAAGCAGGAGGCGATTCCGACAGTGGTGAAGGCGATTCACCACGTTTTCGAAGGGAAGCTCTACGCGAGCGACACCGTCAAGGAGAAGGTATTCAAGCGGTTGGTATCGCCTTCGGTCTCGAATGACGGCTCACCCTTAGATCTGCTGACCGCCCGAGAGCATGAAGTTTTTCGCCTGATTGGGGAAGGGCTGTCAAGCCGGGAGATCGCCGGCAGAATGAATGTGAGCATCAAGACCGTCGGCACCCACCGGGAACGGATCAAGGAAAAACTCAACCTCAAGCACTACACCGAGTTGGTCAAAGTGGCTGTACACACACTAAAGAACACCTTGAAATAGAAACGATTTGAAAGCACTGGATCCATTCCCTCCATTGTCTGTCCCACCATCGGCCTAGGTTCAGGGAGCAGCCCGCCTCAGATCTTCGACCAGACGAAAATCGGTTCCCGGCCGATTGTTTTTCATCCATTTTTTTTATAAATTCCGCTCAGTATCTTAACAACGACTATCTTTTTCTTTTTCCTTAAATAAATGGAATCGAGTTGACATTTCTTGAGAGAAGAATTCGATTCCAATTCATCACGATCAAAACGATGTACACGAAAAGAAAGGAAGGCCGCCCATGTCCCATCCCGCTGTCAATTACGATGTGCTCAGTCCGGTTAAATTCCTGGTTCGCAGTGCCATGGTCTTTCCCGATAAAGAGGCCGTCATTTATGGCGACCAGCGCCGAACCTACCTTCAGTTTTATGAACGGGTCAACCGCCTGGCCGGCGCCCTGAAGAAAAGAGGCATCGGCAAGGGCGACAAGGTGGCCTTCATCTGCCCCAACATACCGCCCATGCTGGAGGCGCATTATGCGGTGCCCATGATCGGAGCGGTCCTGGTGAGCATCAACATCCGCCTTTCAGCCAACGAGGTGGCCTACATTGTCAACCACAGCGAAGCCAAAGCATTGTTCGTCGACAACGAGTTCGCCGGTCTGGCTGTCGCAAGCCTGCCCGAATTGAAAAAGGTGGGGCTCGTGGTCAACATCTGCGATATCAGTGCCGACAAGCCTTTGGACGGCCCGGACTACGAGGCGTTCCTGTCCGAAGGGGACCCCGATCCGGTCGAGATCGAGGTCAGCGACGAACGCCAGGTCGCCACCATCAACTACACCAGCGGCACCACGGGCCTGCCCAAGGGTGTCATGTACCACCATCGTGGGGCTTACTTGAACGCCATCGGCGAACAGATGGAGTTCGGTACAAACGCCCGAAGCGTTTACCTGTGGACACTTCCCATGTTTCACTGCAACGGCTGGTGCTTCACCTGGGGGATCACGGCCATGGGCGCCACCCACGTCTGCCTGCGCAAAGTCGTCCCGGAGGAGATCTTCAAAATCATTGCAAAAGAAGGGGTCACCCACCTCTGTGCGGCGCCGACCATCCTGATCAGCATGTCTGCTTACGCCACCGAGCACAGCATCCAGCTGGAAAAGCCGCTCGAAATCATGACCGCCGGCGCGCCGCCGGCGCCCACCGTCATTCAGAACATGGAGCACATTGGGGCCAATATTACCCAGACATACGGCCTGACCGAGGTCTTCGGTCCGCACAGCGTCTGTCAGTGGCAATCCAAATGGGACAGCCTCCCGGCCGACGAACGGGCCCAGCTCAAATCCCGTCAGGGGGTCCCCTTCATTATCGCCCACTATATGGACGTGGTCGATCCCGAAACCATGGAGCCGGTTTCTCGGGACGGAAAAACCATCGGCGAGATCGTGATGCGCGGCAACAATGTCATGCTGGGCTATTACAATGATCCGGAAGCCACCGAGACCGCCTTCAAAGGGAGCTGGTTTCACAGCGGGGACCTGGCGGTGATGCATCCGGACAACTACATTCAGATCATGGATCGGAAAAAGGATATCATCATCAGCGGCGGTGAGAACATCTCCACCGTGGAGGTTGAGAATGTTTTGTATAAACATCCGGATATCATGGAAGTTGCAGTGGTTCCCGTTCCGGACCCAAAATGGGGCGAGGTGCCGAAGGCCTTTGTGGTTCCCAGACCGAATACCCAACCGACTCCCGAGGACATCATCGCATTCTGCAAGGAACACCTGGCCCGCTTCAAAGCCCCGAAATATGTCGAATTCGGAGAACTTCCCAAAACCGCAACCGGCAAAATACAGAAATTCAAGCTGCGGGAAAAAGAATGGGCCGGACGGAACCGGATGATCAACTGAGCGCTTCACCGATTGAAAAAATATTTTTTAATGCGACAAGAACATTTTAAAAATTGTTACCACTTTACTGCAAGGAGGTAGGAGATGGGTTTTCCCGTGTATCAACGCAAAGAGGGTGAGGAACAGCCGTTCTGGCCGCTGGGTCCTTTCAAAATAAGACTTCCCCTGATCCATTACCGATGGGAATGGGTCGAGTTCGTCCAGGCCCTGATTCTGTTCGTGGTAAGCCTGGCCATGATTCCGCTTCTGGAAAAACATCTGGGTCTTCCCTATGAAGTCGCCCTGGCCTACGTGTTTATCTGCGGCATCGGTTTTATGCTGCCGGCGTTTGTGGGGGTCCCCATGGTTCCGGGATGGATCACGCCGGCCATCCCCGTAGTGGTGCTCTTCATCTCCCGGTTTCAACCGGGACCCGAGGCCATTCAGGCGCTGGTGGCGCTCCAGCTGATGGTGGCGGCGATCTTTCTTCTGCTGGGCATAACCAAGTTGAGCAGCAAGGTCGTCAAAAACGTACCGCCCTCTATTAAAGCCGGAATTCTGCTGGGCGCCGGAGTGGCCGCCTTCATGGGCGAGCTGAAAATGGGTGGGCGAATTGTGAATACGCCGATCTCCATCGGTCTCGGCTCTCTGGTCTGCTTCTACATGCTGTTTTCGGTGTCCTTCATAAAGCTCCGGGAAAGAAACGGCCTGGCAAAGCTTCTGGGCAAATACGGAATGGTGCCCGCCATGATTCTCGCGATCGTGGTCGGGATGCTGGTCAAAGAGTATCCGGTGCCGGATATTCGGTTCGGCATCACCATTCCCGCTTTTCAGGAAATGTGGAACTACCTGCCCTTCACCGTCGGATTTCCCGGCCTGGATCTTTTCATCAAAGCGATTCCGACGGCCATCATCGCCTACATCATCGCCTTCGGCGACGTAATCGTCGGCACGGTTCTGGTCAGCAGCGCCTCCGCCGAAGCCCGGCCGGATGAAAAGATCGACATCGACGTCGACCGGATTCACCTGATCACCGGATTGCGGAATGTTCTTCACTCGTTTTTCGCCCCCTACCCCGGGCTGGCCGGGCCCATCTGGACGGCGGTGACGGCGACGGTCGCCGACCGCTACCGTCATGGACGCAAAGCCATGGACTCCATCTTCAGCGGAAGCGGAACCTTCTGGGTGGCAGGATTCATCGCCCTGTTCATCCTGCCGCTGGTCAGTTTTTTCAAACCGTTTCTGCCCATCGGTCTGTCTCTGACCTTGGTGGTGACCGGCTATCTGTGCATCATCACCGCTTTCAAGCAGATCGAAAAACCGGCGGAACTGGGGGTGGCCGGCACCATGGCGATCATTCTTGCCATGCACGGCGCCGCCTGGGGACTCGGTTTGGGTATCGTTCTGCATATCCTGATGGAAAGAAATCTCTTTGCCTTTGCCACTGAAACGGCGCCCGAGCCGGTACCGGCCGAGTCAGCCTCCAAGGTGAGTTAACCAAGCGCTCACGGGCGCAGCAAGGAAGACACACCCGGCCAC
>JBKHDE010000335.1:0-4248 GCA_046541495.1 Desulfococcaceae bacterium
GCATTTATTTTGGATTTCTCTTTTTCCGCGAAGCGGTCAGTTCAACCCCGCAAATCAGCGGCGCGGTATTCCGCGTCCGCTGAATTTGTCCTGTTCGCATTTTCTTCTTGAACTTTGCCTGGAACTCTGTCGTGGAAAAGATCCGGTCCCTGGACGAGGAAAGCGGCATCGACCTGCCCACCCGGGCACCAGGGGCAAATGGAGGTGCTCTCCGCAAAGCAGGGCGAAGACTTCCGACGGCAGTCCATTCGACGGATAAACGGGCAGACAGCCGACTTCTTCTCACCCGGATGCCGCCTCTGAATTCCAGTTTGACTTTCCCCATATGCTGGCCAACTTACACTGAGGGGGCGTGGAGCGATTTTGGGAGGTGCAGGGCGGGATCTGTGCTTTCGGACAGCATACGGGGAATGACATCATGAAAAAGAGGATTTTTTCGACCGGCGGGAGGGGTTTTCTTTCTGCGAAATTGAGCATGGCGATTTTCGCTTCGGCTTCTTTGCTTTTTTTGTATTTTTCCGCGGTGCTGGTGACCCCTCCGGATGCGGAAGCGGCGGAAACCGGCTCCGTCACCTGGGGAGAACGGATCGAGGTCGCCTCGGGAAGGGCGCGCCGCGGCCCCTGGCGGATGAATGAATCGGAGTGGCATTTCGTCGACGATTCCACGGTGGCCATGAACGAACAGGGGGATGCCGGCGTCGCCTGGGCCGATCATGCCCGGCTGGATGTCTTCTTCCAGGTGTACGGGCAAGACGGACAGCCCCGGTTTTCAGAACCGGTGAACGTCTCCCGCAATCCCGACACCTTTTCCTGGCTTCCGAGGGTGGTGATGACCTCCGGCGAGCCGGGTGCGGTCTACATGCTCTGGCAGGAGATCATCTTTTCCGGGGGCACCCACGGCGGAGAGGTCTTTTTTGCCCGATCCACCGACGGCGGTAAAAGCTTCCGCACACCCCTGAATCTTTCCAACACCATTGCCGGGGCCGGAAAAGGCCGTCTGTCAAAAGACATCTGGTTCAACGGAAGCCTGGATATGGCCCGAGGATCGGATGGGAATCTGTATGCCGCCTGGACGGTATATGAGGGCGGATTGTTTTTCAGCCGTTCCACCGACGGGGGGAAGCACTTTTCCGATCCGGTGCGATTGGCAGGCGGTAAAGGGGCTTTGCCGGTGCGGGGCCCCTCACTGGCCGTACACGATGACATCGTCCGGCTGGCCTGGACGGTCGGAGAAACTCAAGATGCCGATATCCATCTTGCCGAGTCGAAAGACGCCGGCCGGACATTTGGCGATCCGCAGGTTCTTTTTGAAACCGAGGGCTATTCCGAGGCGCCGAAAATCGCAATGGACTCTACCGGAACCCTTCATCTCGTTTTCGCCGAAAGTCCTGCCGGACCGCTCCGGCAGTACGATATACGCTATACGCATTCAGAACCGGGGAAGGGGGGGATTGCGGACCCCCGACAGATATCGGGCCGGCATTCCAAAAAATTCCAAAGTGTCAATTTTCCCTATCTGGCCCTTGATGACCAGGGCAATGTATTCGTGCTGTGGGAGATTTTTCCGGAAGGAGGGATTCGGCCCCGCGGGCTCGGGTTTACCTTTTCACGGACGGAAAAACGGACCTTCGCGCCGCCCGTGGTCGTTCCCGGGACGCTCGACCCGGAACAGGGTTTTAACGGGAGCCAGCAGGGCCTGTACATGAAAAAACTGGCGGTCAACCGTTCCGGCGAAATGGCCATCGTCAACAGCACCTTCAAACCGGATGCATCGAGCCGTATCTGGCTGATTCGAGGCCGGGTCACCGGAGATCGACGACCTCCGGAAGAATAGCCAGATGCGTTTTCAGCCGTCCCGCGGGTTTCGGTCCGTCCAAATGTTCATCGATCATTTTGAAAGAAACCCGAAAAGTTACCGAATAGAGCTTCTATAGAAGAATTGAGGCGGGAAAACAACCAGGCACTATCTCTGATGCAGTAAAAAATACATAATTCCGCTGATTGGAAAATCTTATTATAAAGGCGATGCTCATTATCAAATGGTGAAGAATCATCACCTGAAATAAAAATTATATTCTCATATTCTGAAGGTGAAAACCTTTTTACTCCCGAACAAGAATTCACTGAAACTCCATTCCTCCTGGGAAGGTGAAATCATGACGGAATCGAATGCCATAAAGATTGAAAAATTGGATGATTGGCGCTGGATCATTCCCAGACACGGAAAAATGAATGTCGAAGGCCTGGTCTATGCAGACGAGGAAATGATGTCGGATATACGTAAAGACCAGTCCTTGCAGCAGGTCGTCAATGTCGCCGCTCTGCCTGGAATTTTAGGCAGATCCATGGCCATGCCCGATATCCACTGGGGGTATGGTTTTCCCATCGGCGGGGTGGCGGGCTTTGATACCCGTACCGGGGTCATTTCGCCGGGTGGGGTGGGGTACGACATCAATTGAGGGGTTCGGTTAGTGCGCTCAGGACTGAGCCGCCAAGATATCCAAAAAAATGCCCATGAGCTGGCTGAAACGTTGTTGCACAACATTCCTTCAGGCGTCGGTTCCCGAAGAAAAGATCTGAAGCTGGGTCGAAAAGAACTGGAGCGGGTGATGACCGAGGGTGTAAAATGGACCCTGGATAACGGCTACGGGTCGGCCGAAGATCTGGCCCATATCGAAGACGAAGGCTGCATACCGCACGCCGATCCGGACAAGGTGAGCGATCGGGCATTTGAACGCGGCAGGGCCCAATTGGGAACCCTGGGGTCCGGAAATCATTTTGTCGAGGTGGGGTATGTGAAAGCGGTATATGATGCCGAGGCCGCATCCGTCATGGGACTCGAAGAGGGTCAGGCGACCGTGTTGATTCACACCGGCTCCAGAGGTCTGGGCCATCAGGTATGCGACGACAATCTGTCGGTCATGCTCAAGGCGTCGAAACGATACGGGATCGAGCTTCCGGATCGTCAACTATGCTGCGCCCCCGTCGAATCGGCCGAAGGGAAAGATTACATGGCGGCCATGGCCGCAGCCGCTAATTTTGCCTTTGTCAATCGCCAGATGATCATGCATTGGATCAGAGAAACGTTTGCAGGGATTTTTGAACAGAACATCGATAATCTCCGGATGGAACTGGTGTATGACGTCTGCCATAACATCGCCAAAATCGAGACCCATCGGATCGACGGAAAAGAGACCGAATTGTGCGTCCACCGAAAAGGCGCGACCCGAGCCTTTCCGCCCGGACATCCCGATATCCCCGAAACATACCGCTCCATCGGTCAGCCGGTACTGGTTCCGGGTGACATGGGCCGCCGTTCTTTCGTTCTGGTGGGAACCGAAGCCGGTTACCGGGAGACGTTCGGTTCCGCATGCCATGGCGCGGGCCGGGCCTTGAGTCGGCGGCAGGCCAAAAAAGCGGCCAAAGGCCGAAACGTGTCCCGGGAGATGGAAGACCGGGGCATCATCGTCAAGGCGGCCAGCAGGAGCGGTATTGTGGAAGAGATGTCGGAGGCTTACAAAAATGTGGATAATGTGGTCGATACCCTTCACCATGCCGGAATCTGCAAAAAAGTGGTCGAGCTGGCCCCGCTGGCGGTAATCAAGGGATAGGTATGGAAAAGTTCCGGTATATCGATCACACCGGCGATCTCGGCGTCGAGATTTTCGGCGACAGCTTGAACCGACTGTTTCAAAACGCCGGGGAGGCGTTCGCCGACATCATGACCGACCTCCGGGCGGTTCGCCGGCACGAATCCAAAGCGGTTTCCCTGGAAGCCGATCAGATCGAAGATCTGCTGGTGCATTGGTTTAATGAATTTATTTTCTTCTTTGAGACGGAAGGCTTGCTGTTTTCAGGGTTCGAAATCGATTCCATCGATGACACCCATATCGAAGCGAGAATTCATGGCGAACCCTATGATGAAAACCGGCACACCATCAAAACCACGGTCAAAAGCGCAACCTATCATCACCTCGAGGTGGTCCGGCAGGAGGATGTCTGGAAAGCAACCGTGATTTTTGATCTTTGAGGCTCTTTTCTTCTATGCGAGTCCGGTGACAGGGAGGAAAAATCCCCCACAGAGTATTTCAGTTTTTCGCTTCCGGTCTCCTGGTGAATCTCCTGGACCGTCGCCTCGCATTTGTCGCGGCTGCGGCCGTGCACGAACACGGCGGCGCCCATTTTCGCCAGTTTCCGGGCGGTGATCTTTCCGATTCCATCGGTTGATCCGGTCACCAGAATGATCTG
>JBKHDE010000336.1:0-4226 GCA_046541495.1 Desulfococcaceae bacterium
TTCAACTGTCTGTGGCGGCAGGCTGGTATTCCAGATATCCCGGTGCAATTTCCAGCGGTCCGCCTGGCGTCTCCATATCACGAGATACTTGCCCTCGTCCATAACCGATCCCCCTTCTCTTTTTTTTACTCCCCGCGGCCGAGCTGCCGCAGGGCGATGCGCTTGACGATGCTTTCCACCGCCAGCAAAATCGATTGGAGCAGCTCCGAATCCTCATCAAAAGTATTCGGGGCCAGGTTTTCGACCCGGCGGTTGCGGTGGACCTGTTCCCGCTGGGCCCATTCTTCGGGGGATTCGGCCGCATAGATGCCGATGGCGATGCCGCCGCGCTCGCGCATGAACTGGAAGGCGGGCAGGTCGCTGGAACCGTCCCCCAGGTAGATCATCTGGTCTACCGGAACCAGCCAGTCTTCCGGGGCCCGGGGGCGGTAGACATCCATGGGATTGGCCTGTTTCAGTTCCAGGCCCTTGGCGATTTGCAGAAGATACCGCATTTTTTCCGCATGGGGGATGATCCGTTTGGTGGCGACCAGGTTTCCGTCCTCATCAAAGTGAAAGGCGCCGCCCAGGATGTCGTGGAACTCGTGGGCGATGTCGGTGTTTTGGGGTACCTCGGCGAATCCGGCGGTGATCAGATAGAACCGAACATCCACATCCTCCACAATGGCCCGGGCGGCCCGGCGCACCCGGTCGAACATTTCCGGTACCCCGTCGAAAAGGGGAAAGTTCCTGCCGATCTCCGCCAGATCCGATTCGGTCAACCGTTTGCCGTCGCGCTTCAGGGCTTCCAGCAGCGCATAGGTGCTTGCCAGCTGCTTTTCCCAGGAGAGGTCTTCGATCAGCGGCCTGACATAAGTCTCATTGAACGATTCCGGGTCATAGCCGCAGAATTCGATGAGCCGTTCCGTGGTCGGCGGCGCCAGGGTTTCATCGAAGTCGAATGCCAGGACGATCCGGTTGTGGAACGCGGTGGTGACGTTGGGCATGTGTCCTCCCTTTTGGTTGGATTCGGCGCATATCGTGAATAATGCCGTGTATCAGGCGTCGGCAAAATCTGCTCGTCGGCAGTGGTCGTGATCTTTCGGGGTAATCGGCTGAATATTCGAATGGTAAGCCACCGGCAGGGAAGTGTCAATCAGGTTCGGCTGCAAGTGGGCTTTGGAAAAGAACATTTCTTTTTCCCTTGCGATGATTACCGCCGCCGCCACCGCCAGGACGAGGCTTTCGATACATTTGGTGGTCTGGGTGATGTTCAGCGCTTCATTGGAGATGTTGACGATAAAATGAAACACGATCGCCGCCGGGACGCTTTTTCGGTTTTTGACGCAGATCCAGCTGATGATGATTCCCAGGGGAATGATGCCGACAAAAAAGTTGAGGCCGTACCAGAAATTTTCATGGAAAATCTCGTATTGATAAGAATGCTTCACAAAAATCAGCGGAAAATGCCAGAACGACCAGAGAACGCTGAACACGAGTGAGGCGGTAAAGAAAGTGTAGCGGCTCTGAAGGCTGTCAAAGGCATATCCCCGCCATCCCAATTCTTCGAAGGTAGCGGCCATCACCAGCAGAGAAAGCGCCGGGACGACCCCGTATGAAAAGGAAAACCCGTCGGCCAATTGGAACTGCGACATTGACCCGCCGAATGGAAGGGATATCAGAATCGAGGCCAGAATCGACAGCGGCATAATCAAAAAGAAAGCCGGGAGGGTATTGAGTCGAATCCGTCGGGGATCGATTATTCGATTGATGAAATCCCTTTTCAAATCAGAACGGTCGGAGGTGAAGATCAAACACCGCCGCGGCCCAGGTTCCAGGGATAACTGACGCCCACGGTGGTGTCGGCGCCGTCCCGCCGCAGGTCCGGCTCGGTTTCGCCGATCCGGTCCTGGTCCACATCGATGTGCATCTGTTGCGCAAAAGCGCTGAGGCCGGTGTTCAGGATGTTGTCCCAGTTGACGGCGTAGCCGACCGATTCGGCGTCGGTCCGGTCGCGGTCTACACCGGTCAGGTAGGGGTTTTCCCAAACCTCTTCTTCCTCGTAGAGTGCGCTGAGGGTGATTCGGCCCGCGTGTCCGATTTTTCGGCCGATGGAGACATGCCAGGGGTCTTCCATTCCGCCGCCTGCGGATACCATCGTCCCGGTTTTCTGAAAGCCGTATCCGATCTTGCCTCCGATCAGAGGAAGGCCCTCGGATTCTCTGGAGCTTTCTTCCGTAAGGCGGTCCCGTCGTTCATTGTCATCCAGAACTTCCAGTCCGGAGGGGCGGGCGCTGATGACGCCGCCGCCGATTTGCAGATCTCCGAACCAGCCGTCTTTCCAGGCGTCGCCCGCCTGCGCCGCCCCGGACAGGGACAAGGGTATGAACAGAAAGAAAATTCCCGCCAGTGCGGACTTGTGCAGGAGGCCGCCTTTCCGCCCCGCCGATCGAATGATGAATTTTGTAATGCACGTTTTGGACACGAATGAAACTTGTTTGTAGTGGCACATGATGTTTACCTCTAAATGGTTTCGGCCTTTGGCCTTTTTTTTTATTCCACCAGAAAGTCGAACGACCCTTCGGGGGCGCTCAACAGGTCTTCCAATAATGAGGGGAATGCCGCCATGCGGCGCTCGATCGCTTCTTTGCTCCAGGGATAGAATCCCACATCGGTCAAAAACTGGATGCCCGCCAGCAGAAATTCAGCGCATTCCAGCGGATGGTCGGTCTTGAACAGGCCCTGTTCGCATCCGTCTTCAATCACGGCGGCGTAAATCGGCGCCAGTTGCGTCAGGTAGCGGCCGAGTTGCCGCGCGTGCAGAATGATGTTTCCGGGCTGGTGCAACATATCGAGGATCTCTTCGTTCTCCTCGGCCATCCGGTCCGTCGTGGACAGGAAGCGGATCGTTTCCACCGCATCGAGCTTTTTTCGCCTGCTTTCTTTTACCAGTTTCTTCTTTTTGACGAGTTCCTCATCCATGAGATCTTCCACCACGGCTTCAAGCAGCTCCTCTTTGGAGGAGAAGTAGTGGTAGATCGTTCCCTTGGCGATGTTGAGGGTTTTCATCAGATCCTGCATGGTGGCCTTGTCGTACTCTTTGGAATGAAAGAGTTCCCGGGCCGCCTTGATGATCTCTTCTCGTCTTTCATCCGGTTTTTTCACGGTTCGGGTCATTTTTACCTCCTCATTTGTCGGGTTGAATCTCTCGGGATTCGCCGGAAAACGCGGCCCTTTCATCTCTTTGATATCGATGGACGGAGAATACGCATTGACCGACCGTCGGTCAATAGAAAAGTGAAAAAAAATAAACTTTTTTGGGGGGATCTTTCTTTGCCTGAAATTTAGATTAAAATTCGAATATGGGGAGAGAATTCGGTCAAAGGGGAAAATATTCAGGGCCTTTTGTACTTGCCAAAGTCATTGCACCGCTTGATTTCCGATGGCGTGCTGCAATTGAAGCATCCTATTCGCATCGGGGCTGAGTCAGAGAACTTCGGGGTTCCGGTTTCCCGGTTCTTTTGGGCGGGGTGGTGGGGATTCCTTCGGTTTCGGTATCTATTTTAGCATGATGAACCTTCCTTTCAGGTCGATTATTGGATGCCGATCATCGCGATCTAAAGCCGAGGCAACCATGGGGGAAGCGGTAGGCGGGAAAGCGGCTACTCTGAGGGCGGAGGTATTCAAGTTTCCGCGACTGTAAAAACGAGGCTAATCTATTAATTCGCCGTAGAAATCTTCATATATCTCTTTTAAAGAGTCTTTATTTCCCCACCCCTCGGGCGCATTGTCCACAATCTCATACGCTCTATCTTTGAACTCCTCCAGTTTGCCGGTTTTTTTTAACAATTTGAGCGCATCCTCAAACATCTTTTCCGAGGCGGAATAGAATCGTTCCGTATCAGGACTGAATTCATTGTTAAAATACGATACGCTTTCGACATACGCAAACATGAGTTCGGCGATCAGTACCGGATCATCCGTCAGTTTTTTAAAATCCGTAACCGCTTTTCTGGCGACTGAAAATCTTGCTTTCGGCAACCCCCTTGTTTTGCCATAAACAAATTCCTTCTGAATGATCTCTTCGTGTTTTTTTAATATCTCCCGAATATCGCCGGACCGGGCTTTGAAATAGTCCTTAACCTGAGGGAAGTTTTGGAATAGATATGAAATTTCGTTTATCAATTCTTCTTTGGTTTTTTCGGCCAATTGTTTTTTGAGGATGGTTACCGTAAATTTTTTCATTT
>JBKHDE010000337.1:0-4161 GCA_046541495.1 Desulfococcaceae bacterium
ATGTTCAGCACGGTCGGCGTCGATCCCGATGACCTGAACGGTGACGGTATACCCGATGACCAGGAAGTGGATGATCCGACCGCCGTTTTCCCGGACCTGGATCCGACCGACCCGCTGATTCTGTTCGTAAGAGCGGCCATGGGCGACGGGTACTGGGCGGTACAGGGTCTTGACAATGTGGTCGAAATGATCGCCCTCAAAGCCTATACCACCGATGCGGAGGGCGTGACGGTACCGCCCGGCACCGAAATGCCTTTGGGTGTGATCGGATATAAACTGGAAACCTTCGCACCTGGCGATGAAGCCAAGGTTCGGGTCTACTTCAACCCGGCTGCGCCGGAAAATTCGGCCTGGTACTCTTTTGCCTGGGTCGAAGGCTGGCAGGAGTTTTCCGGCAGCACGGCGGTGTTCGGGGATGATATGAGCTACGTGACCCTCACCCTGAGAGACGGCGGCATCGGAGATGCCGACGGCATCGAGAACGGGATCATCATCATTCCGCTTTCCGGTTTCGGCGTGGGTATCGAAAGCGACGGCGGCGGAAGCGACACCTGTTTTATCGAATCCATGAAGCCGGCTCGCGGCAATTGGAACCTGCTGCCTTTGGCGGTCCTGCTGACCGGAGTGGCAGGGTATTTCTGTCGCGGCATTCGTCGTAAATAATCCAGCAACCAGCGCCCGCTTCCGTGCGGGCGCCTTTTAACAAGTAAGAAGCCTCAAAAAGAGGGCGGCCCAATGGCCGCCCTCTTTTTTTCAGGGGAGTCGGCGGTTGCCGGTCACCATAAGCGCATCGCTTTTAAATTGCTGCTTCCGATAGCCAGACACCTAAGTTAAGTTCCAAGAAGTCCTGGTGGAGGTCGGGTCCAACCCACCTGCCCTGAATAGGCGATTGAATGTGCAGATCCGGGGCTCTGAAAAAGGGTGATGTATAGGAACAGAGATTCCAATAGGTACTTTAATAGAGCTGAAATGGAGAATTTGCCCAGATCTGGGAGGTTGGGTGAGAGTAAGGGTTGAGGGAGGGCGTTTGCCGGCCCTCCCCTGACTCGATGAGGTCTATTAAGAGGTATGCCTGCGTTTTCTTTTACGAAAGGCCGCCGCCATTCCGATGCCAAGGCCCAGAAGCATACAGGTTCCGGGTTCAGGGACCGGCGCTCCATGGTTTGGTGAAGGCGTCAAATCTGCAAGCCAGGCTTCTCTCAGGCCCTGCGGGTTTATTCCGTATCCGATAATGGTCCGGCCGTCCGCGGAAATATCCGTCGCTGAGGTCACATGCCAGCCGTCCATGTCGATACCTGTTCCGACCAGGAGCTGCTGAATGCTTTGCATGCCGCTTTCGGCGGTCCACAGGAACGCTTCCTCCCCGATGGCGGATCGGCTTCGTCCTACAACAGTGGAGCCATCACCGGAAATACCGAGCGCCTCACTTTCAAAGATCCCCCCCGACAGGTCTCCCAACCCGATCATGCCGCCTGCTTCTGTCCATAAAAAAGCCTGAAAACCATGCTGGGAAATACTTTTCCCGACGATGGCGGATCCGTCGGAAGCTATCGCATTGGCGACACTGTAGTTCCCGGCCAGGAAGCCTATTCCGACCATGCCGTCATCCTGAGTCCATCGAAAAGCCTGGTGGCCATACAGTGAATAACTGCGACCCACGATGACAGACCCGTCTCCGGAAATATCAAACGCACTGCTGTGGGAAGAGCGTTGTGATAAAGCCCCCAGGCCGATCACGCCGGTTTCTTCTGTCCAAAAAACGGCTTCTTTACCGGATACGCCCCCGCTTTCTCCGACAAGGATGGAACCGTCTCCTGAGACGCCCCAGGCCTTACTGAGAGGTTCTCCCCCCGACAAGTGGCCGGTTCCGCCCGTGCCGGCGGTCTGGGTCCATGAAAACGCCTCATACTCAAAATTGTAGAGGCGATGCCCCACCACTGTCGATCCATCTGCAGACGTATCCGTGGCATAGCAGGAAAAATTCCCTAGTGGAGGGCCGCATAGCCCGGCCAAGCCTCCGGTTTCCGTCCAGGTAAAGGCGTTATATCCGTTAGGGGATAAACTCCAGCCGACCACGGTTGTTCCATCTGCCGAAATACCGTTAGCGTGGCTTTCGTATCCTCCCGGCAGAAAACCGAGACCGGTGAAAGAGACCGCGTCAGCGCTGCTGCAAACGGTCAGTACAAGAAAAGCCGCCATCCACATTCGATAGGCATTTCTAATAGGTTTCATTCTATCCTTCTCCCTTGGTCTTTGAAAATTACCCCCCAGCTGAAGGGGCGTTTGCTCCTTTCTCTTCCGACTTAAAATCAAAAAAAGTGTGGCAAAAATTCCCGAAACAGTTTGTCTGCTTGGATTATAGGATTCAGAAAACTGTTGGAATATTGTTTTAAGAAGAAGCATTTATCGGTCTATTTCAATCTGTTATTTGAAAATCTAAAAGAGACATGCTGTTATACGTCCAAGGAAACACGTAGTGGTATTTTCTATTATAGCACAGTCATGCATAATCCACATGGAAAATAAGTAAAATGCCTTGACGGATTTCCGCCCTGAAGGGTATAGGTACCCACAAAATCTTTCCCGGAAGATTCAGAGAGGGAAAAGGCATGGTTCCAAATTTCTCTTGGAGTCGTGGAGGAGGATTACATGTAAAAGGGCATCCTCTATTGAATAGGCGGGTCTAAAAAATTCGTTCAAAAAAGTAAACGCATTCAGCAGGAAGGAACGTAAAGCGTGATGTTCTTGCATCGGGTGAGAATTGGAACGGGGCTGATGATGGGGTTATTGGCATTGTCAGGCTGCACGAGTGTGTATGAAGTGGATCTCGTTGCGGAACGGCGGCAGAACTTGACGGCAGACCGGGCGATATTGCATCAAAATGATATTGTTCTTGAAGACACCCTTCTTTCCATGGATGAAGCGATCAATATCGGGCTTGCCAATAATCTGGAACGACGCATTTCCCAAGCCCTCATCGATATTGCCGATGATGCGGCCCGGTCCGAAAAGCTGCGTATGCTTCCCAGTCTCACCGTCAATGGAAATATCGCCTACCGGGACGAGCTTCCCCAGCGGGAATTCATAGATGTTACCACCGGTGAAACCCAGCTGAGCAATTCCGTTTCCCAGGAGCGTTTTCAGAGAACCGCCAGTGCCAATCTTACCTGGAATCTTCTTGATTTCGGCCTGTCTTATCTTCGGTCCAGGCAGGTGGCTCACCAGAGTGAAATTCGCCGTCTCGAAAAGCGTCGACAGGCGCAAACCCTGGCATTGGATATCGCCACCGCCTATCGTCAGGCGGCTTTGGCCGAGGCCAACCTTTCGTATATTACCGAAATGGCGGAATTGACGAAGAAGTTCAAGGAAAGTGCCAATGCCCTGGTTCAGGAACGTCGACTGGACCCGATCGTGGCCCGGGAAATTGAGCGCGATCTTACAGGCCTAGCGGTGACCGCCGGTGATCTTCAGGGGGAAATGTCCGGTGCCCGGATCACCCTTTGTCGGCTCATGGGGATCAGCCCAATGTCCAAATTTGAGTTGGATACCGAAGAATTCCTGTTTTCCAGACTTGAATCCTTGCCTGATCCAAGGCGGATCAACCCGGAAAAACTGGAGGCTTTCGCCTTGCAAAACCGTCCGGAACTTTTTTCAGAGGATCTCCAGGAACGGATTCAGCAGGATGAGGCCCGGGCGGCTTTGGTTTCAATGTTTCCGGGTGTGCGGCTGAACGGATCTTATATGTATGACGGCGATAAATTCTTGGTAAACAGTACATGGACGACAGTGGGTGCGGACCTTGTGTATGATTTGTTGTCATTGCCCGCCGGATGGTATGATTACAAGGTCAAAAAGAAGGGGGTTGAACATTCCCGGTTGCAGCGGTTGCTGCTTACTTCTTCGATAATCGCCCAGATTCACCTGGCCCTTCACGATTACGGGGTTCGGCAAAACCAGTTTCGGTTGTACAATACCGCTTACGAGGTGCGTACCGATCTGCTGAGAATGACCCGAGAGCGAAATGTGGCCGGCACTGCCGGTTTCCCGGATACCCTGGTGACAGAGAGAATGATGGAAACCGCGGTTGGCCGTATTCAGAGAGGGCGGCAACTTGCGGCCCTTTTCAATGCCTATGATACGCTGGCTGTATCCCTGGGAATG
>JBKHDE010000338.1:0-4090 GCA_046541495.1 Desulfococcaceae bacterium
TTTTTGCCGTCGAAACCGTATTCGGCGACTTTCCTTTTTTGGTTCCGTCCTGAGAGATGACTTTCGGCCTGAGAGCGATGTCGATGTTCTGGTCGAATTCGAGCCGGATGCCCGGGTGGGGATGATCGGTTTGGCCGGGATGGAACTGGAACTCGACGAAATTCTTGGCCGGCGGGTTGAACTGCACACATCCAGAGGCCTGAACCCCCATTTCCGCAATGAGGTGCTGGAACGGGCGGAGGGCATTCATGGACGATCGTTACTGCAACCGACTCAATGCCGACGGTCTCTCCTGCCAAGGCGCTAAATAGGTTTTTGCCATCTTGGGATCAAAGCTGTGCAGCACCGCAAAAAAGCGTTTGTCTGCAAAATACTGGACCGCCTGCGGGGTCGGGTTCACGTAGGCCGCCATCATTTGAGAGACCAACCAATCCTTGTTTTGGCTGAAAAAATAGCCTCTCATCATGGATAGGGCCGCACCGTCACCCATCTCCAAAAAACCGGTCTTTTGGGCGGTGCCTTTTTCATTGCATTCGGCAATCAGGGCATCGATCTGTTCCACATAGGCCTCCGGCTGCGGAGCCGGCTGTTGGATATCGATTTCATGGGTCGGACCGGCTGCGATCAGGGCCAAGAGAAAAACCAGGCCCAAAGCTGTGATGGAAAGCGCTGTTTTCATTGGTTCCTCCTTTCATTGATTGGTGACATCCTCAGTGAGATAAAAAGACCGGCGCCGCCATATGCTTCAGAACCGATTGGGTGACGCCGCCGAATACCTTCTGGCGCAAACGGGATTGGGAATAGGCCCCCATGACGATCAGATCCACCCCGTTTTCCCGGGCGAAGCGGACCAAGGCCATCCCGCGGTTGCGATCGCCGTTGGTGGGGATGTCCACCTGCCGGGTTTCGATGCCCCAACTGTTCAGCCGCGAGGCCATGTCGAATCCGAAGCTTTCGGGCAGATCCTTTGCGGAGCCCACGGTGGCGATGGTGACCCGGGTGTCGGTGTCCAGAATCATCATGGCGTCGGAGATGGCCCGGCCGGCTTCGCGGCTGCCGTTCCAGGCGAACAGTACGTGGGCGCTGTACCCTTTGGGTTTGTAATCCCGGGGGACCACAAACACCGGCCGGCCGCTGACCGCCACCACCTCCCCCGGGTCGACCGTGTGAAACTCAGGGAATCGCTCGACGCCGTTCTGACCGCAGATGATCAGGTCCGCATACCGGGAGACCACACTGGCCACATGATTGGGGTCTCCGTTGATCCGTCGCCATCGGGATTTGGACTGCCAGCTCGCCGCGGTGACTTTTGTTTCAAACACCTTCTGAATTTCCGTCGCCGTCGATTCTTTGAACCTGGCCATGTTTTCAGCGATTTCGGAGCGGATCGAGTACGGCACATGGTTCAAAAACATTTGCGACACGCATCTCGGGTTCAGTTCCTGGGCGTAGATGCAGGTCAGGCGGGCATCAAATTTCCCCGCCATGGTCAACGCCGTATCCAGGCGAACCCCGAAATCCGGCGATTCGTCCGCCAAAACGATCAGGTGTTTGATTCCGACCACGGATGTCTTCATGGGCCACCTCCTTGATATAACGGGTTTAACGTGAATAAATGATGCTTCCTTTCTGCGGTTTCGGGGATTGAGCGGAAAACCCCCGGCGCCGTCACGGAATCATCCCATTGGAAATCGGGGCACGGGAATCAGCCTCGGCTGCGGAAGCGTTCCCTCGAATTTTCGGTACAGGTTCTTTGCGGGGAGTGTATGGGCCATCCTAACCCGGCAGATATTACAAAAATATTACAGCCGACGAAAAAAAAATCAGAAAAACTCTTGGGACGGAGCCGAGCATAAAATTTTGAAATCATTTCATAAAAAGCGGTTCGGTGGCTGTCTGCCCGGTGGATCTTAAGGGCATGGGAGCTGTTCCTCCGGTTGCTTTTTAGGATAATGGAGGAGAACAGAGGGGGCTCACCGTCAAAGAGGCGGTTGATTATTTAGGGCGAGCGTCAGGGATGAGCAGAGAACTTCCCGGCCGGGTGTCTTTTTAAACTTTTTGGCCGACACCCGACCTGTGATGCGGTTATTTGAGAGTATGAGGGATTATCCAATAAACAGGGTCACTACCGTTGCGCCTTCAACGCCTCCAAAATCCTCGACCGCGTCTGAAACCGATTGCAAAGCCGCTGCATTTCCCTTCGGTTCAGAAGCCGATTGACATACAATTCCGCGCTGATGGGTGTAATCATGGTCTGCCTGATTCTGTGGTACTTCAGTTCCGCCCGGGTTCGTTTTCCCGCCAGGTTGGTGACTCTGGCCTTCGGTTCCCTGTGAAAGGAGATCTCCAGAGGTTTGGAGGTATACCCTAAGAATACCCACACTTTGACTTGTCCCCTTTCAATGTCGTAAAACAGCGGAACCATCATGCGGCTGTCGGCCCCGATGTCCGGGTCTTTGTGAAAAGAGGTAATCCATTTGGCGGCGCGGTTCATATCCTCCTGGGGGTTTCGCCTTGCGATCTCCTGCGGGACCATGCCAAGTTGGCGGCTGATGATGCCGTAGGCGCCGTAAAACAGGGACTCCATGTCCGCCAGTTCCTCCCAGAGCGGGCGGTCGGACTCGCCGAGCGGGGTGATTCGTCGCTGGTGTTTCAGGACCTCCGCCGTGAACATATCTTCGAGAACCTTCTTGATGAAGGTATAGCTTTTGGCGCGCCTTAAAAAATATTCAGCCGTGGGTTCCAGGGAAATCTCGGGATAAATATCGACAACGATCGGGGGGGGCATGGCGCCACATAGAGGAATTTCAATCTGCTTGACATGGGTTTCCCGCGTCAGAGCGATGGCCGCTTTGAACAGGTCGGTCAGTTCCTGTTTATAACGCCCCGATAAAAAGGTGTGTTCGGCTTCGGGCATTCGGTCGGGGATGACCAGTGGTTCCAGGGCATGAACCTGGTAGTCGTACCACCCGGATTCGGCGGTGGGGGAAAGGGAAATCCTCTCGTCCGCGATGGCATCGATCAGGGTATCGACCAGGCTGAACCCTTCCGGAATCGGCCGTTCGGTTCCGAACAGGGTTTTGATCAGTTCGCCCTCATGGCTTCTGGAGGGCGGAAAAAAACAGTATTTCCGGTTCGAGTGAATGTCGCCGATCCGGGTGAAATCCCTGTATTCCGGCGGAAAGGGGTTGGTGAGTTTTTGGATCAGATTTATATAGCGCCGATAGGGTTCCGATGCGGGGGAATCGGTTACCGCCGCGGACAGAAGCTGAATTTTTTGGCCCGCCTCTTTCAGCACCGCCGGGCTGTAATCGGCCTGCTCCGGCATTAAATTGGTCTGAAGCAGCCGGTCCTGCTGAAAAATTCCTTCCAGTTCCGGGGTCCAGGTATAAAACCCGATCGGCTTTGAGCGCATTTCATTATCCAGGAATTCCCGTCGAATCTCATCGGCGGCGGTGTAGATCGGCGTGCTGAGGTTCGGCGCCCGACCGCTGAGTATCAGGGCCGCGGCGATCAGGCCCATGGATTCCCGGGATTCGGCATCGCGCTGCGTTTTTCCACAGGAAGAATTCTCTAAATGGTCCAACACATTGGTGAGAATTTTTTGCTTTCCGATAAAGGATTCCGCACCGTTTTGCGCCAGAAGCTCCACCGCCGCGTAGAGCCCGTCGTCGAACTGCTTGGCTTTCTGGACCCATACCGCGGTGGATGCGAAATCATTCCATCGGGATAGGGCGGAAATCGTGGGATAGATTTTCGCTTCTTCCACCCCGCCTTCATCTCTGTCATCTCTGATTTCCTTGTCCTCCGGCACATCGAACGCCAGCACTTGGGTGGTAAGATCCAGGGTGACTTTAACGTCCTGTTCAAAAACCACTCGTTTTCCGTTACGGGTAAAGGAAGCAAGGGCGGAGGCCTTTTCTGGAATCATGTGCATGTTCCTTTCTCTGGTTTGGAATGCTGCAGTGGATTTGACCGGGTCGGATAAGCTGCTTTGTTACCGTTCCCGTTTAATTTTTTCACACAGACGCATGATCCTTTCCGATGGAGAAACGCCGAATCGGGTAGACAGATTTTCCTGGTATCGTTC
>JBKHDE010000339.1:0-4066 GCA_046541495.1 Desulfococcaceae bacterium
GGTTCGATACACAGAATGGCTGTAGGGAATCAGAGACGGCAGAGCCTGCTGGAACGTCTTTCCCAATTCCATGCACTGCCCCCACCCTATCGCCATGGTTGTCAACAGAATGCTGTACACAGGCAGAAACCCCATTCGCCAAGGAGCGGAACGATCGTAAACCTCCAGCATCCGACTTGCCGTGCGGGCCGAGCACATAGTAATGCGCCCCGGGCTTCGGTGAGGCTCTGCATTCTCTTTGGATACAAACGAAAAATGGGTATTCAGGACAAAACGGAAGGAACGACGAACCTCCCATAATACAAACATCAAAAAAACAGCGCCGACCATGTAAATGACCAGGTTGACCATATCGACTTCCATGGTTTCCCCCTTTCTCTGATGGATCAGGATGTGGTGAAGGTCCGTTTGGTGGAAAGGCTTTCAGCCATCCGACGTTGCTGTTTTTTTTAAAGACTGCTGTTTGGTTTAAACGGAAATCGGATCTCAGATGGTCCGACCAGAAGATGCCGGAGCGTTTTTTAGGTTAAAAGGCCCTTGTCGTATTCCCCAGCGCCTTTCGAAGACCCAAGCGCGCTCGATGGCAACTCATAGAACTTCGGGAGTGGACTTCAGTAGAATCAAACGGTTTGACAAAATGATTTTTGTAGATTATGAGAATGCTTGTTCACTTCAGTTTATCTTCTTGGAAATAAAGCGCTTTGAAAGCAGAGAGCAAAATAATCAGCAAGGATGGTGCCATTTTTTTGAATCCCGTGGAGCGGGGATGAACTACCTTCGAGATCTCATACGGAACCGCCGGAGTAAATTTCCTTGCAGACCAGTCAGTTGCTTTCGAAGGCTCTCCCACGGCCTATTCGACAGCCCCTTCATCTATTGCATCATCGTGGAAAACATTCGGGGGTATTGTTGAAATCCGACATGCATTTTTGAAAGCTCGATTTCACCTATTGCAAATGAAGCCGCAAAACGGGCGGAAGGGATCTGTTTCGGCCCGCCGACAGGGCCGGCAAACATTCCACCCTGGCACAACCGATACCGGCATATCAAAACGGGAGGGGGGCGATTATGATTTACGTATCTCTGGTGGGAACTCAGGTGATGGCGGTGCTCAATCCGCTTTTATCCTGGATGGCCCATGGGAGTGAGAAACTGACGGGCGTCCGGCTTCTGGCTACCGAAGGGAGCTGGGGCAAAGCCCGGACCATCGTGGGATTTCTTCGAGACGATCTTTTTGAGGAACATCGGATTCAGCTGATTCCGATTTCCGACAGCATGGAAACAGATGACAGGAATCGTCCGCCCGCCCATGAAGGCGTTGCCGCATTCACCGGTGAAGAAGCAGAAATCGCCTTTAACTTGGCCGGGGGCATGAATTTTCAAATCGCGGCCTGCCTTGCCGCCCTGCCGATAGAAAAGACCTGGCTTTTATACCCCGAATCCGAAGGGGTGCATGCCGTCCGTTTTCGAAATGGAATTCTTGCCGATCATCGAAAGCTCCCCTTGCCCCCGCCGGAAGATGTGCTTCGACTCCAGGACATTCCTCATGAAGTTCGGGAAAGAAACTTTTCGGAATTTCTGGGATTCGCCTTGGGCAAATGCAGAATCCAACTGCCGAAAAAGCGGGAGAAAAACCTGCGCATCGAAAATGTCGACTTCGATATCGTCTGGAATGTGGGCAATGAACTGCGGTTTCTGAAAGTCATTCACAGCCCCGGCGCTGAGAACAGGCGGACAGGGGAAGACCTTTTGCGCGAGGCCCGGCAACTGATGAGCCTTGCCTCCGACCGTCCGGCCTTCGGCGAGCTCTATCACCGAGATATCGCCGTACTCACGAACCATTCCCCTTCGGCGGAACGGATCGAGTCCGAAGGCGGCGGCAAGGTGACGGTGATCCACCAGCATGAAAACGACTTCTGTCCAAAATTGAGACGCTTTTTAAAAAGCAGTCCGCCGGCACCGTCCATCGGGGAAACCATCACCGTCGAGGCCGGCGAATCCGGCAAAACCGACGGTTCAGTGCTGTATACCGTGCTCGCCCCCAACCTCATGCCTACCCTCATCGCGATTTGGAGCCATGCGCCGGAAAAAACATGCCTGCTGTACACACCGGGCGATCCTCAGGTGGAAATGCTGAAAGATGCGATCCTTTCACAAAGAAGCGCATTGCCCACCCGAACACTTTCTTTCATACCGGTAAGCATAGACGGCACAGAGCTTCTCACGATGGAAAAACCGGATGAAAATACCCTCATCAACTTTACCCCCGGCACCAAAGGACAGACCGCTTTTTTGACCCTTTGGGCGAGGATGAACAATCTTGGCGTTTATTCCCTTCGGACCGACGATCAGAGCCTGCGGCGTATTCCTGATTTTTACGCCGGCGATTTGAAAGCGCCTTCACCCCCGGTCTGTATGCGGATGCAGGGCGCTTCATTCAGATCGGTCGGTGAAGATAAAAAAGCCCTTCTTCGGGACCAGGAAGGATTGGACGCCATGCTTGATCTGTTGCGGGTGATGGCCGAAAAAAACAGAGTGCCGAGTGCGCTGCCGTGGGGACCGGTTGAGCTGATGCCGGATGCAAGGCTTTTTTCAAAAAACAAACAATCCCCGGTGAAGGGTCAAAGGGATGAAAACGACCGTAGATCTGCCGATTGAATTGAACGGGGCATGGGCGGAACGGCTGATCGGATATGCCCTGCTCAAATGCGGTGCGGATGAGGTTCAGGTACGAATGAGAACCCGGTGGAGCGAGGCGATGGAAGCCGAATTGGAAAAAAGGGGGATCAGCAGCAAAACGCATAGAACCGATATGGATGCCGTCGCCCGTTTCGGCGCCGATTATTTCCTGGTCGAGAGCAAAGCCATGGGCACCGAGGTGGAGGGGAATCTGCCGGAAGACATCGCACTCAGGACGGAGGCGGTATCAAGGCTTTTCGGTCGGTTTGGGGTCCCTTTGGTCTGTTACCTGCATTATGACGGAGAACCTTTTGTTATCAACCGGGTCAACATATTCGGTTATAGAACATTATCGAATATCGACGCCCTGAAAGCGCTGCTCCAAAAAGCGATCGGCGAACGGAGGAAAACCAGACGATGACTCAAACCGTACTTCTGAGCTTCAACGGCGCACAGGACCCCTTCAATAAATCGGGAAACGACGGGCCGATACTGAACCTCCTGCGCCACCGTCCGGCCGAATTTCAAAAAGTATTTCTGCTTCATAATCATCAATTGAAGAGAGAGGCCGCCGTTACGGCGGCGGAGATACGGAAGCGGCATCCAAATCTTCAGACCGTCTTGCCCTGTGAACTGGCCATTTCAGATCCGACGGATTACGGACAGATATTGGAGGCGCTTCGCCGGACGCTCCTGGAGATTTACGATCGGGATGCCCGGTATACGGTTTCTCTGTCATCGGGAACCCCGCAGATGCATGCCTGCTGGTTTTTTCTGGTCGCCAGCTCCGAGATCCGGGCCGAAGTTATTCATGTGCGTGAAAATCGCTTCGCGAAAAAGGATTTGGTCACCAAAATCGATCCGACCAAGGCGGCCTTTCCCACCGTGCGATTTCGGCAGGACAGCCCTGCACCGACCGCGGTGAATCAAGACGAAATAGATGCGGCCAGACAACAGGCCGGGATTGTAGGGCAAGACCCAACTCTTATTGAAGTTATGGAAAAGGCGGCAATGGCGGCCCCCACCGATTATCCGGTATTGCTGCTGGGGCCTTCCGGCAGCGGCAAAGAACTGTTTGCACGGTTTATCCATCTGATGAGCCGCAGAAAAAACGAAACCTTCATCGGTTTAGACTGCGGAGCCATTCCGGATTCGCTTATTGAAAGCGAATTGTTCGGCCACCGAAAAGGCGTCTTCACTAGTGCCGATCGGGACAAGACAGGCGCCTTTGTGCAGGCCGACCGCGGCACCCTTTTTTTAGATGAAATCGGCAACATGTCCCACAAGTCCCAGGCCGCCCTTTTGCGGACCCTTCAGACCGGACGGGTTCGCCCCCTGGGCGCCCAAAGTTCGTCGGATGAAGCGACCGTCGATATTCGGGTAATCG
>JBKHDE010000340.1:0-4049 GCA_046541495.1 Desulfococcaceae bacterium
CCCCTGGATACCGACGATTCATACGGCATGATTGAAGTTACCTCATCCCCGCATATGTCCGGTCCTCCGCCGCATTTTCACCGTCAGGAAAGCGAGTTCTTCCTGATCATCAAAGGCACCCTGGACGTGATGTGCGACGGCCAATGGACATCGTACGGGGCCGGCGATTTTGTGGAAATTCCGCCCGAAAGGGTTCATACCTTTATCAACAATACGGAAGAAGATGTGGTCTGGGTCACCGGGTGGCGGCCCAAAGGCTTTGAGCGATTTTTCCGGGATTACGGGTTTCCGGCCTCTGAGGCGGCCTCTCGGGGAAAATCGGTATCTGATCCGGTCATTCAGGATGTGATCCGAAATGTGAAAAAATACGGCATGCATCTGCCCAGCTGAGATCACTCAACGACCCAAGAATGTTTTATGAAACTTTTGTTTGTCACCGATCTGCACGGAGCGGCCTGGAAATACGATCGATTGTTCGATCTGGCCTGCGCATACAGACCCGATGCGGTCATCAACGGCGGGGATATGCTGCCGAACAACGTAAACCGGTTTACCCAGAAGGATTTTATCAACGGAAAGCTGAATTCCCATTTTGCCCAATTCGACGCCATCGGCGTAGAGTATCTCTGTTATCTCGGCAACGATGATCTGCGCTCCTATCCACCCAAGACGGTTGGCATGAGGTGGATAATTGGCGGGAATACGCCAGACCCTGCCGACCATCGCCGGCGAACTGGCCGCACTGGTGCGCCCCGAGGCCATGTCCTGGAGCGCCTATGTCCTCCACATGCCGCCGGATCGGCTGGGATTGGATGTCTGTTTCGACGGACGGCAGGTCGGTTCCGCCGCGATTTACGATTTTCTGGCGGAAAACCAGCCCCGGCTCTCATTTCACGGTCATATCAAAAAGGGTTGATTTTTTTAAAATTTAAAGGTATTGCCCCTTCCAAATAATGATTCGAGGGATCGCCGCTCTGATCGGCGCCCTTCAGTCTCAGAGATTTAGTCGAAAAAAGCCGTTCGGCAAACGCGCCGAGCGGCTTTTGTATATTTTGAATTTTGAACAAAATTTGCGGACGGTATACGACCACCGGCTGCACCAGGAAATATCAGGAAAACACCTATGCATTTTTCTTCTTTTGAATTGAAACCGGAAATCATTCAGGCTGTCGACAGTCTGGGCTTTGAGGGGACCACCCCCATTCAGGAACAGGCCATCCCCCGAATGCTCGCCGGCAACACCGACATTATCGGCCTGGCCCAGACCGGCACCGGCAAAACCGCAGCCTTCGGCCTGCCCCTGATCCAGTTGGTCGATTTTACCTCACCCACCTTGCAGGGCCTGATTGTCTGCCCCACCCGGGAGCTCTGCCTTCAAATCACCGGCGACCTGAAACGGTTTGCCCGGTTCTTCCCCCATTCCAGAATCGCCTCCGTGTATGGCGGCGCCGACATTCGACAACAGATAGTGGAGGTCAAAAAAGGTGTTCAGATCATCGTGGCCACACCCGGCCGCCTCCTGGATCTGGTCCGGCGGAAAGCGGTTCGATTGGATGCGGTGGCTTTTGCGATCCTGGATGAAGCCGATGAAATGCTCAACATGGGATTTCAGGAGGATATCGATGCCATTCTGGAACAGACCCCGGCCGACAAACGGACCTGGCTCTTTTCCGCGACCATGCCGAAGGCCGCGGCCAAAATCGCCGATACCTATATGACCCGGCCGGTGACCATCAGCGCCGGTTCGCCCAACCGGACCGCCGACAACATCGCCCATGCCTGCTATGTGGTCAAAGAAAAAGACCGGTATGCGGCCCTCAAGCGCCTGATCGATTACACCCCGGACATTTTCGGCCTCATTTTCTGCCGCACCCGCCTCGAAACCCAGACGGTGGCCGACAAACTGATGAAAGACGGCTACAATGCCGAACCGCTGCACGGTGATCTCTCCCAGATGCAGCGGGACCAGGTGATGAAAAAATTCAGGGAACGAACCCTTCAGCTGCTGGTGGCCACCGATGTGGCCGCCCGGGGACTGGATGTGGACGACATCACCCATGTCATCAATTACAACCTTCCGGACGAACCGGAGCGGTACACCCACCGGTGCGGCCGAACGGCCCGGGCCGGCAAATCCGGAGAATCGGTCGTACTCGTCAATACCAAGGAAGTCCGACGGGTGACCGAACTGGAAACCCAAAGCGGCATCCGGTTTCAATTCAGAAAGGTTCCCAGCGGACGCTCGGTCTGCGAAAAACAGCTGTACGCCATGGTGGAAAGGCTGATCTCCACGGATGTGAATACCGAAGAAATCGATCCCTATCTTCCGCCGGTGCTCGACACCCTCTCCGGCCTGAGCAAGGAAGAATTGATCCGCCGGTTCGTCTCGGTGGAATTCAACCGTTTTCTCGAATATTATCGGGGCGCCGAAGACATCAACGCAAAAGTGAAACAGCGCATCACCAAAGCGGATAAGGCCGAACGCCGCGTCGCCGGGAACACCCAGCGGTTTTTCATCAATGTCGGCCGACTGGACAAGCTCAAGGAAGGAGCCATCGTCCGTCTGGTCTGCGATTCTTCGGGCATATCCTCCAGCAAAGTCGGTCGAATCGAGCTTAAAAGAGAGTTTTCATTCTTTGATGTCGAAAAGAGCGTGGCCAAAAGGGTGCTTCATTCTTTAAAAGGCGTGAAGCTGGATGGAAGAAAAGTCCAGGTCAAGTTTGCGGAAAAGGAGAAAAAGGCAAAGAAGAAATATCATACGGCTGTGGCCTGATGGATTCTGCCGGGCGGTTCTCAGGCGATCGCTTCGGATACACGGTTGCATGGGAAAAGAGCAAAGTAGAAGCAGGCACCGAAAGCCGGAAGGCCGTTGCCCGGGGTCTTCCATTTCCAACCCCGGGCCCTTTTCGGGCTTGCAGATCATTCAAGATATCATTGGAAACCGGTTTTCAGGTTTTTCCGCGATATATTTTTCTAAATCATAAATCCGTGCCGGATTACATCTTCGGCTTACCCCTGAACCGTGAGCGCGTCCACATATAGGCCTCATCCACCGCAGGCCAGTTCACCAGGTTCCACCAGGCCTTGACGAAGTCTCCCCGTTTGTTCTGATATTTCAGATAATAGGCGTGCTCCCACACATCCACCGTCAACAGAGGCATGGTGCTGGGTCCCAGTTTTCTGTCGTGGTCGTGAACACCGAAGACCACGAGCATATCTCCGATCGGTTCATAGGCCAGTACGGCCCACCCGCTGCCCTTGATGTTGGTGGCCACATTGGTGAAATAACCTTTAAAAGAGTCAAATGAACCGAACCCCTGGTTTAAGGCCTCCGCGATCTTTCCTTCGGGTTTTCCCCCGGCATCGGGCGCCATGGTGGCCCAGAACAGGGTATGCAGGGCATGTCCCCCGGCATTGAAACTCAGATTCCGCTCCAGCCCGTACAGCTTGGCGGAATCGACATCGCCTCCGCCGCCGGCCTCTGAAAGCGCTTTGACGGTGCTGTTTAATCCGTTGACATACCCCTGGTGGTGCTTGTCATGATGGATTTGAAGGGTCCGCGCGTCGATGTGCGGTTCCAGGGCATCGTAACCGTACGGCAATTTCGGCAGCTGGTATTGACCGTTTCCGTATGCCTCCATCATCATTTTTCCGACCACGCTCTTCTGCCATTTTTTTTCGGATTCGTCCGGCTTATGTTCCTTTGCAAATGCGGTGGCCCCGCCCAGGCCCATACCCACCAGTGTTGCGGCGGGAAAAACCTTGGTCACGATATCTCGTCGGCTGAACGCATCTTTCATTTTTTTCTCCTTCGGGTTTGAGGGGTTGATGTTTGGAGGGACACGCGTATCTTCTTGTTGTTGATTTTAACAGGCTCGTTTATTAAGAATATACGGAAAAAATGGTAATCCATCCTGGGAAAACCTGTATATCGCCTGTACGGGTCGCCCAGCGCACTATCGCAACCGGCAACGGAAAAGATCCTCTCGAATTCCCCCCCCAAGGGCGAGCCCGCTTCAGCGGGCTTTTTCGGATTCAGCCGGGGGATT
>JBKHDE010000341.1:0-4034 GCA_046541495.1 Desulfococcaceae bacterium
CTCGAACAGGCCCTCTTCCACGGCGGAGCGGTAGACCGCCGGGGTGGTGGGGATGACGATCAGTCGGACCCCCTTGGCCGCCTTGCGGCCCTTGAGCACGGCGGCGGCGCTGCGCAGGTCTTCGATGCGGCCGTTGGTGCAGGAGCCGATCACCGCCTGGTCGATGGAAACATCGCCCACCTCGCTGATGCCGCGGGTGTTCTCGGGGAGGTGGGGAAAGGCGACCTGGGGTTCGATCTTGGAGACGTCGTATTCGATGACCTGGGCGTATTCGGCGTCCGAGTCGCTGTGGTATGGGGTGTAGGGCCGGACCGCCCGCTCGGAGACGAAGGTTTCGGTGACGGCGTCCGGTGCGATGATGCCGTTTTTGCCCCCGGCCTCGATGGCCATGTTGGCCATGGTGAGCCGTCCGGCCATGCCCAGCGCCTCGATGGCGGGACCGGTGAATTCCATGGACCGGTAGAGGGCCCCGTCCACCCCGATGTCGCCGATGGTGAACAGGATCAGGTCTTTGCCCTCGACCCAGGGTCCGAGCGCACCGGTGTAGATGAATCGGATGGTTTCAGGCACCTTGAGCCAGACCTCGCCGGTGACCATGGCCGCGGCCAGGTCGGTGGAGCCCACGCCGGTGGAAAAGGCCCCCAGGCCCCCGTAGGTGCAGGTGTGGCTGTCGGCCCCGATCACCAGGTCGCCGGGCAGCACCAGCCCCTTTTCCGGCAGCAGGGCATGCTCCACCCCCATCTCGCCGGCGTCGAAAAAATAGGTCAGGTCCTGGTCCCGGGCGAATTCCCGAAGGATCTGGACCTGCATGGCCGAGGCGATATCCTTGTTGGGCACGAAATGGTCCGGCACCAGAATCACGCGGTTTTTATCGTAAACGCGGGTCGCGCCGCTCTCACGAAATTTTTTGATGGCGATGGGCGCGGTGATGTCGTTGCCCAGGGCCACGTCGACCCGGGCATTGATCAGATCCCCGGGCGACACCCGATCGAGCCCGGCATGGGCCGCCAGTATCTTTTCCGTAATGGTCATCCCCATAATCGTTTCTCCTTTGCAATCAATCCTTGTCCGCTTTCAATACCGACAGGAAGGCGGACTGGGGGATCATGACCTTGCCCACCATCTTCATCCGCTTCTTTCCTTTCTTCTGCTTTTCCAACAGCTTTCGCTTTCGAGTGATATCCCCGCCGTAGCATTTGGCGGTGACGTCCTTGCGAAACGCCGATACCGTCGACCGGGCGATGATCTTGCCGCCGACGGCCCCCTGAATGGCGATTTTGAACATCTGCCGGGGAATCTCTTCTCTGAGCTTATCGCAGGCCGTTCGGGCCCGTTCATAGGCCCGCTCTTCATGGACCAGTTGGGAGAGCGCATCCACCCGTTCGCCGTTGATCAGGATATCCAGCTTGACCAGATCGGTCTTCCGGTAGTCGATGATTTCATAGTCGAAGGAGCCGTACCCCTGGGTGATCGACTTGAGCTTATCGTAGAAATCATAGACCACCTCGGAGAGCGGCAGCTCGAAGACCATCTCCATCCGCTTGTTGGTATGGTACTGGTAGTTCTTGTTGATGCCCCGGCGCTCCATGCACAGCTGCATGACCGCGCCCATGTAATCGTCCGGCACGATGATGGAGGCGCGTATGAAAGGCTCCCGGGCCGATTCGATGGTGGTGGGATCGGGGTAGAGGGCCGGGTTGTCGATGATCTCTTCGGTGCCGTCTTCCAGAGTGATCTCGTACTGGACCGAGGGGGCGGTCAGGATCAGCGAGAGATCATATTCCCGCTCCAGCCGCTCCTGAACCACCTCCAGGTGAAGCAGCCCCAGAAACCCGCACCGGAACCCGAACCCGAGGGCCGCGGAGGTATCCTTTTCATAGATCAGGGAAGCGTCGTTGAGTTTGAGCTTTTCCAGGGCCACGGCCAGATCCTGGTATTCGTCCGACCCCACCGGATAAATGGAGGAAAAGACCACCGGCTTGGTCTCTTTGAAACCGGGCAGCGGTTTGTCGCAGGGGTTTTTCTTGTGGGTGATGGTGTCGCCGATGGAGGTGTCGCTCACCGTCTTGATACCGGCGATCATGTACCCCACTTCTCCGGCCAGCAGGACCTTGCGCGGCACCCGGACCATCTGAAAGATGCCCACCTCCTCTACCTTGTAGGCGGCGTTGTTGGACATGAATTGGATGGTATCCCCCGCCCGAATGGTGCCCTCAAAGACCCGAAAATGGACCACGGTGCCTCGAAAGGGATCGTAGTGGGAATCGAAAATGAGCGCCTGAAGCGGGGCTTCGGGGTCCCCCTTGGGCGGCGGCAGAAAATTGACCGCCGCCTCCATCACATCCTCCACCCCGGTCCCCTGTTTGGCCGAGGCCAGAATGATGGTCTCCGGGTCGAGCCCCAGGTCGTCTTCGATCTGCCCCCGCACCCAGTCGATGTCGGCCGAGGGCAGATCGATCTTGTTGATCACCGGAATGATCTCCAGATCGTGCTCCAGGGCCAGGTAGAGGTTGGCCACGGTCTGGGCCTCCACCCCCTGGCTGGCGTCCACCAGCAGAAAGGCCCCTTCACAGGAGGCCAGAGCTCGGGAGACCTCATAGCTGAAATCGACATGGCCGGGGGTGTCGATCAGGTTGAGGGCATAGGTGTTTCCGTCCCGAGCGGAATAGGGCAGGCAGATCGTGTTGCTCTTGATGGTGATCCCCCGCTCCCGCTCGATGTCCATGGTATCCAGGATCTGATCATGAAAATCCCGGTCCGCCACGATATCGGCCTTTTGGATCATGCGATCGCACAAGGTCGATTTGCCGTGGTCGATATGCGCAATGATGCTGAAATTTCGGATGAATGCTTTGCGTGACAAATATATGGGTCTCCTGATAGAGGATGGTGTCGGTTTACAACCGCCAAAAGTGAGTTGACACGGTTCGACTTTGCGGCTATAGTAAGAAACTCCTTGAAAATAAAGCGTCTTTCTACCAGATCGCGCCGGACCATGTCAACCCTGATACGATGCCCCAGGTTCAAAAAAACAGGTTCAAAGAACAGGTTCACACAAAATGACCGAAGATTCAATCCCCCAAAAACCCCGCCCCGACGTTCACATCCTGATCGTCGATGATGACGCCACGGTCAGATTTTTGATGAACGAATTCATGGAGACGGTGGGATACCAGTCCCACATGGCCTCCAGCGGGCACGAGGCCCTTAAGCTGATGCGGACGCGGCAGGTGGACGTGGTCATCACCGACATCATGATGCCGGGCATGGACGGGCTGGAGCTGACCGAACGCATTCATGGGGAGTATAACTGTGAAATCATCGTCATGACCGGCTACAGCGGGGATTATTCCTACGAAGAGGTGATCAACAAGGGGGCCAGCGACTTCGTCTTCAAGCCGGTGCGGTTCGAAGAGCTTCTGCTGAGATTGAAACGGGTGCTCAAAGAGCGCTATCTCAAGGAAGAATTGCGAAAGCTGGCCATCACCGACGATCTCACCCGGCTGTTCAATGCCCGCCATTTTTACAAACAGCTCGAACTGGAGGTGGACCGCTGCACCCGATATCAGCACCCCATCTCTCTTCTGCTCCTCGACATCGATCATTTCAAACATTACAATGACAGCTTCGGCCACCTCGAAGGCAATTACGTGCTTTCCTGGCTGGGCCGGGCCATTCAATCCTGCCTGAGGCGAATGGATACCGCCTACCGATACGGCGGGGAAGAGTTCACGGTGCTTTTGCCGGAAACCAACGGAAATGAAGCCCAAACGGTGGCGGAACGGATCTCCGAGGTGGTCCGCGCCAAACAGTTCACCCCTAATCCCGACCGGCCGGTATCGGTCACCATCAGCATCGGGGTCACCGAATACCAGCCCGACGAAGCCCTCGAAACCTTCATTAAACGCGCAGACATGGCCATGTTTCAATCCAAGCAGACCGGCCGAAACCGCATCACCTATCTCACCGCCGAACCGGCCGACAAACCCAAAATAGTCGGGCAATAGGTTAAAAGGTGATAGGTGATAGGCGAT
>JBKHDE010000342.1:0-4024 GCA_046541495.1 Desulfococcaceae bacterium
TTTTCAGAGCAGATTGTCTCTTCTTCCGAATGGGGTATTTGATAAACGTAACCTCGGCATGTTAAAAAGTGATTAGAAGGGGGGAATTCCATTTTAAGAAGGACGGAGACTGTATATTGCGACGGAACCCGGACCAGGCCAAACAGTTTTATTATGATCCCAGATCCTAAACTAACCGGAAAGGGGACTCGGTGCTGAAAGGAAACGCCATTGGATAATGGGCAGGGAGTCAGGTTTAGATTTTTACCACCGGCATAAGGAGGGCGACTTGTTTCACCGCATGACAGGATTCAGCGAAGCTGAAATCAATAAGATTCACGACGCGGTTTTGGAAGTCCTGCAGGATGTAGGGGTCGCTTTCAGGGAGCCGGAAGCCGTGGAGATTTTTAAAAACCATGGTTTCAAAACGGAGGGCGAGACAGTCTTCTTTCAGGAGAAACAGGTGGTGAACGCCCTGGCCACCGCCCCCTCCCGGTTTGTGGTCCATGCACGAAATCCTGAAAAGGACGTGGCCATCGGGGGAAAGGATTTCGCCCTTCTTCCCGGATGGGGATCTCCCTTTATCATCGACGGCAACGGCGACCAGCGTGAGGCCTTGATGGCCGATTACATCGATTTCTGCAAGCTGGTCCATACCTCTCCCTATCTGGACATGATGGATTTTCTGGCAGTGATGCCGTCCGACATTCCGCCATATCATTCCCACCTGGACATGCTGCTGGCCAACCTTCTGTATACAGACAAGGCCTGCATGGCCAGTCCCCAGGACCGGCGCAAGGCAAAAGACAATATCGAGATGTTGAGCATTCTCTGGGGCGGACGGGATAAGATTCAGGATCGGCCTGTCACCATATCCAAAATAAACCCTGTGTCGCCCTTCATCTATACCGAAGAAATGACCGGGGCGTTGATCGAGTACGCTCGGCTGGGTCAACCCCTTCAGTTCCCCAATTTGTGCATGGCAGGCACCACCGGGCCTGTGAGCCTGCCCGGCGCGCTGGTGGTGCTCACCGCCGAAGCCCTGGCCGGCATCGTGCTGGCACAGATCATCCATCCGGGCACACCCTGCGTTTTCGGCGGCAACTCATGCGCCACCGACATGAAGACCGGCGCCGCGGCAGCGGGCGGACCCGAAGCGATTGTTCTCATCCATGCCATCACCCAGATGGCCGAATTTTACGGGTTGCCCTGCAAGGCCGGCGGCTCGGTCACCGACGCCCATGTTCCCGACATGCAGGCCGGCTTCGAATCGGCCCTGGGTCTCTTTACCGCATTGGCTGCCGGCGCCCACCTGATGGACCAATCCTGCGGTATTCTCTCCTGCTTCAATGCCATGAGCTTCGAGAAATTCCTTGTAGATGAGGAAAGCTGCGGCTATGTGCGCAGAATTCTCCGTCCCATGGAGGTTTCCGACAATACCATCGGTATGGACCAGATCAAGCGGGCGGGGATCGGCGGATCTTACCTTGCCTTTTCCGAAACCTTTTCACGGTTCCGGAGCGAGATTTTTATCCCGAATTTGGCCTACCGGGGCGGATATGATCACTGGGCAACTGCCGGAAAGAAGAAGATCCGACAAAAAGCCGCGGAATACAAAGAAAAGCGGTTGGCCGCCTATGTAAAGCCCGCCATTGATCCGGGCCTTGAAGAGGCCCTGATCCGGTTCGTCAAACGTCGGAAGGCGGAAATTACCGGTTCGTAGACCTCTTTCGTGTGCAAGGTCTTTATAAAAAAGGAATATTTGGGATTCTTGATTATAAGATTAAAAAACTTTTCTCTTGTGGACGGCGGACAACAGAATGCCTCAGGTCGGTACTTGTCGGGCATCTCTTCTTCGATCCCGTTCAGATAAAGGCTTGGCGCACCCGGGCGGAAATCCATTCGCTGAACACCACAGTGCCGATGATGATCAGCAAAATGACCGAGACCCGGGTCCAGGCGAGATTCATGATGGAGGCGTTGAGCTGCAAGCCGATGCCGCCGGCGCCCACCAGACCCAGGACGGTGGATTCTCGAATATTGATGTCCCAGCGAAACACGGATATGCCGGCAAAAGCCGGCATAATCTGGGGTACGATGCCGAAAGCCGTCACCTGGGCAGTGCTTGCGCCGGTGGCGGCGACCGCCTCCACCTGTCGGGGGTCGATCTCTTCGATGGCCTCATACAGCAGCTTGGCGCAAAAGCCGATGGAGCGCAGTCCGATGGCGACAATGCCCGCCAGAATTCCCGGCCCTAGAATGGTTACCAGCATCAGCGCCCAGATCAGAGAATTGATGGATCGGGAAGACACGATGATGAACAGGGCCACGGGCCGCAAAAGCAAAAAGCTCGGGGTCGTATTCCGGGCGGCGCAAAAGGCGGTGGGCACCGCCAAGACAATGCCCAGGAGAGTGCCCAGGGTGGCGATATTGATGGTATCCCACAACGGCTTCCAGAGTTCGGCCAGGTACGACCCGTCCGGCGGCGCCATGCGCGAGGCCAGGTCCGCGGCTTGCTGAGGCGCGTCCAGAACGAACATCCAGATGGTTTTTTCGGAAATCAACTGCCAGCAGACCAGGAAGGTGACCACAGCCCCCAGCCATCCGGCCTGAACCGCCAGCTGATTCCGCAGGCTTCGGCGCCGCCACGACCGTTTGCCGTCTTTCGTGATCACCGCCATTACTGCACCCGTTTTCGAATCATGCCGGAGGTGTATTCCACGGCCAGAACGATGCCGATGATGATCAACAGAATGGCGGCCGCCGAATCGAATTCATACCGGTCGAAGGCGGTGTTGAGGGTGGCCCCGATGCCGCCGCCGCCGACGATGCCCACCACCGCCGATTCCCGGAAATTGATGTCCAGCCGATAGAGTCCGAGGCCGACCATCCGAGGCATCACCTGGGGCTGCACCCCGTAATTGATCCACTGAAACCAGCCCGCCCCGGTGGCGCGAACCGCCTCGGCCTGCACCGGGTCCATATCTTCGATATCCTCGGCCAGCAGTTTCCCGTAAAAACCGACGGTGGCCAGAGACAGGGTGACGAACCCGGCAAAGGGGCCGAACCCGAACAGTTTTACAAAAAAGATCGCCAGAATAACCTCCTGAAAGCTTCGGAAAACGGAAAGCAGGGCCCGGCAGAACAGATAGACCGGCGGCGGGGCGATATTTCGGGCCGCGCCGAGGCCCACCGGGATGGACAAGGCGATGCCCGCCATAGTGGAGGTCAGGGCCATCCAGATGCTTTCCAGAATCCCTTCGCCGATTTCGTTCCAGCGGCTGGTCATGTCGGGCGGAAAAAAAGCGGAAATAAACTGTCGTCCCCTGGGAAGGCCTTCCCAGGCGCGCAGCCAGTCGATCTCCAGGGTACCCACCGCCGCCGCCAGGTAGGCGCCGAGGCCGATTCCCAGGCCCCAGCGCAGACGGGCGTCGGCGATGAAGGGGGCCTTTCGCCAGGAAACACCTCCCGAAGAGGACGGGGACGAGGTCGATGCAATCATAATTATCTTCTCATATCATGCCGGCCAGGCGTTCTTTTTCAGGGTACGGCCCCGCGTCTTCGTCGTTTCCTTCGTTTCCATCGGCCTCGCCCTCTTTCGTTTTCTCCCCGCCGATCGTGGTTTCCCAGTCCTCTTCGCCGTAAATTTCGGTGAGAACCTTCGGCGTCAGCCGGTCGGGCAGGCCGTCATAGACGATCTCCCCCATCCGCAGGCCCACCACCCGTTCGGCGAATATCCGCGCCAGCTGGACATCATGAATATTGATGATGGCGCTCAGACCGCGCTCTTTACAGAGTTCGCAGATCAGCCGCATGATCTGCCGCGAGGTTTTGGGGTCCAGGGAGGCGGTGGGTTCATCCACCAGCAGCAGCTGCGGATTCTGAATCAGGGCCCTGCAGATGCCCACCCGCTGCCGCTGTCCGCCCGAGAGTTCATCGGCCCGTTTGTCCACCATAGGATCCAGGCCCACCCGTTCCAGCAGTCGAAAGGCCTCTGCGATATCGGGCGGGGGGAATTGTCGAAAAAAACTCCGCCAGAACCCCA
>JBKHDE010000343.1:0-4002 GCA_046541495.1 Desulfococcaceae bacterium
AGGGTAGTTTTTACCTCCCACCTTCCCCTCCGAAATCCATCATTGTATAATTCACGAGCGATCCTACCTTTCATACTGACCGATTAAAAATCTACAGCAAACCCAAAGGGAGGACAAACCCATGAACAAACATCTCGAAGCGGCCATCAAAAAACTGGAGGAAACCTATCACGAACACCTTGCCGAAGGGGCGCGAAACTATGTCGAAGTGGATATCGGAGAACTGGGAAAACAACTCGGATATGCGGACCTGGAATCGAACTATCGGCGGGTCTTTGCGGTGGTGCCGCTGAAAAATCACCTCAGCGGCATGAAGGTCCGGATCGACGGGAGGACTTTCGTCAATTATGCCCAGTTCGACTCGGGCATCGCCGTTCCCGGCTATGTGGCCCGGGAAACCGGTCTGCCGTCCAGAAAATTTACGCCCCAGGACAGCATGATCTGCAATTTCAACTGATGCTCGCCTTTGTCAGCCGAACTTGTCATAGGCGATCATCTCCTCTTCCACCCCCAGGCTGTCGAGCATTCGGCCCACCGCGTCGATCATGACCGGCGGGCCGCACAAATAATACTCGATCTCCCGGGGATCGGGGTGGCGGACCAGGTACTCGTCATGGGCGCACTGGTGAATGAAGCCGGTGAGGCCGTTCCAGTCGTCCGCCGGCTGCGGCTCGGACAGGGCCGTATGGTAGGAAAAATTATCGAACCGCCGGTCGAGGTCTGAAAACTCCTCATCATAGAACATTTCAGACCGGGACCGGGCCCCGTACCAGAAGGTGATTCGACGCGGGGTTTCGACTTCCAGGAGCTGATGCAGAATATGGCACCGCATGGGCGCCATGCCGGCGCCGCCCCCGATAAAACACATCTCCCGATCCGTTTCCTTTACGAAAAACTCGCCGTAGGGCCCGGACACCGTCACCCGGTCTTCGGGTTTGAGATTGAACACGTAGGAAGACCCGATCCCGGGGGGCGCATCCGGCCGGCCGGGCGGCGGCGTGGCGATCCGGATGGTGAACTTGAGAATCTCCCCTTCCCCCGGAGGATTGGCCAGGGAATAGGCCCGGCTGTCCGTCTGGTCGGTGCCGGCCCTAAATTTCCACATCTCGAACCGGTCCCAGGTGGGTCGGAACCGCTCTTCGATGTCGAAGTCCTTGAAGGAAGCTTCATAGGGGGGAATGTCGATCTGGACATAGGCCCCGGCCTTAAATTCCAGCCGCCGCCCTTCTTCCAGACGAAGCACCAGCTCCTTGATGAAGGTGGCCACACTCCGGTTGGAGACCACCACCGCCGTGTATTTTCGAATGCTGAAGATCTCGTCGGGGATGCGGATCTTCATGTCTTCCTTAACCTTGACCTGGCAGGCCAGCCGAACGTTTTCCCGCCGCTCCCGACGGTTCAGGTGGGGCAGTTCGGTAGGAAGAATATCCTGCCCGCCCTCGGTCACCCGGCACTTGCAGGTGCCGCAGGAGCCGCCGCCGCCACAGGCCGACGGCAGAAAGATCTTATGGGCGCTCAGAGCCCCCAGCAGGGTGGTGCCGCCCGAGACCGTCAGCCCTTTGTCGGGGTCTTCATTGATGTCGATTCGGCAGTCGCCCTTCTGAACGACCTTGGCCTCCACCAGCAGGAGCAGGCCCACCAGCACGAACATCACCCCTGCGAACACCACCAGACTGATCAGATAGATCATTCACACGCCTCAGCGTTTTTTTACCGTTAGTTTGGTTTTCATCCGATTCCGATCGGTTCTCATCCATATCCGGCTTCCACCGGTATCTCCCAGGCCCCCTTGCAAGCCGCCATGGAACCCGAAACCGGCGGGGCGATCCGTCGGATGCTTTCAGAACCCCGATTTTCGAGGATTCCACAACTCAGGTCAAGGCGTATTTTTCCCGCAGATGACCGGAAAGGGTATTCACCCATCCGAAGGCCTTTTCCACGGTCTTTTCCTTGTCCGGGTTCACCAGACAGCAGGTGGCCGGGGAGAGCATGCTGCTGCGCACCATCTGCCGCAGGTCGATCCCCTTTTTTTCCAGAACCGCCCACACCCCTTCCAGCTGTGCCGTGAGAGACTCGATCCCCTCTTTTTCGAAATTTTCAAGGCCGGTGGGGACGATTCCCCAGACCAGAACCCCGCCCCGGTCCAGAAACTGTTGAATGGAGCCGGCATAGGAGGCGAAGATTTCGGCATTGGTGTAAATGTCCATGGAGAGGACATCCAGATCCAGTTTCAGCAGGAAATCCCAGTCCGGATTGCCGCAGAGATGGATTCCCCGAGGCCGGTCGATCAGGGAGAAGAAGATGTCCATGTCCTCCTTGGCTTTGAGATCGCCGTATCCCGACAGGGCCGAAAACAGAAACTGAAGCCCCGGTTCATCCACAAACATGAAGGCGTTTTCATTCATTTTTCGAAGTCGGTGAAGCTGAACATTGATCCGTTGGGCCATGAACTCGATCATAAAGGGCCGCACCGTATCATCGAACAGAATCGGCCGGTCGTCCTGGTCGAGCACATTGAACCCGAAGCTGATGGGGCCTTCGAGCTGCCCCCGAATGGCGGGGCGGTCGGAAAGATCGAGGGAAAGAAACCGATGATAGACGACCGAGTAATCTTCGCTGATGTCGAAATAATCGGGGTCATCGAAACGGGCCATGACCGTTTCAAACTCCTCGATAAACTTGTCTTTGGAAAACCGCAGCTTTCGGTTTTCCACATCCAGAAGAATCCCCGGAAAATGCTCCGAGGCCTGAACATACATGTCTTCATAGTAATTGTAGTTGGGCAGCTGGGGCCAGAACGGCACGTCGAGGGTGAGGGCCGTCTCCAGGGCCCGTTCGACATCCGTGTGGGGCATCACCGCCATGGCCGTGGTCAGCAGATCTCCCGGAATCGGCATATGTCTCTCCTTTGTCTCAAGCCGGCAGGGTTTCCATCTCGAGATCGTCCTCGATGTCGATGCATCCGATCACGCTCTGGGCCCCCGGACACAGATGGATATAATTGTTGAACCCTTCTTCGGCGTCCGCCCGCTGTTCATCCGGCAGCTTCAGCAGATATTGCACCTGAATGCGGGTGATTTTCAGCACCCCGTCGACATCCTCGATATCCCCGGTGACAGTCGCCTTGAACCGGTCCTGAAAGGTTCGAATCTTTTTTTTGGCCAGCACCGTGGCCAATGTCCCCATCAGTCACCCGCCCACCGCGCCGACGATGTGGTCCAGCGTCGCGGCATGCTCTTCCTCGGGGGTGACGTTGTAGAATTTCTTGATCCCGCCGTGTACCCCGTAATAGACCGGTTGGTCGAACCCCTCGATTTCGGCTTTCCGGGTGGGGCCGCCCTCACGGGTGATGGTGATTTTGGATTGATGAACGATGTCACCCATTGTTCTCTCCTTTTTTTTCTGTTCGTCATGAGACCTGTTTACTGCCCACCCCGGCGGTTAAAACCAGTTTGGTGGCGTCTTCGAAACTCATGTCCAGCGGTTCGATTCGGGATCGGGGAATGTAAACCGTAAACCCGCCGATCTGATAACTCATGGGGATGTAGACAGCGACATTGTCCCCATCGTCCGGTGTGATCCCGAGCTGTTTTTGTGCGTCGCCGGTCAAGAATCCGACCAGCCGGATATTGTCCGCCAGTGTGACCAGGACCACCTTTTCGGCGCCCTTTCCCTCGTCGCTGGCCATGGAAAAGAAATTGACCAGGTTTTTCATGCTGCCGTACAGGGTCTTCACCACCGGGATGCTCTCCATCAACCGCTCCCCATACCGGGATACCGCCCGCTGAACCCCCTTCTTTTCCATCATCAGCCCCAATCCGATCAGAATCACCACCCCGCCGAGGATGCCCATCCCCGGAATATACCAGGCGTCCGGCAGGATCAGAATAAACAGGCCGCCGACCAGGGCTTCCGCGGAGCCGATAATCCAGAAAATAATGTAAAGCGTGACCGCCAGGGGCAGGATGGTCAGAAACCCTTTTACGAACAGCGACCAGAATC
>JBKHDE010000344.1:0-3985 GCA_046541495.1 Desulfococcaceae bacterium
ACACCTACTGCATGGTCATCGCCACCTGCGGCGGCCGGGAGGAAGCCGATAAACTGGCGGAGGTGATTTTGAAACACCGGTTGGCCGCCTGTGTGCAGCTGATGCCGATCACCAGTCATTATGAATGGAAACAGGAAATCCACAAGGATGAAGAGCTGATGCTCTTTATGAAAACCAAAACCGTACTGTATGACAAACTTGAAGCCCTGATTTTAGAGCATCACAGCTATGAGGTGCCGGAGATCGTGCGGCTGCCGATTCAGGGCGGGCTGAAGGACTATCTGGGCTGGATCGACGAAGTGACGGAATGATGGGGTGGGAATGAAGCGAGATAGATGGTCCGGCTGCGCTATCCGAGATAGGCCTTTTGGACCTCGGGGTCGTCGGCCAGTTCCTTGGCCGGCCCTTCCATGACGATCTCACCGGTGTCGAGCACATACCCGCGGTGGGCGAATTTGAGAGCCAGCCGGGCGTTCTGCTCGATCAGGAGGATGGTCATCCCTTCCTGGTTGAGAATCTTGAGGGTACGGAACATATCGTACATCAGCAGCGGGGCCAACCCCATGGAGGGCTCGTCCAGCAGGATGAAATTGCAGCCGGTCATCAGTGCCCTGCCGACGGCCAGCATCTGCTGTTCGCCGCCGCTCAGGGATTCGCTGCGCTGGTTTCGCCGTTCGGTCAATCGGGGAAACAGGCTGTAAACCCGTTCGTAATCGCTCTGAATGGCTTCGTCCTTTTTTCGGGCGTAGGTGGCCAGCTTCAGGTTTTCTTCCACCGTAAGATTGCCGAAGATATGGCGGCCTTCCGGGGCCAGGGCGATGTGGTAGTCCCGGACCAGTACATGGGGTTCGACATTCAGGATGGACTCGCCCCGGTAGAGGATATCTCCCCGGGTGACCTTGGGTCCCTCGGGGGGCGGCACCCGGGTGATGGTGTGCAGGGTGGTGGTCTTTCCGGCGCCGTTGGACCCGATCAGGGTCACGATCTCCCCCTTGTTCACATGAAAGGAGATGCCGTGAAGGGCTTCGATATTGCCGTACTTGACATGGAGGTCCTTGACTTCGAGCAGCATCAGATGTTTTCATCCCCGAGATAGGCTTTGATGACCTTCGGATTGCTCTGAATCTCTTCCGGCGTCCCCTCGGCGATGGTCACCCCGAAATCGAGGACCTGTATCCAGGAACAGAGGGACATGACCACGGTCATCTGATGCTCGATCATCCAGATGGTGACGTCGAACTCCTTGTGAATCCAACGAATGAGCTGAATCAGGTCCTGGACGTCTCGGGAGTTGAGGCCGGCGGCCGGCTCATCCAGAAGGAGAAGGTCCGGGTCGATGGAGAGGGCCCGGGCGATCTCCACCTTCCGCTGAATCCCGTAAGGCAGATTTTTGGGCACCTCCTCGGCGAACCGGGCCAGGTCCAGGGCCTTCAGAATTTCCAGGGCTTTTTTTCGAATCCGCTCCTCGGCCGCCATGTAATTTTTGCTTCGGAAGAGGCTGCCCCAGATCGTATATCCCAGTTGATAATGCTGTGAAATCCGGATGTTGTCGAGTACCGTCATGTCGTTCCAGAGACGGATATTCTGAAAGGTCCGCGCAATCCCCATGCCGGTGACCTGATGGGGTTTCATGCCGGCGATATTATTTCCCTTCAGAATCAGGTCCCCCTCGGTCGGCTTGTAAAACCCGCTGACCAGATTGAAAACGGTGGTTTTGCCGGCCCCGTTTGGGCCGATCAGGCCCCGAAGCTCTCCTCCTTGAAAGGCGGCGTTGAAGTCGGACACAGCGCACAGCCCCCCGAACCGCTGAGTCAGATGCCGGATCTCCAGAAGCCTCGGTCCGGTGGGCTCGGGGTTTGCTTCATGGGTAACCGCCGCGAATTCACCGGGGGTTTCTGGGGAAAGGGTTCTATTCATGGTTGCCTATTTGAAGCTGTACCAGCGCCGAAGCCGGGGAAACAGATCGGAAAGCTCCTTGTTGCCCATGATCCCTTCGGGTCTGAACTGCATCAGCAATACCAGGATCAAAGGAATGATCACCCATTTCCATACCTGGCTGACCTGATACCCCTCCGGAATCAGATCGGCCCAGTAAAAGACCCCGTCGAACCAGTGAAGCCCGGAACTCATCCAGGGCAGCACGAATCGCAGGCCCTCCAGCAGCAGGGTGAACAGGATCGCCGCCAAAATCGATCCGCTCAATGATCCCATGCCGCCCAGATAGACGATCACCAGGGCTTCGGTGGATTTGAGAATGCCGAAGGAGCCGGGATTGATATAGCCGAGGATGTGGGCGAACAATCCCCCGGCCAGTCCGGCCAGACCTGAGGAGATCATAAAGGCCACCAGCTTCATCTTGTTGGTGTTGACGCTCATGATTTCGGCGGCGACCTCATCCTGATGGATGGCGATGATCCCCTTTCCGTAAGTGGAGGAGACGTACCGGTAGATTATCCAGACGGTAAAATAGGTGGACAGGATCACCCAGATGAGCATCCAGGGCAGAAAGATCACGTCTTCCATGGCGAAGGTGATCTGCTTCATGCCCATAAATCCCCGGGAACCGCCGATGGTGTCCATGTTGATGATGGTGCTGGTGACGATAAAATTGGCCGCAATGGTAATGATAGCCAGATAATCGCCCCGGGTCTTGAAAGAAGGGATCGCCACCAGCAGCCCGGCAATAGCCGCGCCGATACCGCCGATCAGCAGAACAAAGGGAAAAAAATAGAGGGACATTTCCGGAGGCAGCAACGGGGCCCCGAAAATCCGGTCCTGGGTGAAGAGCATTACGTTGATGATGGAAGAGATATAGGCCCCGATAGCCATGAAAGCGGCGTGGCCGCAGGCGAATTCCCCCATGTAGCCGTTGACGATGTTGAGGCTGGACCCCATAATGATGTTGATGCCCACGAACATGATCACGGACTGGATGTAGAGGTCCAGGAGGTCGTAATAAGACAAGCCCACCAGAACGAAAAACACTATGGCGAGCAGGATGGGGACGGTGAGCCTTTGCATGGGTCGGTTATATCTTCGTGGTTTTGGCGACCCCGAACAGCCCGGTCGGTTTGACGCTGAGAATGATCAGCAGAATCGTAAAAGCGATCAGATCCCGAAAGGTGGAGGGGAAAAAGGCCACCACCAGAATTTCCACAAAGCCCAGCAGAAAGCCGCCGAGAAAGGCCCCCCGAATATCCCCGATACCCCCTACCACCGCGGCAATGAATGCTTTCCATCCGATGAGGGCCCCCATGAACGGATCGAGAATCGGATAGGACAGCGCGAACAGGATTCCGGCGAGGCCGGCCATGGAGGACCCCAGAATGAAGGTGAAGACGATGATGGTATCGATGGGAATGCCCATCAGGGGAACGGCGAATTTGTCATAGGAGATGGCCCGCATGGCCATGCCGATCTGGGTTTTGGTAACGATAAACTGAAGCAGAAAAAACACCGCAATTGCGGAAAAGACCACAGCCACCTTGAGGTTGGTCATGCTCACCGGGCCGATGCTGAAGACGACTTTGTCCACCAGTTCGGGAAAGCTTTTGCGGCTGGCGCCGAGAAGGGCCAGGTTGCCGTTTTCAAGAATCAGGCCGCACATCAGGGCGGTGATCACCACGTACAGCCGGTTGGCCCCTTTTCGGCGCAAGGGCCGGTAGGCGATCCGCTCCAGGGTCACCCCCACGAAGGCGGTGAGAATCATGGTCAGAGGAATGGTCAACGCCAGCACCACCCATCCGCTTTCGGCAAGCAGTGCGGTGCCCAGAAAAAAGGTGGCCACAAAAAATGCGATATAGGCGCCCACCATGAAGATATCCCCGTGGGCGAAATTGATCAAGGTCAAGACGCCGTAGACCAGGGTATATCCCAGGGCGATGAGGGAGTAAAAGCTCCCCCACTGCAGGGCGTTGAACAGATTTTGAATAAAGCTTTGAATAAAGCTGGCGATCAATTTTACGCTCTGGTTTACGCTCTGGTT
>JBKHDE010000345.1:0-3983 GCA_046541495.1 Desulfococcaceae bacterium
AGGAGAGCGACGGAATGAAAAAGTGGCGATGTACGGTATGCGGATACATCCATGAAGGAGACGAACCGCCCGACGAGTGTCCGGTCTGCGGGGCGGACAAATCCATGTTCGAAGAGGTGACCGAGGAAGAAGATCGATCCGGGGCGGCCGAGACGCAGAAGAAAGCGGAGGGCGAAACCGGAAAAAAGGCCGAACCCGAATCGAAGCCGGCTGAAACGGCCGCGAAGAAAGGCCCCCGCAAATGGCGGTGTACGGTCTGCGGGTATATTCATGAAGGAGACGAACCGCCGGATGAATGCCCGGTCTGCGGGGCGGACAAGTCGATGTTCGAGGAGGTGACCGAGGAAGAACCCCAGGTATTCGAAGCCGCAGATATTCAGATACAGGCGGAGGACAAAAAAGCGTCCGAAAAGAAACCGAAGGCCAAGCCGAAACCCGACCCCCGGGCCTATGATCTCGGGCCGGTGCCCGGCACAGTTCAAGGTCGGGCGATGTATATCCTTCACCAGCAGATGCTTAAACACCACGGCCACCCCATGGTGGTCCACATCCCCAACGGGGTGCTGCCCATGGTGTTTATTTTTATGATTCTGACAGCGCTGTTTCAGGTGCCGGGGTTTTGCACGGCCGCCTTCTGGAGCCTCGCCTTTGTGGTGATCACGCTCCCGGCGGTGATCTACTCGGGCTACATCGAATGGCAGAAGCGGTACCGGGGATATCCGAGCGACCGAATCATTAAAAAGATCATCGCCGCATCGGTAGTGGCGGTGTCGTCACTGGCCGCCCTGATCTGGTGGATCTTCGATCCGGATGTGCTCTCCTCCTCCTTGAGGTGGGCATTCATCACCCTCAACCTGGTCACGTTGGCGGCGGCGATCGTCGCCGGATACATCGGCGGCAAGTACGTCTTTCGGGATTGACAACCTGTTGAACCGAAGCGGTATTCGGCCGCTTTGCCAAAAAGCATCAAAAAAACCCCGTGCATCCGCAGAGGGATGCACGGGGTTTTCTATTTGTGAAAAAATATGCCGGCCGCTATCCCCTTCCGGCACACCCGGCCCCGGGGTCAAGGGGAAACCCGTGCGCCGGGGATATCTTGAAAAAGTGCAGGCCGGCGGAATGATCCATGAAGGTTTAGACCATCGGCTCGTTCTCCATCAAAGTCCAGATGCCGCAGGGGCACCCGGCGGTGCAGAACCCGCAGCCGATGCACAGATCCGGATCGACTACATACTCATAGTCGCCGTCTCCCTTTTCTTTCCGGGTAATGGCGGCCTGGGGGCAGATGGTGACGCACATGCTGCAATCCCGGCAGGCCCCGCAGGAGGCGCACTGGGCCCCGCAATCGCTGGTGTCGTGGAACTCGGTGATACGAGGGTCGAAATACTCCAGGGTGACCCGGCTCTTGTCGAGCATCACCCGCCGGTCGCCGGACGGCCGCTTGCCCTCCAGAATGTCGTTCATCACCGCCGATGCCCGGCGGCCCGCGCCGATAGCGTCGGTGATGAGCCCCGGCTTGACGATGTCGCCCACCGCAAAGATCTTGGGATCACTGGTCTGAAAATGCTCGTTGACCACCACAAACCCCCGGTCGGTTTTGACGGTGTCCGGCAGAAAATCGAGTTCGGGCTGATCCCCGATGGAGATCACCACCGTATCGGCCGGCAGCACCTCGCCGTCTTGAAGCACCACCCCTTCCTCTGTGACTTCCTGAGTAAAGCAGGGCCACTTGAATTGGGCCCCCACCGATTCGGCGTGCTCGCGCTCCTTGCCGAAAGAGGCCGGTTTCTGGACGTCGATGAGGGTGATCTCTTCCGCCCCCAGCCGGTGGGCCTCCACCGCCACGTCGCAGCCCACGTTGCCGGCCCCGATGACCACCACCCGTTTGCCGGGCTGAATCCCGTCGGTTTTCGACTTCTGAAGGAATTCGAGGGCGGTGATCATCCGCTCGTTCCCGGGGATCGGCAGCGATCTCGGTTTCTGAGCCCCGGCCGCGATGACCACGAAATCATAATCCTCCTTGAGCTGTTCCACATCCTTTTTCTGAAGCATCTGCTGCAGGTGGACATGGGGGATCGCTTTCCGAACCCGGTCCAGCTCGGCATCCAGCACCTCTTTGGGGATTCGGCTCTCCGGAATCACGCCGGAGATCTTTCCGCCCAGGTTCCGGGCGGTGTCGTAGACCACCCCTTCGTGGCCGTTGCGGCGAAGCTGCCAGGCGATGGAGATTCCGGCCGGGCCCCCGCCGATGACCGCCACCTTCTTGCCCGAAGGCGGGGGCAGTTCCGGCGCCTTGGCATTGATGCTGGCCTTTCCGAGCAGGGTCACATCCACCGAGGGCATCAGCGAAATCGTTCGGGTGCAGCCCTGCATACAGAGGTTGGGGCAGAGATATCCGCACACGGTGGCCGGAAACGGGGTGTAGGCCAGGGCCATGTCCATGGCCTCGTCCACATGGCCGTCCCGAATCAGACGCCACCGCTCCTGCACCGGCAGACCGGTGGGGCAGGATGCCTCGCACGGGGCCGCATAGACCTGGTTTTCCCAGACCGGCACATACCGGCGCAGCTTTCCGGTGGTGATCAACGGAATCGGCCCCCGGTCCATGTTGGTCAAATCGCCGATGAGGCCGCCCTGGCCCAGCTCCTTGTCCCAGGCCTCGGCCCGGTAGGAGGCCATGGACCGCATGGTTTTGCTCATCCGTTCATGGGGAGTGCGGGCGGTGAGCATCTGCCACTGGTCCCGATCGCTCAGCTCCTCCAGCAGCTCATTCCTGTCGATCTTTTCCAGAAAAATTTTGAGGTTCTGTTTCAGCCACTTCCAGTCCGGGTCCGGAATGGGGATCTGTTTGGCGTCCACCTGGCTGTAGCCTTTGTGGGGCCCTCGAAAGAAGACCCTGCCCCCGACCATTCCCACCAGGGGGCGATAGCCCAGAATATTGTCCGGGGTCTGGGGATTGAACCCGCAGATCACGGCGGTGCCGCCGGCCATGAATTCGCCGAAGTAATCCCCGGCCGAGCCGAGCACCCAGAGTTCCGGCGGGTCGAACCGGGGGTTGTGCTTGGTCATGGTCATGCCCCGGGCCCCGATGTTGCCGGCCACCAGGACCTTGCCCTGGGCCATGGCGTTGCAGGCCCCGTTGGAGGCGTTGCCGTGGACCACGATCTGGGCCCCGCCGTTGAGCCAGCCCACGTCGTCGGAGGTGGGGCCGTTCACCTCGATAAAGGTGTTGGGAAACCCCATGGAGCCCACCCGTTGACCGGGGGAGCCGGTAATCCGGACATGGACGGTATCGGCATCGGCCTTCCACAGCCGCCCGCCGATGCCGTGCTGGCCGAAGGCGGCGATTTCAAGGTACCGGTGCCCGCCGGCCACCGCCTCCTGGATCTCTTCTTCCAGGATGCGGGATCGGACCCGCACACCGTCTTTCTTGCCTTTGATTCTGAAATACTGGTCTTTGTTCATTCTGTATCGGTCTCCAAATAAATCGCCGGGCTACACCACATATTTGATCTGCAAGCGTTCGGCTATATGATAATCATTGATCCCGAGGGCATCGGACATGCCGATGGGCAAAGAGGTGGACCGGCCCAGGGGCGCGATGATTTTTCTCAATTCGGTGTCGAAGCTGAGATAAAAATCGACCACCCGCTGAGCCACATCCTCCACGTCCAGGCGCCGGTAAAGCCGGGGATCCTGGGAGGTGATCCCCTTGGGGCAGAGACCGATGTTGCAGATGTTGCACCGGTCCCCCTCGGAGCCGAGGCAGCCGGCCGCCGCCTGCATGACATACTTGCCGGTCACCACGCCGCTGGCCCCCAGCATGATCAGGGCCGCGGCGTTGGCGGCGAGATTGCCGTTTTTGCCCGCACCCCCGCCGGCCAGCAGGGGAATCTCGTTCTGCTTGCCCAGCTTGACCAGGTTGAGATAGCAGTCCCGCAGGTTGCTGGCGATGGGGTGGCCCATGTGGTTCATGGACACGT
>JBKHDE010000346.1:0-3978 GCA_046541495.1 Desulfococcaceae bacterium
AAAAATCTCCATGGCCGCCCTGACCTATCTCAAATCCACCAAACAGATGAACGTCCGAGCCCGTTTCGATGTGCTGGCCATCCTCTCCCTGAAGAACCCGCCCCAGATCGAATTGATTAAAAACGCTTTTGAGTTGGCGTATCGGTGAAATTCACTTTGCCGCTTTTTTGAAATTATCCATATCGCCTGCGCCGTATGTAGCCATTCATGATGAGGATCGTTTACTCTTCCCTGATCTGGGCCATTAGTTGCCGAATCAGTTCTTCTTGTTTAAAATTTACCATTTATTCAGCACCTTTTCCACCGAAGCGACAATTTCGCCAGCTCTGACAATTTGCCGCCGGGCGGTCTTTTTATTCACGTTCTGGTGGGAATAATCCTTTGCTTTCTCCAGGAATTCCTCTATCATTTCGAGTCAAGTTCCTTTTCCGGCGACGGTCATCGGTGAAACCGGCTTTATGGCGATCTGTTTTCAAATCGATGGATTCCAAAACCCGAAACGGCCCCCTGTATGTTGGAACAATCTACACCACTATCCGATCTTTCGCAAGGTAATCGGATTATACTCGTTCCAAAAGCTGGTGAAAGAGAATTCGATTGACATTGCCGGCATTTTATTGTGCAATGCACAAATTCAAGTGCAAAAATTTACGTTATCTCAACTGGAAATTACGACCTCTGATAAAGAGTAGAATTGCCGAGCCATTCACAAAATGGGCACCCTCTACATCATCGCCACCCCCATCGGCCACCTCGACGACATCACCCTTCGGGCGCTTCGCACCCTGAAGGAGGTGGATCTGGTGGCGGCCGAGGATACCCGCCACACCGCCCGTCTGCTGTCCCACCACTCCATTCAGGCCAAGCTGGTTTCCTTTCACGAACACAACGAGACGGAGCGGACCGCAGACCTGATCGCCCGGCTTGAAGCGGGAGAAGCGGTGGCCGTGGTCTCGGATGCGGGCACCCCGTCGGTTTCCGATCCCGGATTCCGGCTGATTCGCGCGGCGGCGGAAAAGGGGATTCGAATCGTGCCGATTCCGGGACCGTCGGCTGCGATTACCGCTCTGAGCGCCTCCGGACTTCCCACCGATGCCTTTACTTTCATCGGATTTCCGCCGAAAAAGCCGGGCCGCCGGCAGGCCCTGCTGGAAGGCTTGAAAGCATCCCCCTATACCCTTATCTTTTATGAGTCGCCGAAGCGGATTGCTGCATTTATCGATGAACTGATCGCGCTTTTGGGTGACCGGCAGGCGGTTTTGGGCCGGGAGATGACCAAAACCTATGAGGAGTTTATTCGGGGACCGCTGTCGGATATTCAAAGAGAGTTGGAGAATCGTCCCCAGGTGAAGGGGGAATGCACCCTGCTGATATCGGGTGCGGAAGAATCCGATGAAACGGACATACATGAGGTGCGGGAGGAAATCGCTGATGCCTTAAAATCGTCCGGAAGCAGAATATCGGAATTGTCGAAACGAATCGCGAAAAAATACGGGATTTCCAAAAACGAGGTCTATGCGGAAGCCCTTCGTCTGAAAAATGAAGAAAGGAAGTGAAATGTACGATAAGCTGGATGCCATTTTTTCCCCGAAATCGGTGGCCGTGGTCGGGGCTTCCACCACCCCCGGCAAGGTGGGGCATGACATATTCGCCAATATCCTCAAAGGCAATTACCGGGGCACCCTCTATCCGGTGAACCCCTCGGCCCGGTCGGTCCTGAGCGTGCGGGCCTATCCCACCATCAAGGACATTCCCGACGCACTGGATCTGGCCATTCTGATCCTGCCGCCCAAGCTGGCCCTTCAGGCGGTGGAAGACGCCATCGAAAAAGAGATCAAGGGGATGGTGATCGTCTCGGCCGGATTTCGCGAGGTAGGTCCGGAAGGCCGGGAGATGGAGGACCGCATCGTGGCCATGTGCCGGGAGGCCGACATTCGGCTGGTGGGGCCCAACTGCCTCGGGGTCATCAATCCGCTGCCCGCGGTCGGGTTGAACGCCAGCTTTTCCGGGCGCATGCCCAAACCCGGGAACATCTCCTTTATTTCCCAGAGCGGCGCCCTCTGCACCGCCGTGCTCGACTTTGCGGCGGACCGGGATTTCGGGTTTTCCAAGTTCATCTCCATCGGAAACAAGGCCGATGTGGATGAACTCGACCTGCTTCGGTATTTTCACCGGGACATGGATACCGAGGTCATCATGATCTACCTGGAGGAGCTTCGCCGGGGCCCCGAATTCATCGAAGAGGTCAAGCGGATCACCTCCGGAGACCGACCCACTCCCATTCTGGTAATCAAATCGGGCCGGACCGGCGCCGGCGCCAAGGCGGCCGCCTCCCACACCGGATCCCTGGCCGGTTCCGAAGCGGTCTATGATTCCATCTTTGAGCAGTCGGGGATCATTCGGGTCGAGTCCATAAATGATCTCTTCGATTACGCCAGCACATTCGCCTACAAAAACGAGTCCACCCTGGGGAAGTTCCGCCGAAAGATTCCAGACGGCAACCGGGTGGCCATCGTCACCAACGCCGGCGGCCCGGGCATTGTGGCCACCGACATGACCATCACCTCGGGGTTGGAATTGGCTCAATTCGGAGAAGAAACGGTGGAGGCCCTGGCCAGCCATCTGCCGGCGGCGGCCAACCTGCACAACCCGGTGGACGTGATCGGGGACGCCTCCCAGGAGCGCTATGAAAACGCCCTGGCCGCGGTGATTCGGGACCAAGGGGTGGACGGCGCCCTGGTCATTCTCACCCCCCAGTCGATGACCAACGCCCTGGGCACCGCCGAGGCCATCGTCAAGATCGCTCGGCGCACGCACAAGCCGATCCTCTGCTGCTTTATGGGCATCGTGGATGTCTCCCTCGGGGTCAAACACCTTCAGGAGAGCGGGGTCCCGGTATTCCGGTTTCCCGAAAACGCCGCCAAGGCCTACGGCGCCCTCTATCGCTATGCCCAGTGGATGAACCGTCAGATGCTGGCCCAGTTCCGGCTCAAGCACGATGTGGAAACCGCTAATGAGATTGTCCGCCAATGTCTGGAGCAGGGGCGAACCCGCCTGGGGGAGATGGACGGGCTGGGCCTGCTCAAGTGCTACGGGTTCCACGTTCTGCCCACGGAACTGGCCGCCTCCGGAGACGAAGCCGTTGCTCTGGCTGAAAAAATGGGGTTTCCGGTGGTGATGAAGATCGTCTCGCCCCAGATTCTTCACAAATCCGACGCCGGCGGGGTCAAGGTGGGCCTGAAGGATGCGGATGGGGTCCGCACCGCCTATGATCAGATCATCGCCGGGGCCAAGAATTACAGCCCGGACGCCGAGATCGAGGGGGTGCTGGTGCAGCAGATGGCGCCCAAAGGCACCGAGGTGATTCTGGGGGCGAACCGCTATCCCGTTTTCGGCCCCCTGCTGATGTTCGGTTTCGGCGGCATCTTCGTGGAGGTCTTCAAGGATGTGGCCTTTCGTCTGGCCCCCATCGGCCGCAACGAGGCCCGCCGGATGGTGCAAAAAATCAAGGCCCACAAGCTGCTCAAGGGGTTTCGGGGGAATCCGCCCTCCGACATTCAGGATATCGAAAAACTCCTGGTCAGCCTCTCGGATATGGTCATCAACCATCCTGAAATCGAGGAACTCGACATCAACCCGCTCCTGGTCCATGAAAAAGGAAAGGGGGCCACGGTGGCCGACTGCCGCATGATTCTCAAAGCGCCCGATGCGCCGCAGTCCTGAATGTGAAATCCATCCGGTCATTCTCAAAGTCCCCCCCGAATACCTTGAATTGCCGGTTCGGGAGCGGGTCCGATTCCTGAGCCGGTATGCGCGGCGGGCGGTTTCGGAATCGGCCGCACGGGCCGGATTTCGGCTCACCTCCTTTCCCAAAGATGGAAACGGCGCGCCGCTGGCTCTGGACGGCGTCCATTGGTCTTTGACCCATAAACCGGCCTATGTGGCCGGTGTGGCCGCGCCCGGTCCGATCGGGATCGA
>JBKHDE010000347.1:0-3890 GCA_046541495.1 Desulfococcaceae bacterium
CAAGCCTTCCCATTTTCACAAAGCCGATGCGGAGGGCCCCGCCTGGCGGCACAAACAGGGCGACGGGTGGCTGGTGCTGAGGGGGCCGAGCAATGAGTTCTGGTTCGACCGATGGGTGGCATACCTGAAACAGAAAGGGGTTCGCTTCTTCTGGGAACAGCCTTTGATACAGCTCGATTATGATGGTGAAAAAATTACCCGGGCGCATGTGGCCTCCGGCGATGAGGTGAAGGCGGATGCATTTGTTCTGGCGACGAATCCTTTTTCGGCGGCCGATATTCTCAAAAAGACCCCCGCGCTGGCACGAAAAGACCAGCTGCGCCTGTTCGGACCGCTGGTTCAGGACGGGCCCCATACCCAGGTCTCCTTCCGAATCGCCTTTTCGGAAAAGATCGTCTGGCCGCGCAAGCGTGCCGTGTTCATCATTGCCGATTCCGAATTTAATCTGACGATTTGTCCGGTTGAGGAGGTGTGGGCGCCGGATGTGAATCTCGGCGCCGGTGTCCGGTCATTGTGGACCGGAACGGCCTGCGTGGCCACCGTTCCGGGCCGGGTTTACGGCCTTCCGATCGTTTCCTGCACCAAGACGCAGTTTATCGAAGAGGTCAGGACGCAGCTGTTTGCCTGTGAAGCCCTGAATGCCTTTATCAAGAAAGCCAACGGCGGGCGGGGGCTGGAAACCTTTCCGATATTGCGGATCGAGGCGTGGCATGAGTGGCGGTTTTCTCCGGACGGGATCCAACCGCGTCAGCCCAAATGGGTGACGACGACGAATACCCAGCGGTATCAGCCGACCCAGGCGACCCCGGTGCCCAATCTGGTCCTGGCCGGGGCGCATACCCGAACCGAAGCGGATGTCTGGTCCATAGAGGGCGCGGTGGAAAGCGGCCGGCGGGCGGCACAGGTAATCGAACCCGATGTCCGGGTGCTTCCCCAATACCGGCCGTGGTGGCTTCGCTGGCCCGGCCTGGCGGATGATGTGCTGTTTTCTTTCGGCGGGCCGCATATTCTCATGGTGATCCTGATCGCAATGATCTTTATCCTTTTTCTGATAATGGTTGAATAGGAAAAAGCGTTGAAACGGATCCGTGATGCGCTTCGGCACCCTGCCCAGAATCCCTGTGAAAAGGGAGCGAAAAAATTCGCAGCATTCGCCGCTGCCCTGTCCGCATCGACGGCGGAGAGGCGTATTTTAGAATTTTCCCCTACTATCTAAATAGCTTATTCCTTTGGCACTAAGTTTGCTTTTCTTTATACAGAAATGAAATGGAAAAGAAATAGGTGAGTCTCTGCAATCAATGGAAAGAAAGGAAAATAGACGATGGCAGCGTACATGGGTGTCGTTATTGAGAAAGAAAGAGGCGGTCGAGTGCGAATCATCGCGAATCGAAAGAACGTTTGTGACGACTGCGGTCAAAGCGGTCCGGCGTGTCGGAGTTGTCTGGCCGGTGCCGAATTGAAGGAATGGGAGGCGTCCAATCCGGTCGGTGCGGAAACAGGGGATTTGGTGGCTGTAGAAATGCCTGCTTCATACCTGGATGCCCGTGCGGCTGTCAATCGGGTGGTCCACCCGGGTTTCAAGCTGTCCGCCGGTTCCGTGTCGACCCATGAATTTCCAGCCGCTTGCTTATGAATACGATTCAACAGAGTGCATTGCAGATAGCCGGTCAATTGGTTGAGGCGGCTGTGCGGGATGGAACCTGGGACAATACCACGGCGGTGGTGATCATTCCGAAACCGAGGCGCTGGCCCAGGAAGACCGCCTTTCTGTTCAGAAACTGTTCGACGGCATGAGCACCGGAACGGCCCGAATCATAATCGAAGAGGAAATGGACGGTCAAACAGGGGAAGAATACAACATCGATCCGCTCGAAAACAAAGGTCGTTATTATGTCGCTCGACGGAATCAGCGGGTCTCGTCCCCTGATTGCGGTTTGACGGAAATCCCGTAGATCGCTTTCAGCAGTTCGTCCGGGGAGGCGGTTTTGTTTACAAACGCTTCCGCTCCCGCCTGTTCTATGGCGACAGCGACGGCTTTATCCTCATACATCGACAACCCGATGACTCGCACTTCGGGCATTTCGGTCTTAATCCGGCGGGTGGCCTCAATCCCGTTCATCTTCGGCATGTTAATGTCCATCACCACCACATCCGGCTGAAGCTGTCGGGTCAGTTCAAGTGCCTGTAATCCGTTTTCCGCCTCTCCGGCCAACCGAATGCCCGGTTGATCGGTCACCAAACTGATCAGCCCTTGCCGCATCACTTGGTGGTCATCGGCGAAGAGCACCCGGAGAATCTTGCTTTCGGCTGATTCCGTATGCTCCGCCGGGGTCGAACCCTGGGCTTCCGCTGTCGGTTCATCACAATCAGATTCATCGGCTTTTTTCAGATCGACCGGAACTGCCAGTGTAAACCGGCTGCCCTGACCGGGGGCGCTTTCGATTTCCATGGTCCCTCCGATATAGTGGATCCGTTCGCGCAGGCTGACCAAACCCAGGCCGCCTTTTACCGTATCGGAGTGCAAAAGTTCGGGATCAAAACCGTTGCCCGGGTCGCTGACCGTAACGACGATGCAGCCGTCGAACTCGGAAAGGATCACTCGGGCGGTTTTCACCCCGGCATGCTTGAAGGTGTTGAACAGAAGCTCCTGAACGGCGCGGAAAAGCAATATTTTGACCGCCTCGCTTTCAATCGCCTGTGTCGCTTCCGATTTCAGATCGATCCGAAGTTCGAACTGCTCTTCCATATGCCGGATCAGCCATTCCAGGGCGTCCTTCAAACCGGAATGAGTGAGGATCGCGGGGCTCAACTCGTGCGACAGGCTGCGCGACTTGCCGATGGTCTCCGCCAGCAGCTGTTCTATTTCTGTCAATACGGGCAGGGGGGAAGGCAGGCTTTGATTTGCCGCCTGTACCTGAAACCGGGCGGAGGCCAGATCCTGTTGAAGGTCCTCATGCAGCAGTTCGGAAAACCGCCGCCGCTCCCGCTCCTCGGCCTCGATCAGTTCAACCGACAAGGCCTGAAGCTGTTTGGCGCGGGCCTCGGCCAAAGCGGTGCGCTCCCACACCTGCTGTTCCAAGGATTCATTCAACCGCTTCAGCTCTTCCTCAACCTGCTTTCGATCGGTAATATCGACGTTGACCGCCACTCCGCCGTTGATTCGCCCTGTTTCATCCCGAATCGGCAGGGCGTAGTTGAGGATGGTTTTGCGCCGTCCATCCCGGGTTTCGATCTCCATCTCCTCCGCAATACACCGCTCCCCCTTCGAAATCGCGCGTGCCATACCCCACTCATGGGCCTGGACCCGTTTTCCGGTGGCGGGCCACCATGCCTTGTAATCCTCCCCATATTGGGCGGGCTGCTCGGACAGCGGTGCTTCCCCCCAGGTTTCATCGGCTTTAATATTGGTGGAAACCATCCTGCCGTCCGCATCGGCGATAAACACCGGTACCGGCAAGACTTCCAGAACCGCCTTGAGCCGATTCCGTTCGGTTTCCGCAATCGCCTGTTCCCGACGCAGTGCCGCCTCGGCTTGCTTGTGGGCGGTGATATCCTGCAAGATACAATGCGTCCGCTGAAAACGGCCCTGGTCATCCTTTTGAATCCTGCCGTTGAAGAATACCAGGATGGTGTCCCCGTTCTTTTTAACCATCTTGAATTCAACCCCGAGGATTTCTCCGACGGCTTTAAACCGGGGGAAATTTTCTTTGAAGTGATCCACCCATTCGGGATCCAGAAGGTCTCCGAAGTTGCGGCCGATCAGTTCTTCGCGGGAGTAACCGAGCACCTCGATAAAAGCTTCATTCACTTCCAGAAAATTGCCGTATTCGTCCAGAGACTGGTAGGGCATGGGAGCATTCATGAACAACAGCCTGAATCGTTTTTCGTTT
>JBKHDE010000348.1:0-3866 GCA_046541495.1 Desulfococcaceae bacterium
TCGGAAACCATTGCGGGCATGCGGGTGATTCAGCTGTTTCGTCTGGAAAAGCAAAATTTTGAACGGTTCCGGACATTGAATCACGAGTTCTATGACGCCGGAATGGAACAGGTGCGGATCTTCGCGGTATTCATGCCGCTGATCGAAATCCTGAGTTCGGCGGCGCTGGCCCTGGTGATCTATTTCGGAGGGGCCGGGGTACTCTCGGAGCGGATCACCATCGGGGTGCTGGTCGCCTTCATCTCCTACATGCGGATGTTCTTCCGGCCCATTCGCGACATCGCGGAAAAATACAATGTGCTCCAGAACGCCATGTCGTCGGCCGAACGAATCTTCCTGCTCCTGGATACGGAAGACCGGCTTTCCGAACCGGCCCCCGAAAAGGCGCCGCCCGCTCCCGATCGAATCGAGTCCATCGAACTTGAAAATGTGTGCCTCAGTTACATCCCCCATGAACCGGTTCTCAGAGGGGTTTCCCTGCGGGTGGAGGCCGGTGAAACAATGGCCATTGTGGGCCCCACCGGATCGGGAAAGACCTCCCTGACCAATCTAATCGCCCGGTTTTATGATCCCACCGCCGGCATCGTGCGCATCAACGATCGGGATATTCGAGAGTGGCGGGCGCGGGATCTGCGGTCCAGAATGGCCCTGGTTTCTCAGGACCCGTTTCTTTTCTCGGAAAGCATTCGCAGCAACATCGTGCTGGGGGACGGCCACCTGACGGATGCGGACCTGACCCGAATCCTGGAAGAATCCAACTCCCGCGCCATTGTGGACCGGTTGCCCGCAGGACTGGATACCCCGCTGTCGGAGGCCGGGGCGTCCCTGTCCAGCGGCGAGCGGCAGCTGATTTCCATCGCCCGGGCTTTTGCCAGAAATCCCGAACTGATCATCCTGGATGAGGCCACCTCCTACATCGACTCCGAAACCGAGATCAAAATCCAGCAGGCCCTGGCGAATCTGATGCGAAATCGGACCGCCATCCTGGTGGCCCATCGGCTTTCCACCGCCCGCCATGCCGACAAGATCATCGTGCTCCACCAGGGGCGGATTATCGAATCGGGCACCCATTTCCAACTGATGGAGCGAAAGGGATTTTATTACCGACTGAACCGGGTTCAAAAAGCGCCGGAAGTATCGGAGGTGCTGGAAACCTTGTAATATAGATGACGGCGGCGGTATCGCATCAGCGGAAAACCAGGTGTTTTTCCCCTTTCGGCTTGACCCGGCCGATCAGCCGCGCCGCCGACACCCCGTGCCGGTGCAGGTCCGCCAGCAGGTCTTCCGCCTGATCCTCGCGCACCGACACCAACAGCCCCCCGCTGGTCTGGGGATCCACCACCAATTCCCTTTGCGGCGCGGAAAAATCTCCTGTAAATCGGAGGTCTTTTTCCACCATCTGGTGATTGGCCCGGTTCATGCCGGTGCTCATGCCTCTTTCATACACCGCCAGGGCCTCATCCATCACCGGCACCGCCGCCAGTTCGATTTCCAAGGTTACTTCTGCGCCCCTGGCCATTTCCAGCCCGTGGCCGGCCAGGCCGAACCCGGTGACATCGGTGGCGCCGTGAATCTCATAGGCGGCCATCACCTCGGCCGCGGTTCTGTTGAGGGTGGTGATCACCTCCAGACAGGATTGTAGCGCTTTTTGGGACACCCAATTCTTCAGGTTGGCATTAAACAGCACCCCGCTCCCGATCGGTTTGGTGAGTATCAGCCGATCCCCCGGGCGTGCACCGGAATTGCGCCAGATGCGATCCGGGTGAACCATGCCGGTCACCGCCAGACCGAATTTGGGCTCCTCGTCTTCGGTGGTGTGGCCCCCGATCAGGACCGCCCCGGCTTCGGTGATCTTGGTCATGGCGCCGGCGATGATCTCCTGAAGAACATCCGGCCCTAGTTTTTTGGAAGGAAATCCCACCAGGCTGAGGCAGGTCAGGGGTCGGGCCCCCATGGCATAAATGTCGCTCAAGGCATTGGCCGCCGCTACCTGCCCGAACCGGTGGGGATCATCCACCGGCGGGGTGATGAAATCGGCGGTATTGACGATGGCCTGTGTATCGCTGATGCGGTACACCCCGGCATCGTCGCTGGTGTCGAATCCCACCAGAACGTTCGGGTTGTCGGTTTTGCCGAGAGCGGATAGAAGGCTCTCCAGTCCGACCGGACTGAGTTTGGCGGCTCACCCGCAGGTGCGGGCCAAGCTCGTCAGGGTCGGCTGTCGAAAGAACTGTGTCAACTTATTCAACATAATCTCCTTGAATTCGATGTCATGAGCCCCGAATCAGTCGGGCGGCCTTTAAAAAAACAGATATAAAATTTCTTAATATTGGATTCGATCCACTAAAAAGGCAAATTTAAATTAATCATCGGTCGGATTTTATCCATTGAAAATATCTGTAGGTAAAACCCTCCTTTCCAAATCCCCGGCCTCTGTTTCGAATTCCTCCCTATTTTCAATTCACTCCAACAGAAAAAACTAGAAGTTGGGTCGGGTATTCTTTCGTCTCATCAGGGATTTTACGGGTTTTGGGGGTCGCGCATAATCTTACATACCACTTGCCAAATTCGGTTTCATCTGATAAAGGGAGGGCTAATTAAATTAAGGTTTTGAAGAGGGAATCGATTTTCTAAATGCCTTTTGTCGGTTGAAAGGGGGTTTTTGAAACTGAAACGGGTTTCGCTTTTGCAAGGATTCGCTCTGAACGGCGGATTCTATTGGGTATGTGTTAATCATCAACTTAAAAAAGGAGAGTGGATCAATGGCGTATGATGCTGTAAACATGGCAGACTGGCAGATTTCCGAAGAAGCCGAAAAAAACATGCCGACTCCGGATGAATGGCGCGAAAAACTCGGTCTTCAGGCCGATGAAATGCTGCCCATGGGTCGGTTGGCCAAGCTGGATTTTCTCAAGATCATTGATCGTCTGAAAGATCGCCCCGACGGAAAATACATCGAAGTGACCGCCATCACCCCGACCCCCCTGGGAGAAGGTAAAAGCACCACTTCCTGCGGCCTGATGGAAGGCCTCGGCAAACGCGGCGTCAATGTCGGCGGCGCCCTTCGCCAGCCCTCCGGCGGCCCCACCATGAACGTCAAAGGCACCGCGGCCGGCGGCGGAAACTCCCTGCTGATCCCCATGACCGAGTTCTCTCTGGGTCTCACCGGCGACATCAACGACATCATGAATGCCCACAACCTGGCCATGGTGGCGCTGACCGCACGGATGCAGCACGAGCGAAACTACAACGACGAACAGCTGGCCCGGCTGACCAAGATGCGCCGGCTCGACATCGACCCCACCCGGGTGGAAATGGGCTGGATCATCGATTTCTGCGCCCAGGCCCTGCGGAACATCGTCATCGGTCTCGGCGGCCGTTTCGACGGCTACACCATGCAGTCCCGGTTCGGCATCGCCGTGGGTTCCGAGCTGATGGCCATCCTGGCCGTGGCCACCGACCTGGCCGACCTGAAGGAACGGATCAACAACATCACCGTGGCCTTCGACAAGAGCGGCAAACCGGTCACCTGCGGGGACCTGGAGGTCGGCAACGCCATGACCGCTTTTATGCGGAATACCATCAACCCCACCCTGATGTGCACCGCCGAATACAACCCCTGTATGGTTCACGCCGGGCCGTTCGCCAACATCGCCGTGGGCCAGTCTTCCATCATCGCCGACCGGGTCGGCCTGAAACTGTTCGACTACCACGTCACCGAGTCCGGCTTCGCCGCCGACATCGGGTTCGAAAAGTTCTGGAACGTGAAATGCCGCTTCTCCGGCCTGAAGCCTCATGTTTCCGTACTCACCTCCACCATCCGCGCCCTCAAGATGCACGGCGGCGGACCCAAGGTGGTGGCCGGT
>JBKHDE010000349.1:0-3861 GCA_046541495.1 Desulfococcaceae bacterium
CGACATCACCTGGAACATTCAGGACTGGTCCTGGGGATAAACCGGAGTTCATCTCTCCCCTTTAAAAAAACCCTCCCGAAGCGGAAAGGGCGGCTTTTGTCTCCCTTTCCGCTCGGGCGGGAATGACGCTTTCGATTCATTCCAACCATACCGGTAACAACCTGCCGCCGTCCTATACGCCCGCCGTTTACCGCGCTGTGGAATCTTTTTAATCGACCCTACTCAAAATTTTGCTGTTCCAAACAGCGACGAAACCGCCCTTTTCTTACCGTTTGAATTCAACCGTTTTCCTCCAAAAATCTTCGGTTCCGATCTTCATTTTTTGTAGCTTTGCATCACGCTTGGAGTATAAGCAATTGCAATTACTTAAATTTAAATAAGTGGCACGAAATATGTAACCATCATTTCACAGATGAGGAATGCAACCTGCCACGGCGATATCCAAAAAAGACCTTGGGGAGATGAATACGATGATGAAATCACTCGAAATGGTGGAGAATGAATGGAGATCCCTGTCCCGGGATTTGAATGCGTGCATGGGTACCCGGCTGTCCGACATTGAGCGATACTGGGATGAACACATCCTGGAAACGGAAATACATATGAAGAAAAATCCGCAAAACGGGTTGTCGGCAAAGCCCCAACCGGACAGCCCCTTGATGGAAACCGAATTTGATCTGGAACCGTTTATCACCATCGAACGCTATCTTGACAAATTCAGGGAACTGATCCCCGACATGGATGCGGCCTATCACCTGGAGATACCGGAGTCGGATATACCCAATCTGCTGAAGATCGTTTTATTTCCGGTTCTGGAAGAAGCCTTGCGCAATGTGCGCCGCCACAGCGAAGCGGACCGGGTTCGGGTCCGAATGGAAAAAAAGGATAAATATCTCATCCTCACCGTATCGGATAACGGCCGCGGGTTCGATATGGAAAAGCCTCTCCTTCAGGAAGACACCGGCATGAGAAAGGGTCTGATGAGAATACAGGAATGGGTGGAACTGTTTGACGGGATGTTTATGCTGAATTCCAGAAAAAACGCCGGCACCACCCTGACCATCTCGCTGCCCGCAATGGACTGAAAAAAAAGCGGCCCTGCAAATTTTCTCGTCAGGGGCAAATTCGGCTTTGATCATCGTTTCGTCCAACCCTTGGTTGAATATCGTTTTCGGACGTCATTCGGCATTGCGCCGGTCCTCGGGTGTTCTTGAAATAGGTACTCCCAAAAATCGATTGACACGAATGGGAAGGAACCGTACTCTGATCGGGAAATCATCCATGGGTGTTCAGGCGCAGGGAGTCAAAGTGAAGAAGAAGACCAAAGGACAGCTGGAAGCTGAAATCTGCGAAGCCGTTATAAAGTTTGAAAAAGAGTATATGGGTCGAGGACCTCTCGAAACCAAAGCATACATTATCGAAGATATGGTGCTGGTAAGGCTTCGGAACGTTCTCACACAGGCCGAATTAAAGCTGGCTGCCGCGCCCGACAGTAAAGACGGACGAGAATTGGTCAAACGCATTCGGATCACCCTGCTGGAGCAGGGTCGACCCCTGCTTGAAGAGGCGGTGGAGAAAATCCTCGGGGTGAAAATGAAGACCCTGCATACAGACATCAGTACGGTCACGGGCGAAAGGGTGATCATCTTTTCTCTGAGGTCACCACCCGCAATCCATTAAACGAATTACCAAGTAAAATCCCGGTATATTCCGGGTCCTTCTTGTTCCCGAACATTCCCCAATTTATGCTTGACAAACCCGGCAATCCCAAATTATATTTGTTGGCTGATCTGCCGAAAAAGAGGGTTTATGGAAGTTCACCGTTTTTTTTGGGGGATCGGGAAGACAGACCCATAAGACCTTAGCGTTAAAACGACCCCCTTCAGTACGCTGGAGGGGTGCGAGATAAATATAAGGCCGCTGTTCGTTTTTATTCAGACGAGCAGCGGCCTTTTTTTATGCCAAAGTGAGAATTTCTCGTGAAAACAAATAGATATTCATTTTTGCGTCGAGGAAGCGCAGAAAAATCTCCTGACGCAGTGCTTCATTTTCTGATTCACCATGATACCGAGGTAATGAAATGAGAGACAGAAATCATGCCGGAGACAAACCCGAACCGGACGCCGTCCCGGATCGCCGCCTGGGCATCCTGGGCGGCGGCCAGCTGGCGAAGATGCTCGCCGAAGCGGCCCTGCGGCAGGGACTGCAACCGGTGATTTTGGTAGGCAGCGCCGCGGATCCCGCCGCCATCGACGGGGCGGAGTTCATTTTCGGCGGTTTGGAAGAACCGGCGGCCCTGTCGAAGGTGGCCGCGCGCGCCGGTGTGCTCACCATAGAGAATGAGTTTCTGGACCTGGGCCTGTTGGGCGAAGTGCTGGACCGACATCCGTCGGTGCAGCTTCGGCCCGGGGTCGAAAGCATCGCGGCGGCCCAGGACAAACTGGCTCAGCGGCGCCTGTTCCGGCGCCTGGATATCGCCATGCCCGAGTATTGTCCGCTGCATTCGGCGTCTTTGCCCCGCGATCTCACGCAGGTGCGGAAGCGCTTTCCCGAGGGATTCGTCCTCAAATGGTCGCGCTTCGGCTATGACGGCCGCGGCAACCTGGCGGTCACACCCGGGCAGAAAGTGAATCCCAAAGAGATCGCCGATTTCTGCCGGCGCGGCGAAGACCGGGGGGCGACCATCTACGCCGAACGCAGGGTGGACTTCGACTGCGAGCTGGCCATGGTCTCCACGCGGGCGGCCGACGGCGATCAGGTCTATTTTCCTCTCGTGATCAGCCGCCAGGAGCGGGGGGTGTGCCGGGAGGTGGTCGGGCCGGCCGAGGCCGGCGGTTACGACCTCGACCTGGAGCGGCAGGCCCGAGCGATCATGCGTAAGATCGCCGAAGAACTCGACCTCGCCGGCACCTTCGCGGTGGAGTTCTTTCTGGAGCGAGACGGTCGCCTGCTGGTCAATGAAATGGCCCCGCGGGTTCACAACAGCGGCCACTACACCCTTTTCGACCCGGAACCGAGTCAGTTCGATCTGCACGTGCAGGCGGTGGCCGGCATCCCCTTGTCACAGCCGGCACTTCAAGGGATCGGGGTAATGCGGAATTTTCTGGGGCCGTGGGACATCCGGCCGGGCACCCCATGTACCGCCCCCGCCGAGGCGCCGCCTGCCGGTACTTCGCTGGAATGGTACGGAAAGCAACTCGTCTCCCCCGGGCGCAAAATGGGACATCTGAGTGGTCGCGCACCCTCGTTTGAAGCGGCCACCGACCTGCTGCAGGCGATGGCGGCCTATGAAGATCGATTCTGGGACAATCTGCAGGAAGCAACAATCAAGGAGGTGCGGCGATGACAACGCAGCAGGCCCGGGTGGCCATTATCATGGGGTCCGATTCGGACTTGCCGGTGATGAAAGGCGCCGCGGAGGCGCTGAACGAGCTTGGCGTGAGCTATGAAATGTCGGTGGTTTCGGCCCACCGCACCCCGGTGGAGATGGCGGAATTCGCCGCCGGCGCGGCCGATCGGGGAATCGCGGTCATCATCGCAGGGGCCGGCGGGGCGGCCCACCTTCCCGGCATGGTGGCCGCTCATACGCCCCTGCCGGTGATCGGGGTACCGGTGCCGATCGGTCATCTCCAGGGTATGGATGCGCTGGTGTCCATCGTCCAGATGCCCAAGGGGGTACCGGTGGCCGGCGTCGCCATCGGCGCGGCCTTCAACGCGGGTCTATTGGCGGCGCAGATTCTGGCCTCGGGCGGCGCAGAGCCCGACCGTGCGCTCCTGGAGCGGATAACAGCCTACAAGGAAAAACTGCGGCAGATGGTCCTGGCAAAAAAGATCCCACCCTCCCCTGCTGCCGATGAATAA
>JBKHDE010000350.1:0-3744 GCA_046541495.1 Desulfococcaceae bacterium
CGACGGCTGACCCTTCCCGTTTCCCGATGGCTGGTCCGGTTTCCGGGCCGGGCACCCATTCTCGGGTTCCTGCTTCTGATCGGCATCGGAACCCTTCTGCTGATGCTGCCGGCCGCCTCGGCCGACGCCCCCATCGGATTTATAGACGCCCTTTTCACCGCCACCTCGGCCGGCTGCGTCACCGGCCTCATCGTCATGGACACCGGCACCGCTTTTTCCGGATTCGGCGAGGGGGTGATTCTCCTGCTGATTCAGACCGGCGGCCTCGGCATCATGACCATCTCCACCCTCTTTCTCATGATCGCCGGCCGCCGCACCGGCCTCATGGGCCGCATGGTCATCCACGACACCTTCACCCAAAAGCGGAACCTGAATCCGGGGGATATCGTCCGCAATGTCATCCTGATGGCGTGCAGCCTGGAGCTGATCGGCGCGGTAATCCTCTTCTTCTGCTTCCTGCCGGATCACGGGGCCGGACGGGCGGTCTATCTGGCGGTATTTCATGCCGTAAGCGCGTTCTGCAATGCCGGATTTTCCCTGTTTCCGGACAGCCTCATGGGCTACGCCGAACACTGGGTCGTCAATCTCACCGTCTGCTTTCTCATCATCGCCGGCGGCATCGGATTTCTGGTGCTCTCTGAACTGAAACGGATGTTCCCCTTCGGAAAACGGTCCTGGTCCCGGCTCAGTCTCCATTCCAAACTGGTGATCTCCACCAGCCTTATTCTCTGGGGCGCGGGGACCCTGTTGTTTCTGATGATGGAATGGCACAATACCCTGGCGCCCTTGTCCATCCCCGACCGGTTTCTGGCCGCGTTCTTTCAATCGGTCACCACCCGAACCGCCGGATTCAACACCCTGGCCATCGAAAATCTCAGCAGTGGGGCCCTGTTTTTGATGATCGTCTTCATGTTTATCGGGGCCTGTCCCGGCTCCTGCGGGGGCGGGGTCAAGACCACCACCGTCGGCAGCCTGTTTCTGCTGGGAATCTCCCGACTTCGGGGTCACAAGTTTCCTCGAATCTTCTACCGGACCATTCCCATGACCTCGGTCTGGCGGGCCATCAACGTGGTGATGCTCTCCACCGGAATCATTGTTTTTTCCCTGATGCTGCTGCTGGCCGGTGAACTCGGGGCCCTGTCGCCGGCTTTGAGCCGAAGCGGATTTCTCGACCTTTTTTTCGAGGCGGTCAGCGCCTTCGGAACGGTGGGCCTCTCCACCGGCGTCACCGGCGGGCTCACCCCCTTCGGCAAGCTGGTGATCACGGCCGAAATGTTCATCGGCCGGCTGGGCCCCCTGGTGATCGGCATCGCCATCAGCCGGCAAATCAATTCGCGGTACCACTACGCGGAAGAAGAAATCATGATCGGATAAACCACCTATGAAACAGTTTGCAATCATCGGCATGGGCAATTTCGGCCGCTATCTGGCGGTTCATCTGTATGACAAGGGTCATGAGGTATTGGTCGTCGACCGGAAACCGGCCCCCATTCAGGAGATCAAAGACCGGGTGAGCCAAGCGGTGGTCGCCGACGCCACCGACATCCTCGCGCTGAAGGAACTGGGGCTGGAGGACATGGACGCGGTGGTAGTGAGCATCGGCACCGGGTTGAGCGAATCGATTCTGGCCACCCTGAATCTGATCGATATCGGGGTCAAGCGGCTGCTCGCCATGGCCATCAGTGATCCCCACGGCCGAATTCTTCAGAAGATCGGCGCCAAAGAGGTCTTTTTCCCGGAAATGGATCAGGCCCTCCTGATCGGGGAACGGCTTCACAACCCGCACCTGCTCGATTACCTGCCGCTCATCGAGGGGTACACCATTATCCAGATCTCGCCCCCCCAGAAGTTTGTGGGAAAAACCCTCAAGGAGCTCAACCTGATCAATGAATACGGGGTTCAGGTGATCGCGGTCAAGGAGCTGGTGCCGGACCGGCTGAATGTGATCCCCACCGGCGATTTCCTGATCAAGGAGAGCGATCTTCTGATCGTTCTGGGGCCGGACGAGGCCCTGGAACGGCTGCGGGAAGAGGCCTCAGGATGATCGCCGGGGGCCTTCCCGTCGATACAGACCGGGCCGCCGATTGGGAAAGAAAAAGCGCATTTTGTGGCTGCGGACCCGGTCCAGGGCCGCGGCCGACAGATCTGCCACAATAATGCCTTCCCGATCGCTCAAATCCTTGGCCACCACATTGCCGGAAGGGTCGATCACCATGGCGATGCCCGGGAACCGCAGCCCGTTGGCGTTGACCCCGGCCTGATTGCAGGCGATGACATAGAGGCTGTTGTCGAAGGCCCGGGCCGGCAGATGCCGGGACCAGGAGCGATATTTGTCTTCGGGAGTGCCTCGGGGGGAGGCATGGGGCATGAAGAGGACATCGGCGCCCCGCTGGGTCATGAGGGTGGAAAGTTCCGGAAAGTGGGCGTCGTAGCAGAGCTGAATCCCGCAGCGGATTCCTCCGATTTCAAACAGGGGAATCGTCTCTCCCGGAGAATAGACCCCCTTTTCCGGCGGAGCGATGTGGAGTTTCCGGTAGACCGAAATCTTCCCCGAAGGCGCCACCACCAGATGGCTCACATAGATACGACCCTCGCCGTCCCGCTCGGCCATGCCCGCGAGAATGACGATTTCGTCGGCCGCGGCCATTCGGCACAACCGATCGCTGACGGGACCCGGAATCGGCTCGGCCACCGCCTCGATCTCCGGGCGGCTGGTGTAGCCGGTGATGTTCATCTCCGGAAAACAGATCACGGCCGCCCCCCGGTCCTTGGCCCGGCGGATCAGCCCCGCCATACGGTCCAGATTGTGATCCGTTTCCAGAAGGCGGGATTGGAAGACGGCCGCTGCGATGCGTATGTCTTTCATTTATAAATCGAAATGAGCCCGAATCTTAAACACCCTGGTGGACGGTAGATTGAGGATTTCCCGCACCCCGGTCTCCCGGGAGATGGCTTCCAGATTGGCGTCGATCTCCTCCATAGAGGGCGCGATAAAGGTGAACCAGACATTGAAGGGGTTGTCTCGGGTATAATTATGGGTCACCCCGGGGTATCGGTTGACCGTTTCCGCAAAGGATTCCAGCTTCTCCTCCGGCACCTTGGCGGCGCACAGGGTGCTGACGAATCCCAGTTTGTGGGGGACGAAATTACCGCCGATCCGCCGAATGATTCCCTGGCCCTTGAGCGCCTTCAGCCGGTCAATCACCCGGGCTTCGGTGATGCCCAGATCCCCGGCGATGGACGCATAGGGCCGGGAGGTGATGGGAAAATCGGATTGCACCCGGTTGAGCAGCTCCCGATCCAGGTCATCCATCGGCGCCCCCTTTGAGAAAACGGACATGAACCTTCCTGGATCTCGGGCCGTCGAATTCACAGAAGAAAATGCCCTGCCAGGTGCCCAGCACCGGCTTGCCGTCCTCCACGGCAACCAATTCCGAGGCTCCCACCAGGGTCGATTTGACATGGGCCGGCGAATTCCCCTCGGCGTGGCGATAGTCGGCCTTCCAGGGGACCATGTCGTTGAGGACCATCAGAATATCCCGTTTCACGCTGGAATCGGCGCTCTCATTGATGGTCACGGCCGCCGTGGTGTGGGGGACATAGACCATGCAGATCCCCTCCTTTACGCCGGCGGAGGAGACCGCCTCGCGGACCCGGGATGTGATATCGATCAGTTCCGTTTTCGAACCGGATTTGACGTTCAGAATCATGCCTGTTCCTCTCTGTTTACCGAATGGATTTCTT
>JBKHDE010000351.1:0-3719 GCA_046541495.1 Desulfococcaceae bacterium
TCTGCCGAGGGATCCCATCTCCTCCAGGTACAGCATAATATCCCGCTTTCTGACGATGACCAGCAGGATATGCAATTGATTCTCTGTCCTGTCTTCTTCCAGAATATGGCAATCAAAGCAGACTTCCTCTTCGGAAAGGGGAACATGTTTTTCCAAGTCGAAGCGTACTGCGGAATGAAGGTTTTCTTTTGCCGCCAGCGGGAGCTGAATTTTTTTGGTAACCGCCATTTCCCTCGGGATTCCCAGAAAAATTTCCGGAATTCCGCGCCCGATGCTGTGATTTTCTTTTAGGAATGCCTCAAACCAGTCGACAAAACCTTCCAGGCGGTCGCCATAGGAATTTTCGGTCTTCAGATTGAACATGGAATGGTGTATCAGCCGTACCCCTTTCAGGTTTTTTTTCAGACAGACGACGGCGATCCGGTCAGGCCGAATATCCAGACCTATACTGGTTTGAAAAAGCAACAATTCACCTTCATTCCGAAGTAAAAGTCATCCTTCAAACCACTGAACAATACGATATTTTCTTTCGAGCCGGGGATCAACTTCCACCACCACCTGCAAGCTGCTTCGGACGGGGCTGTCCGACCTCGATCCGCTAGCCTCAACAGTAAAATAAGATGAATTTTCGAACATAACATAGGGCGCAATGGCAGCATATATCTCATCACCCAGTAAGAATTGGAGTTCGCCGGGGGCCTCCAGATCCTTTTTCGCCCTGAAATTATGTATCGCCTGAATCTGTTCCGGACTGATGCCGGGGAGTGCATCCAGAAGCTTCGGCGAGGCCGCATTGATGTTGATTCGGTTCCGGACTTTCCTTCGGTTTCCACCGCCGCCAAATATCTGACTTCGGCCGCCGCCACCCTCACCGGAACGGACTGTGACCATATTTTCCAGACCGCCGTAAAAAATATCCGGAGTAACACCCCGAACCAGAAGCAATTCACCGATCGAAAGAAAGGGACCATTTCTGGCCGCATAGGGGTCCGGCAATGACAGATAGTAGTCATCCTCCGCTCCATTGATGCGATGAAAGCTGTCGGAATCCCGCCAGTCGAGAATCGAATCCACGATTACGTCTTTTTCCGTATCCGTCAGATCGAATGGATTCAGCATGACCCGAAGCAGGGGCGCATCCGCACCATTGAGGTCGACTTTTCCGCTTTCATTTTCAATCCGCACCTGAAAAGATCCCCCGCCGAACGGAACCGGCGCAATGTCGGTATTCACGCGCCAGTCCTGGTTGGTTCCGGAGGAATCGGCGGTTTCAACGGACACGCGACGGGTGGGACGGGTTTCCTGTCGAATCAGGTTGCGAATGGCGGCATTCGCACCGGCCCGGGCGATATAATAGGCCCGGGTCTCTTCCGTAAAATTTCGGGTGATATTGACCGCCGTCCGCATGGCATGGGAAAATTCACCGGCAATCACCGACAGCAGAACCAGGACCCATAACACGATAAAAAGCGCGATCCCCCGTTCATCGCCGATAGAATCAGGACATCGCATTTTTTTCAATCGGAATGACCACATATAACGGTGTGGACGCCGAATCCGGTCGAAAGGTGATACGGACCGCGCGGGGATAGGATTGTTCATCATCAAAATTCCAGAAAGACTGCCAGAACCAAGTCGGTACGCCGGTTTCCGCATCCACCTTTTCGACCTTCAGGTACTCAAACCGTATCTCCCCCGCCCCGGCGATCAATTCATAATAAAGGTCTTCCGAAACAGCGGAATTCAAGTCAGGGTTTTCCCCCAGCAGGGGGTTGTTCTCCTCATAGATGGCCAGACGATAGCCGTCCGGCATGGATTCCCGGGTGATCCGGTATTTCACCAAAACCGGCCCGGTTCCGACCGAGCGGAAGTTCCCGGACAGTAATGGGCGGTGGGAGACAAATACCAGCGAGTCCTCCGTTCCGTTAAAATAGAAAAAAGGGGCGTTCGTTTCGGAACCCTCTTCCGACTGTGGGATATAGACGGAAATAAGCTGCTTGCGAAGCAGGCTCAGGACGTTCCGGTATCGATCCTGAAATTCAGTGTCCGCCCCTCCCTTTTCCCACGCTCGTACACCGATTCGCAATCCACCGAAAACGAGGGTAACGATAACCGCCGTGATGGTCAGGGAGATCAGAAGTTCCAACAACGTAAACCCGGAATAGGAAAACGCAGGTCTGATTGAGCGGTTCAGGCGGCGGCTCATTTTCAAACCCCTTCCGCCAGGTGCAGGGTTTCGATTTCATACTGTTTGGCCTGATCCCCCTCGTTCCAGTAAACGGTCACCACAATGCCGAAAAGATGCACGGGCAGATCGGCGGCCTCATCGGCATTCTCTTCATTCGGCAACCGAACAATCCGAGCCGTCCAAGTATATCCGTCGGAAAAATCGCCCTGCAGGGTTTCATCCCTCAATCGATCCAGCAGCAGAAACGCTTCCATCTTTTCCCGTGCATGAAAAACTGCCCGGTTGTATTCATCCGATACCCGGCTTGCCCGAAGCCCTCCGGAGAAGATTTGAAGAATCACCGTGAGCGAAATCGCCAGGATCATCATGGCGGTCAAGGTTTCCACCAGGGTGAAACCGTTGCCGGATTTTGGATGCGAAGATATCATTCCGTCACTTTCACCGAACCGGTAATCAAATCGGCGGAAAGAGTAAAGGACCGTTCTTCTTCATCCAAAATCATAATCCGACCACCGCTGCTGGCGCCGCTCGGGAAAAAGACCATGGTATACACATGGTCCCCGATAACGGGTCTGGAATCATCGGAGCGCATTTTCAGTCGCACCCCGTCCGGCAGATCGTAAACGGCGCTGTTTCCAACCGTTTGCCCGGTGTTTTCTCCGTTCTGAGGATACGGCCTCACGGTCAGCCGGTTTTCGTTTACATTGAACTCCGCACGGTAAGGCACCCCTTCCGCCGCCGCTTTGCTTCGGGCATGGCGGAGCGAGGCGGCGATTTTACTGGCAGCCGTTCCGGCGTTCATTTTCGTCAATGATCCGGCCAGTTGCGGAACCACAAAGGCGGCGGAAAGGCTCATAATAATCAGAACCACCAGCATCTCAAACAAGGTAAAAGCCGGCTCCGCCGGGAACCTCCCGTTCTTTTCGGCAGGAGCCCGGCCATATGGAGGTCTGGGCCGGATCATCCACCCACATTTTTCCAGTTGACGATATCGGTGTCTTCGTCATCGCCTCCGGGCTGGCCGTCGGCGCCGTAGGAAATAATATCAAAATCGCCGTGCTCGCCCGGATACCGGTATTCATAGGGATTTCCCCACGGATCGTTGGGAATTTCCTTTGGCAGATAGGGCCCGTCCCAGTTATCCACGCCTTCGGGCTTAACGCGCAGGGCGTTTAAGCCCTGCTCCGTTGTAGGGAACCGTCCCACATCCAGGCGGTAGGTGCCCAGAGCGGTTTCAAAAAGAGCGATCTGAGACTGGGCCGCCTTCTGTTTGGACGTGCCCACCTTGCCGAACATCCGGGGCGCCACCAGGGCCGCCAGCAGACCCAGGATGATCATAACGATCAGCAGCTCGATCAGGGTGAATCCGCGTTTGTTGTTTGCCTGTTTGAACATGTTATTACTCCTTCCGTGACGGGAACGCAGCTCATTGATTTTTCGCTTCGAGCGTCTTTCGGGGGCCGCGATTTCCCCGGATGCTGAATGGCAAAAACTCGGCGCAAGCGCCTCAAACAGTTTGCCATTCTTAACG
>JBKHDE010000352.1:0-3714 GCA_046541495.1 Desulfococcaceae bacterium
TCCATCTATTCCCACGGCTTTGTCCGGACCGCCGTCTGCATTCCCTACATCCGGGTCGCCGATCCCGAATACAATACCGAACGCACCCTGGGCCTGGCCCGGCGGGCTTCGGAAATGCATGCGGGGCTGGCCCTATTTCCGGAACTGGGTCTCTCCGCTTATTCCTGCGAGGATCTCTTCCACCAGGATGCCCTGCTCAGCGGCGTAGAAACGGGGCTGCAGAAACTGAGAACGGAAAGCCGGGATTTTTCACCGGTACTGATCATCGGGGCCCCGCTTCGGTTTGAGGGAAAACTTTTCAACTGCGCCGTGGTCCTGTATCGGGGCAAGATCCTCGGGGTGGTGCCCAAAACCTATCTGCCCAATTACCGGGAATTCTATGAAAAACGGCAGTTTACCTCGGCCCGGGAGGCGGTCGGCCGGGAGATTCATATTCTGGGGCAGACGGTTCCTTTCGGCAACGATCTGATCTTTGAAGCACCCAATTATCCCGGGTATTCCCTGTTCGTGGAAATCTGCGAAGACGTCTGGACCCCGGTGCCGCCCAGCACCTTCGGCGCCATGGCCGGCGCCACCATCCTGGCCAACCTGTCCGCCAGCAACATCACCGTGGGCAAGGCCGAGTACCGGCACAGGCTGTGCGCCTCCCAATCGGGCAAGTGCGTGGCCGCCTATCTTTTCTCCGCTGCCGGCCCCGGGGAGTCGACCACCGATCTGGCCTGGGACGGCCATGCCATGATCTATGAAAACAACGACCTGATCGCCGAATCGGAGCGGTTTTCCGCCGAAGAGCAGATCATCTCCTCGGATGTGGATCTGGACCGGCTCCGCCAGGATAGAATGCGCATGACCAGCTTTAATGACGCAGTGGGGGACCACCGGGACCGGGTCCGGGCCATCCGCCGCATCCCTTTTACATTCCAGGCGCCTCAGGGACAAATCTCACTCCTGCGCCACATCGAACGCTTTCCCTTCGTGCCCAGCGACCCTGAAGTCCGCGACGAACGGTGCTACGAAGCCTACAACATTCAGGTCCACGGACTAATGAAGCGGCTCGATTCCGCCGATATCAACCGGCTGGTGATCGGCGTCTCCGGCGGCCTCGACTCCACCCAGTCCCTGATCGTGGCCGCCAAGACGATGGACCGGCTCAACCTGCCGCGCACCAACATCCTCGCCTATACCATGCCCGGGTTCGCCACCAGCAAGACCACCAAGGACAACGCCCACAGGCTGATGAAGGCCCTGGGCGTTACCGCCGAGGAGATTGACATCCGCCCCTCGGCCATGCAGATGATGCGCGATATCGGCCATCCGTATGCCGAGGACAAACCGGTGTATGACGTCACCTTCGAAAACATTCAGGCCGGAGAGCGGACCTCCCATCTGTTTCGGCTCGCCAACTACCACCAGGCGATGGTTCTGGGCACCGGCGACCTGAGCGAACTGGCCCTGGGATGGGCCACCTACGGGGTCGGGGATCATATGTCCCATTACAATGTCAACGGTTCGGTCCCGAAGACCCTGATTCAGCACCTGATCGCCTGGGTGATCGAATCCCGGCAGTTCGACGAGGCCACCGGGGCCATTCTTCAGTCGATTCTAAACACCGAAATCTCCCCGGAACTGATCCCGGCCGAGACCGGTGATTCCGACAACCCGGAAACAGACACCCCGGCCCAGAGCACGGAGGAAAAGATCGGCCCCTATGAGCTTCAGGATTTCAATCTCTATTACACCACTCGATTCGGGTACCGGCCGCAGAAGGTCGCTTTTCTGGCTTTTTCAGCCTGGGGGGATAAAACCCGCGGTTCCTGGTCGGATCTGATCGCCGAGGAAAGCCGGCACGCCTATGACCTGCCCACCATCAAAAAATGGCTGCGGGTGTTTCTCTACCGGTTTTTCCAGATCAGCCAGTTCAAACGATCGGCCGTCCCCAACGGCCCCAAAGTCGGCTCCGGCGGCTCGCTCTCTCCCCGGGGCGACTGGCGGGCGCCCAGCGATTCCGAATCAGCGGTATGGCTGGCGGATCTGGATGCGGTTCCGGATGAAGAATAAAAGATAATTTCACGCGGACGCCGTTCTTCCTTAAACGAAGGCGGAACAGGCAATCATCATAAGGACAAACATGAAAGAGACGTATTCGAAGTGGTTTGTGCTGGTCGCAGCACTTTTTGTGACCTGCCTCATCACCGCCAATATCATTGCGGTCAAACTGATTCAACTGGGCGGCCTCATTCTGCCGGCCGCCGTGATCATTTTCCCGATCAGCTATATCGTCGGCGACGTCCTGACCGAGGTCTACGGGTACCGCCAGGCCCGCCGGGTGATCTGGCTCGGGTTTTTCTGCAACCTCATCGCGGTGACGGCCATCTGGGCCGGGGGCATGCTTCCTGCGGCCGGCTTCTGGGATGGTCAAACCGCCTATGAACGCATCCTGGGATTCACCCCTCGGCTGCTGGCCGCCTCCTTTGTCGCCTACCTGATCGGCGAATTTTCCAACGCCTACGTTCTGGCCAAGATGAAGATCGTCACTCAGGGGCGATGGCTCTGGACCCGGACCATCGGCTCCACCCTGATCGGGCAGGGGCTCGACTCCGCGGTGTTTATCACCCTGGCCTTCGGCGGGGTCATTCCCCTGGAGGGGCTGATCACGGCGATGGTTACCCAGTGGCTGTTCAAGTCCGCCTATGAGGCGGCCGCCACCCCGCTGACCTACTGGGTGGTGAATTTTCTGAAGCGGCAGGAGCAGATCGATGTTTATGATGAGGACACCCGTTTCAACCCGTTTTTGATGGCGGAGTAGGCCGGTGGAGTGCCGCCCGGGCTGCGGGGCCTGCTGCATCGCCCCGTCGATTTCCCACCCCATACCCGGCATGCCCGATGGAAAGCCGGCCGGGGTGCGGTGCTTTCAGTTGACCCCCGACAATCGATGCCGTCTTTTCAGCAGCCCGGAACGCCCGCAGGTGTGCCGTGATCTTCGGCCCGAACCGGCGATCTGCGGGCGAAATGCCAAAGAGGCCCGAAGGCGGATCACTCAGCTGGAGGCGGCCACCCGGCCTCCGTTCTGAAACTGCGCCTTCTCTATGCGCATCCGGCGGAAAACGCCTGTGAGGCGCCCCTTCCCGGTTAGAAGGGGTGTGGAACCGCCGAATAACCTAAGACTTTATTTCTGTAAAGGAGGACCCATGCCGTTCGTCAACATCAGAATCACCCGTGAAGGGGTGACCCCCGAAAAGAAGGCCCGGTTGATCGAAGGCGTCACCCGACTCTTGGTGGATGAGCTGGGAAAGAACCCGGAGACCACGGTGGTCATCATCGACGAGGTGGATACCGACAACTGGGGGATCGGCGGAGAATCGGTCACCCGCCGGCGGGAAAAGGGCAAATAAGAGCAGGGCGGTGATGCCTTTTCGACCGGCACCGCCGAAAAGGCATCAAGGAGGTGAACGAATCACCGGTTAACGAATCACCGGTTAAAGATCGATCAATATTCCCAGATCTTCTTTTTCCGCCGCCGCCAATACCGCCGACGCGGTTACCGCATCCTGAACCGCCAGACCGACCGACTTGAAAAAGGTGATCTGATCCGCTTCGGTGCGGCCGGGCGAATCGCCGTTGATGATTTCCCCCAGTTCGGCCTGGATCTCGGCCCCGGACTGAATGATATCGCCGGCCTCGGCCCGGCAGGCCTCCCGTGAGTCGACCACCACC
>JBKHDE010000353.1:0-3691 GCA_046541495.1 Desulfococcaceae bacterium
TATGCATTCCCCCCGCCCGATCTCATTCAGCCGGAGATCAACCCCTCTTTCTTAAGCCACTCCTTGGCCACTTCCGAGGCTCGCTTGTGCTCGATATCCACCGCGTAATTCAGTTTGGTCATGGCCTCGGTATTCAGCTTCGCCCCGAGAGCGGCAAAAATTTGCTGAAGCTCGATATACTTGTCCGCGGTCTCTTTGCGAACGGTCGGGGCCGGGTTGTAGACCGGGAAGAAGTTCTTGTCGTCTACCAGGGTCACAAAGTTGAAGGCTTCGATGCGCCCGTCGGTGGCGAACCCCATGGAGACATCGACCTCTTTGTCTTGAAGCGCCTTATAGACCAGCCCCGAGTCCATCTTTTTGATTTTGTTTGACGGAAACTGGAAATCATAAGCTTTCTGAAGCGGGCGGTACCCGTCGGGACGGGCATAGAATTCTGCATTCAGCCCGAAGGAGATCTCCTGAGGGTTTTCCTGAACATATTCGGCCAGGTCCGACAGGGATTCAATGCCTTTTTCCTTGGCATCCTCTTCCCGCATCATCAGGGTATAGGTGTTGTTGAAGCTCATCATCGGCAGCCAGACAACATCGTTTTTCTTCATGTCTTCGGCTTTCACCGTATCATAGCATTCGATCGGATCGGTAATCGGCTCGTCATGCTTGAGAATTGTCAGCAGCCCGGTGCCGGTGTATTCCATGTAGACATCGATCTGACCCGTGGTCAGGGCGGTGCGGGCGACCATGGTGCCGCCGAGTCCGGTCCTGTCTTTGGTATCGAACCCGTGCTCCTGAAGCAGGGCGATCATGAGCTGCCCCAGAATCCGCTGTTCGGTGAACTCTTTGGAGCCCACCGTGATCTCCTTGTCTGCGCTGAAACCGTTCAGCGGCAAAGCCAATAGGCATACCGTCATAAAAATCCAGATCCACTTTTTCATTCCTGTCTCCTTTCGGTGTGTATTGCCGTATAATCCTCCTTCACAAGTGATCACCGGCAATTACGTTTTAATCAGTCCTTTGCTGATAATAATCCGCTCTGCCTGGCCCCAGAACCAGTTGACCGAAATGGCCAGCAAAGCGGTGGGAATGGCGCCGGCCAGCATCAGGCCGGTATCCACCATACCGATTCCGGTAAAAATCAGGTCGCCCAGGCCGCCGCCGCCGATCAAAAAGGCGACCGCCGCCGTGCCGACGTTGACCACCGTCGAGGTTCGCACCCCCGCCAGGATAATGTACATGGCATTGGGGATTTCGATTTGGAACAAAATCTGCCCGTTGGTCATGCCCATGCCCCGGCCTGCATCCAGTAAATTTCTATCGACATCCAGAATACCGGCCACCGTGTTGCGGATGATCGGCAAAATGGAGTAAATGACCAGGCCGAAAATGGCGGTCGCCCGACCGATCCCCATAAATCCCATGGCGATGGCGATGATCGCCAGCGACGGCACTGTCTGGCAGATCCCGAGCAGGTTGAGGGTGACATTCCGATACCGGCGCATGAAGCCGCGGGTGACGAAAATGCCGATGGGAATGCCAAGGAAAATGGCGATGGCGGAAGAGTAGGCCACCAATTGAATATGCTGAACGGTCAGACGGCGGATTTCATCCGGATTTTCCAGAGCGAAATCGAAATATCCCATATGTTCGCTCCATGCGCCGATAACGAAAACAGCGAATATCCCCAGAAATTTAGCTGCGCGGGTCCAGGGGTTGGTGCCAATTTCGACTGGTTCACTCATAAGACGCTGCCTCCGCCGATAACCTTGCCCCAGTGACCGCCCTTCTCATCGTAGGTTTCACCGATGGTGTTGAGCAGGGTTCGTGAATTGAGAACCCCGAGCAGCCGTTTTTCTTCATCCACCACGGCCAGAATGCCGAGGTCGTATTGAAGCATTCTCGAAAGGGCCTCCTTGAGGTTCTGGCCGGGGCGAACGGTCAGGGTCATGGGGTGGGCGATCTTGCCTACCGGCCCCTGGAAGTCGATCAGGGCCTTTAAAGAGACGTAGCCCATCAGCCGATCCTGGTCATCCACGACCAAAAGAAAGTTGAGATCTTCATCTTCCATCTTTTTTCGAACCTTCGGTCCGGGATCACCTTCATAGCAGTGAACCGGATTCGCCATCATGGCATCGGAGGCTTTCAGAAGGTTGAGACGTTTCAAGACCCGGTCGGCTCCGACAAAATCCTTGACGAATTCGTTTTTCGGTTGGCTCAGCAGTTCTTCCGGGGCGCCGTACTGTTCCAGTCGGCCGTCTCTCAGAAGGGCGATTTTATCGCCCATCTTGATGGCTTCGTCGATATCATGGGTGACAAAGACGATGGTCTTCTTGAGCCGCTCCTGAATCTTCAGAAACTCATCCTGCAGAACCGTCCGGTTGATGGGGTCGATGGCGCCGAAGGGTTCATCCATCAGCATCACCGGCGGGTCCACCGCCATGGCCCGGGCCACCCCGATGCGCTGGGCCTGACCGCCGGAGAGTTCCCGGGGATACCGATCCCTGAACGTCTCGGGATCAAGATTGACCAGGTCCAACAGTTCATCCACCCGCTCATCGATGCGCTTCTTGTCCCACTTCAGCAGTTTGGGAACCACCGCAATGTTGTCCCGGACGGTCATGTTCGGAAAAAGCCCGATCTGCTGAATGGCATACCCGATGCCCCGGCGAAGCTGAATTACATCCAGTTGGGAAACATCCTGACCACCCAGAAAAACCTTGCCGGAGGTAATCGGCAGCAGGCGGTTGAGCATGCGCATGAGGGTGGTCTTTCCGCAGCCCGAGGGGCCGATGAAGATGCAGATTTCCCCCGCCGGAACGGTCATGGTGACGCTGTCGACGGCGGGTTGATCGCTTCCCGGGTAGAGCTTGGTCAGCCGCTCCAGCCGCAGCGTGCTTCTGCCCTCGGATTCGGGGTCGGATATTTGATCCATGACCTCCGGCTCCGGTGCCTGGGGATTTTGATCCGTTGAATTGCTCATTATTAGGCGACTCCTCTATTTAAATTGCGTATCGCTGTCATACCTTCAGCGGCTATGTACTCAATCCCTTGGACATCAATGCCTTTTCGATCCATCCGAAGACCACGTCGGCCACGATGGCCATCACCGATACGGCGATGGCGCCGGCGAACAACATTTCATCATAGGTGGTGGCGATGCCCCGAAAGATGTAATTGCCCAGACCGCCGGCGCCGATGTAAGCGGCGATGGCGGCGATGCCGATGGACATGACCACCGCCACCCGGACCCCGGCGAAGATGACGCCCAGGGCCAGCGGAAGCTGGACCTTGACCATGATCTGGGTTCGGGTCATGCCCATGCCGCGGCCGGCGTCGACCATGGCCGGATCGATGTTTTTAATGGCCGAGTAGGTATTGCGGATAATGGGCAGCTGGCAGTAGAGCACCAGGGCGATGACCGCCGGCACCATACCGATGCCCATGTTGAAGACGGCCAGAATGGGAATCATGAGCCCGAAGAGGGCGACCGAGGGGATGGTGATGATGATGCCCGCAATATAGAGGACGGTCTCGGCCGCCTTTTTATTGAAGGTGATGAAGACGCCGATGGGAATCCCCGTGGCCAGGGCGATGCCGACGGCGATGCCGACCAGGTATGCATGCTCCCGGAACATTCGCCACATTTCCGGAGCACGGTCGATCATAAAGCTGATGGTTTCCACTTGCACCTCCTCGG
>JBKHDE010000354.1:0-3669 GCA_046541495.1 Desulfococcaceae bacterium
GCGTGGGTGGAGGCCACAAACGCGATGTAAATGGGAAAGCCTACAATGAAAATTCCCAGGATCAGAAAAAAATGGGACAAAAAGGTGAGCCAGGGCCGCCGTTGAACCATCAGTAATGGACCTTTCGTTCGATGTACCGAAATTGAACCACGGTCAGGGTGATGACAATGACCATCAGGACCACCGACTGGGCCGCCGATCCCCCGAGATCCAGCCCGATGAATCCATCGTAGAAGACCTTGTATACCAGTGTGGTAGTAGCCCCGGCCGGGCCGCCCTGGGTGACGATGTGGATGACCCCGAAGGTCTCGAAAAAGGCGTAGACGATATTGACCACGATGAGAAAAAAGGTGGTGGGGGAGAGCAGGGGAAAGATAATGTCCCAGAACCGCCGAAGCGGATTCGCCCCGTCGATGGCCGCCGCCTCGATCAGGGAGTGGGGAATGGCCTGAAGCCCGGCCAGAAAGAAAAGAAAATTATAGCTGATCTGCTTCCAGGCTGCGGCCAGCACCACCAGGAGCATCGCTTCGCCGCCGTTGAGCAGATGGTTCCAGTTATACCCGAACCGGCCCAGGACATAGGCGACGATGCCGATGGTGGGATTGAACATGAACATCCAGAGCACCCCTGCCACGGCCGGGGCCACCGCATAGGGCCAGATCAGAAGGGTTTTGTAAGCGGTGGCGCCGCGAATGACCCGGTCCGCCTGAATCGACAGAAACAGGGCGCTGACCAGGGCCACGGCGGCGACTGAAAAGCTGAAGATCAGCGTCACCACCAGCGATTTGAGATAGTCCTCCTGGGTAAAAATATAGATATAGTTTTCGAACCAGACGAACTCGCGGCTGAGGCCGAAGGGATCTTCCTGAAGAAAGGAATTATAAAGCGCTTGGGAGGCGGGCCAAATGAAAAAGACCAGGGTGATGACGATCTGGGGCGCCACCAGCAGGTAGGGCAGCACTTTGTTTTCGAAAACCACGCGTTTTTGCATACCGGTTCACTCCTCGGGCGGTCATCCGAATCGTTCATTCACTGGCAATCTTATTACGGGCAAAAAAAGCTCCGGTCAAGGGAAAGGAGTGAAAATTCCTTTCCCGGACCGGAGCTTTAAAAGGGGCAAATACGGTTTCAGAATTTATTTGTTGGCCCGCTCAAATTTCCGTAGCAGTTTGTTGCCCTGGTTCACCGCATCGGTGAGGCCCTGTTCGGCGTTTTTTTTGCCGGACCAGATCGCTTCCAGTTCCGTATTGATGATGTCTCTTATCTGGACGAAATTGCCCAGCCGCAGCCCGCGGGAGTAATCGGTCGGCGGGTTCAACGTCATCTGCAGGAGGGCGGTCTCGGTGCCCGGGTTTTCGTCATAGAAGCCCTGTTTTTTACTCAGTTCATAGGCGGCCATGGTGATCGGAAGATAGCCGGTGAACTGATGCCAGTCGGCCTGGACCTCGGGGGAGGAGAGATAGGTGAAGAATTTGGCGACCCCCTCGTATTCCTTTTTCGGATGGCCGCTCAGCACCCACAGGGTGGCCCCGCCGATGATGCTGCTCTGGGGTGCGTCTTCGATACCGGTGTAGTAGGGCAGCATGGCGGTGCCGAATTCGAATTTGGCGTCCCGCCGAATAGCGGCCAAAGCGGCCGAGGAGTTGAAATAGATTGCGCATTTGCCGCTGGTGAAAGCGGAGGTGCTGTCCGACTTTCGGCCGGCATACAGAAAAATATTCTCCTTCTGCCAGTCGGCCATGTTCTGGATATGGCGGATTCGAAGGGGATCATTAAAGACCAGTTCGGTATCGAGACCGCCGAATCCGTTCTGTTGGGTGGCAAAGGGGATGTTGTGCCAGGCCCCGAAGTTTTCCAGCATGACCCAGGACTGCCACCCGGTGCTGAAGCCGGCATATCCTTCTGCGGTCAGCTTTTTTCCCATGACATTGAGCTCGGACCAGGTTTTGGGCGGCTTTTCCGGATCGAGACCTGCTTTTTTAAAAGCGTCTTTGTTGTAATACATGATCGGGGTGGAGCTGTTGAAGGGCATGGAGAGCAGCTTCCCGTCCGCAGTGGTGTAGTATCCGACCACCGTCGGCAGATAGTCATCCGGATCGAAAGGTTCTCCGGTCTCTTCCATCAGCTGGTAGACCGGTTTGATGGCGCCTTCGGCCGCCATCATGGTGGCGGTGCCCACCTCGAAAACCTGGACGATGTGGGGCGGAGTGCCGGACCGGAAGGCGGCGATGGCCGCGGTCATGGTTTCGGAATAATTGCCCTTGTTGATCGGCACCACCTTGAACTCGGGGTTTTTCTTGTTGAAATTTTCAGCGATCTCGTTCAGTTTTTCGCCGTTGGGCCCGCCCATGGCGTGCCACCATTGAATCTCCGTCACCGCCTGGGCCGAGGATACGGCCAAACCCAGGCACAATACAAGTCCTGCAAGAATCGAAACGCATCTTCTCATGGGTGTTCCTCCTTTTTCTTTTCCGGTTGATGATGATTACAAGAGAAGGAGATAAGAATCTCCTTCTTATCCAAATGAAGCTCGACCCGATATCATCCCCATGTTAGGATTGTGTGAAATTCCCCTCTCTGATTCAATACCCTCCGTTTTCTTTGATGGTTTTAATCGCCGTTTTCAGGTGATCCACCGGCGTGCTGGTGGTCAGATTGCAGAAATAGAGGATCAACTTGCCGCCCGGCTTGCAGATGGCAAGAAGATCGGAGATTCGGGCGCGAATCTCATCCGGTCCGGCTTCTTTCAGAAAGGTATCTCCGATGCCGAGGCTCAGTGCCGGTCCGTTTTCGGTGGCGAAATTTTTATTGAGGTTCGGTCCCAGTTTTAAAACATCCGGGTCCTGCCCCTGAACCAGGGCGGGGGAAACGATCCGCTTCTGCTGAAGCAGCTTAACGGGATCGGGCAGATGGCTTTCCCCCCACCAGTTGAGCACCGTCACCGGTTCTTTGCATTTTTCCTTCAATCGTAGCACATAGGGAACCACGAACGCTTCAAATATGGCCAGGTTGACCAGGGGAAAGGAAGCCAGGGCATCCGCCCCCCGAAGGGTCGTTGATTCCGGGCTTTCCTGTTTCAGGATTCCGATCCAGGGAGTGAGAATCTCATCGGTCAACACCGTGAGCAGTCGGTGAACGAAGCCCGGATCGGTATAGATATCGGTGATGAGCTGTTGATATCCCCTCAGAATCACCGCCAGCGAAAAAGGGGCGGTGAACTGGATCGGCGGCGGATGTCCGACCTTTTCCTGAAAAAGATGCTGAATCTCGGTCACGAAGGCCACCCGCCCGGCGGTGTCGGAATCGGGCCACTTGATTTTCTTCAGATCGTCTTTATCGGCAATCACCGGCCGGGCTTCATCAATGGACGGGGACCCGGCGTCAAAAAAAAGGACAGGCGCCCCCAGCGCCTCAGCTTCGATATTGTAGACATCGTATCCGAGGGAAGGGATGTCGAATTCCAAATCGGCGGCGGTGTCGACGATTCCCCGCACCAGTGTTTCGGGATCGGTGTAGAACCGCCGTGGAGACTGCCCGGTCCACTGCATGGCCAACTCGTGCATCTGGGTCGTGAAGGGAACCCGGTCCGGAATACCGTTTAGAGCGGTCGATAACCGTTCAAATCCTTGATCGAATAGAGACACCGTATGAATACCTCCCGCCGAACAG
>JBKHDE010000355.1:0-3635 GCA_046541495.1 Desulfococcaceae bacterium
TGGGCTTCGCTTCGCTCACTCCAACCTACGGATTTGTTGCTACGGATTTGTTACGCGGGGCGGGGGGCGTGGGTTGGGGTGAATGGAATGAACCCCGGCAATGGATGCCATTGGAAAGGACGCCGCCATGGAAATGGATGTGCTGTTTCGCTGGATACGGTTTCTCCCGCTGATTTTCCTGGTCGGGATGTTGCCGCCATCGGCCGGGGCCGCCTCCTCGCCGAAAATCTCTCCCCGGCTTCGACACCGTCTTGCCGACTATCCGGCCTGGCCGGTGATTCTTCTATGTCGCACCCAGCTTTTCGAAGGTCCCGGCGGTTTTTCCGAATTCCAGAGAAAACACCGGTCCCGCCCCCGTTCCGCCATCCGGGAGACGACACTGGCCCGTCTGAAGGAGATCGCCGCAGCCGAGCAGAAAGCCGTTCTCCGGGCCCTGGGCAACCCGGAACAGGCCGAGTCTCTCTGGATCGTCAACGCCGTCGGTCTCACGTTGAACCGGGCCGGCGTCGAACGGGCTGCTTCTCTGGACGAGGTCGCCTATATCTACGCCGACCGGTCCGCACCGTCCCGGAACTCCGCCGGGGGAACCGTCGCCGAGGTGATCCGCCCCGAATCCCCGGCACCGTTTTCGCCCGAAGGGAAGCGAATTGCCGGCTACCTGAAAGCCATTCAGGCGAGCCGGGTCTGGCGGAAACTGAAGATTGCCGGAGAAGGAACAGTCGTGGCCCTGTTCGACTCCGGCGCCGACTACCGACATCCTGATTTGCGAAACCGGGTCTGGACCAACCCCGGCGAGGTGGCCGACAACGGCAAGGACGACGACGGCAACGGACTGGTGGACGATTTTTACGGATACGATTTCGCAACCGGATCACCCCGGGTGCTGGCCCGGGAAAAACAGGGGCACGGCACCTGGACGGGCGGGCTTATCGCCGGGGACGGATCGGCGGGGCGGGTCACCGGCGTGGCGCCACGGACCCGGCTCATGCTGCTCATCGGCCCCGGCAGCTTCTGCCATGCGGCCCGGGTCTTCGAATATGCCCTGGAATCGGGCGCGGATGTTCTCAACATGAGTTTTTCCTGGCCGGGACTCGGCCAGGAAAGGGGCCTGATCCGCCGGATGTGCGAGCATGCGGTGGCGGCCGGTCTGGTGCCGGTCTCCGGCGCCGGGAATTTCGGCAAAGGCGGTGGAAACCCGGCGCCCATTCCGGTTCAGCTTCGGGTTCCGGAGGGGATCCCGTGTGTAATTGCCGCCGGCGGGGTGACCGGGAAGGGGCATCCGCCCCCCTTTGCCAGTCAGGGGCCGGTGGAATGGGCCCAAATCCGGTTTTACGAAGACCATCCTCTACCCGGTGGCCTGGTCAAACCGGATATCTGTGCCTTTCCCGGCCCGGGGTATGCTCTGCTGGACCACAGCGGGAAAGGCTACATCGCGCCCAACCACCGGATCGGCGGCAATTCCTTCAGCGGGGCCATGGTGAGCGGGGTTGTCGCGCTGATGCTTTCGGCTGCGCCGGAGCTGCCGGCCTGGCGGGTGAAGGAAATACTGGAAGAAACCGCGAGACCCCTGGGAAGCCCCAGGAAAAACAACCGCACCGGCTCGGGCTTGGTGGACGCCTGGAAAGCGGTTCGTGCGGCGAAAAAAGCGGCATCTACTTTCGCTGAGCATGAATGAATCGTCTCGATGTTTTATCGGGCGCTTTCTGCCGTCCGGATCGTCTCTTTCATCTACGGCCGGGCCTATCGGATCAGAACCTGCTGATAATGGATCACTTTGCTCAGAATTGTGGCCGGGTTCGTTTCGGGTTCGAACCCGATGAGTTTTCAGATCGTGCCGGTTCAGGGGTACCCGGTGCCGGATATCTTCCAAATCCTTGGCAGACCCCTTTTTCATAAGGGATCAGCTCGCACTCGGACCTATATCCGGTCTTCCGGAGAATCTTCCGGGCCAGGTGTGTGTGACGGGGGCAGCTTCCGAGAATGCATCGGCTGCAATTTTCGGGAAAAAGGCTTGATGTTTTCACCGTTTTCTGATTTAGCTGAAGCAGCTTCGGGGAGGTGTTTCCTGAAGCCATGTCTCATTCAAGAGAGCATTATCCAATACCCTGTAATCATTCATGCGCCGCATCCCAGAGAGGAATAAACGGTTTCCGGTCCTCAGGGTCGGATGACCGTTTAGAAGCGGGAGGAGAAAATTTATGAGCAAGGATAAACCCAAATCATCCAAAACCGGTTCTCTGGTCATGGTACTTCTGGTGCTGTGGCTGGCCGGGCTGACCGCACTGGTATTGATGTACCTCCAGAAACCGGCGGCCGGAGACCTCGACGCCCGGGTGGCCAGGCTGGAGGCCAAGGCCAACAGTCTGGTGGGTAAGGTAAACCCGCCCGGCACAAAAGAGATCGACAATTTGAAAGGCCGGATCGAGGCCATGGAAAATCGAACGATCGGTCTCGGCTCGGGTGAAATGCAGGCGGCGGCCGCCGGAAACGACCTCAGCGGCGGCTGTGACTGCGGGCAACTTCGAGACCGCATCGCCGCGCTTGAATCCGCCGTAGACTCCGAATCAGGCACAAGAACTGTCGCAGGTATTCAAACCGGCCCGGCGGCGGAAACCGAAAAGCAGAAGACGGCTTCGGAAACCGGCAGCGGCAATGCCGCCGCGGCCCGGACCGAGGCTTCGAAAGAAAGCGCCGGTGTTACTAAAAAAACCGCCGTCAAAACCAACTCAAAACCGGCAACCCGAACCCCGCCCCCTCCATTCACACCGGTTGCCGATTCAAACCGAACACGGCCGTCGGCAGACAATATTTCCCGCTCTTACCCCGATTATGCAGCCGGTTCCCTTCAAGACAGCAACCGGCGTTATCAACCGATTTATCAGGGCTTCCCGGATGATGCGAGCAGCCGGGGGCTTTTGGGGTCGGGGGGCGGCGGGTTTCGATAGCAAATGAACAGGAATGTGAAAAAAACCTTGATTTCTATCCCATAAATGCATTAGGTAGACTGCACGGTCTTAATAATTTCTATGCTCTTCTCAAACAGGCTCAATTAAAAAGATCTAGGGTTATTAAAATTTTTTAAAATCATCTGACAGGTTCAATTTTAATCCAGAAAGAATCACCTGCCGAGAATGGGGAAATTTGTTCAAATAAAGCCGAATACAAGTTCTTAGGACCAGAAAACGTTTGCCGGGAATGCCTTTTTTTATGGCATGGCTATTGCTTAGATCCGTTCTAATGTACGCTGTAAATTGGAAAGCCGAACCGAAGGCCCTATGAAATTCGCCCGTTCCATTTTTTTGACTATGCTGTGCGTGTTTGCTTCGAGCTGGGTATGGATTCCCGGGGGAGGCATCGATGTAGAACAGGGTCGGAGTTCCGATTTGAGAGATGCCATCCTGGCGGTCTGCGCAATGGGAGATATGGCAGAAGTTCAAGCCTCTGTTCCGTTCAGCCGAGTCTTTTCAAAGACATTGCGGGTGGCTCGTGCCGCTGCGGGCCTTGATGAGGCGATCGGGCAGAATAAGGATGGAATTCCCGTAGTTCAGTCCGGTTCTGCGATTATTCCTTCGCCGTTTTTCGCAACAAATCCGAACTTTTATTTTTGCCATGGCGCTTTTTTATATTCTCCATTC
>JBKHDE010000356.1:0-3618 GCA_046541495.1 Desulfococcaceae bacterium
TTCCTTTGAAGCGGTACCGCTGCTGTAACTGCCGGTGTATCATCAAACTCAGACCCGAGGGGTACTTCAAGCGGTTTCAAGCGCCCATCGAGACCATCCGCACCAGCATCGATTCCATGGTGACCACCGGAAAGGCGCTTTGCCATATCAGTCGACAGCGCCAACGGCACTGGCTGGTCGCCTTAAAGAAAAAAGCGGCCGCCGTGTACGGGCTGGGGGCGGACCTGAAAACGGCCTTTGAAGAACTGATCACGATGGGCCTCATACCGGTCAGCCGGGCCATTTAAAGGGGGGCAAAAACTGCCCGGGTGCCACCCCACCGAAGCGTTTCATCGACTGCGATCCTCATTGTGTTTTACAAGGGCGAGGCTGGGATGAACCCCAGCAAAAACCCAAAAACAGGAGGATTTCAGTATGACCGAAGAAGAAAAACAAAGAATCGCCACCTTTCGTTTCACTGTGATCGGAGAACTGGTCGCCAGCCGCCTGGAGCCGGGTGAACAGGAGCGGCTACTGCGTGAAAAATCCGGGCGCAAATGGCAGATTCCCTTCTCACCCAGGACCCATATCAGCAAAAGTACGATGCGGCGCTGGATCCGCCAGTACCGGCAAAGCGGCGGAAAAATCGAGTCCCTGTATCCCGATGATCGAAAAGACCGGGGAAAATCACGGGCCATCGATGAGCAGACCGCTTTGAACCTGACGGTGTTGAGAAAGGAAATGCCCTTGGCCCCGGTGTACGCTCTGATCGAGACCGCCCACCGGCGTCATCTCGTCACACCGGGCACTCAGCTGAAAAAAACCACGGTGTACCGCTTTTTGCACCGGCAAGGTCTGATGAACCCGGCCGCCGAGGCCGCGGTCGACCGGCGCAAATTCGAGGCGGAGCTTCCCAATGACCTGTGGCAGAGCGATGTGATGCACGGCCCCCAGGTGCCGAACGACGGCAGGCTCAAAAAGAGCTATCTGATCGCCTTTATCGATGACCACTCCCGGCTGGTGCCCTACGGCGCCTTCTTTTTTTCCGAAGGCCTTCGGTGTTTTCTTCAAGCTTTGGAACAGGCGGTCCTTACCCGGGGGCTTCCCAGAAAACTCTATGTCGACAACGGGCCGGCCTTCCGGTCTCATCATCTGGAATCGGTGGCCGCCTCCCTGGGCATCGCCCTGATCCACGCAACCCCCTACAGTCCTCAAGGGAAAGGCAAAATCGAGCGGTTTTTCCGTACCGTCCGGTCCGCCTTTCTTTCCACCGCCCCCACGGATTCCCTGGAAAATCTGAACGATGCTTTCAGGATCTGGCTTTGCGATCACTACCATCAGAAAAAACACAGCGCCACGGGTCAAACCCCTTTTGCCCGGTTCACCGCCCGCATCGAATGCCTGCGAAAGGCCCCCGACGATCTCAGGGATCACTTCAGAGCCCGGGCCAGAAGACGGGTGGGCAAAGATCGCACCGTCACCCTCAACAACGTCCTGTATGAAGCCCCGGTCGCCCTGATCGGAAAGCAGATCGAACTGCTGTATCACCCGCATGATCCGCAGCCGGTGGAAGCGGTCTTTCAGCAGGCCTCCTACGGCTTTCTCACCCCGCTCGATTTGGGCGTCAACAGCCGGGTCAAACGCGACAGCGGTAAACTTTTCTGACAAAGGAGGCTGCCATGCATCCGTATCGTCCCTTTTTCGGCTTCACCAAAGAGCCCTTCTCAACCGATCTGGCACTGGACGAGATTATGAAAACCCCGGCGCTGTCGGCGGTCACCGACCGATTTCACTACGCCCTGTCGGTGGGCGGGGTGGCGGTCGTGACTGGTGAAATCGGCTCGGGAAAATCCACCGCCGTTCGCTTTGCCCAAGGCCGGCTGCATCCTTCCGAATACGCATGTCTGTATGTCATCGCCACTTCGGGCGGAATACTCGAGCTCTACCGGCAGATCGCCGCGGTCGTCGGCATTGAAAGGTCCACCACCTCCAAGGCGCTGATGACCACCATGATCCGAACGGAAATCAAAAATCTGGTATCCGCAAAAAAGCTCAAACCCGTTTTGATCATCGACGAGGCCTCCCTGCTGCGGCTGGACGTCTTTTGCGAACTGCACACCCTCTTGCAGTATGAACAGGATGCCAAGGCCTATCTGCCGCTGATTCTGGTCGGGCAGGCTTCGATCACCGACAAGCTGTACTACCGAACATCGTCGGCCCTGGCCTCCCGGGTCATCACCCGGTGTCATCTCGAAGGGCTCGACCTCGAGCAGATGCATCTGTATCTGGCCCATCATACCCGGATCGCCGGCATCCGTAACAATCTGTTCGAGCAGGCGGCCGCCGTGGCCATTCACCAGGGCTCGGGCGGTTTGCTCAGAAAAGCCAATCATCTGGCACGCGGCGGGCTCATCGCGGCTGCCAAAGAACAAACTCAAATGGTAACGGCCGAACACATTCGCCTGGCCGCAACGGAAATCCTTTAAACGCTGCGTCCGGATTATTCGATTCGGTTCACATTATCCGGACGCATCCTCCATTTATTCTGAAAAAGAATTTAATTCAAACCGTTTATCGGTTTTCCCACACCCGCCAAGGGCTGTATTGGCCGACCGGAATCATCCAAAAATCATATCCAAATAATCACGAATCATGATCACGATTTTTAAAAAACTCGACCGCTATTTCCTTTTTAACTGGCGCCTGGCAGTCCTCGATCTGCAAAAAGGGCGTTGGCTCCTTGAGCCCAAACCCTCGGTCATCGCCTACCTAAAAGCTGAAAACGCCCATGGCAGGCACATCCTCATTCAGCCCAAAGATCCGGCCGCCTATCTTCTGGCCGATGATCTGCCCGAAACCACCCTGCGGGCACACCACATACTGCCCGACGGCACCTTCAAACCCGGGCGTATGGTCGTGGAGACCTCACCCGGCAATTTCCAGGTCTGGATCCACTTCGATCACCCCCTCGGCCTGGAGCAAAAACGCTTTCTCCTGCAAAAGCTGCACAGCGATCCCGGCGCCGACCCGAACAACCGGTTCGGAAGATGCCCCGGGTTTCGAAATCGAAAGGAAAAACACAAGTCCCCGAACGGATACTTCCCTTTGGCCAAACTCATCTGGATCGACTGGAAATATAGAACTCGAATCCCCGATGGGTTCTGCAGGCCTCGGATGCTTCGAAACGAAACCTTTTCCCCTCAACCCCCATGGGGGGGCGTGTGTCGACGCTTTTCCAGAGACCATTATAATAAGGGAGATGAGTCCCGGACCGATTTTGCATATGCATTGTCGCTGATTCGAAAGGGGTGCTCCGATGATCATATCCACTCTTGCATTCTGGCCGAAAGATCTGATTGGACTCATCACCAGGGTGAAAAAAGAAAAACCGAATACTTGAACCGGACCATTCACCGGGCCAGAAAAGTTGTGCAGGAATCGGGTTGACTCAGATGACTGGTGATCTGTATTCATTGAAATTGGGAATGGGACCTGTTGGTTCCAGATAATCAGGAAATGGAAGACCGGTTAAATTGGAATCCAACAAATGGAAAGCCAAATGCCGGGCGGCGAAATATAAAATTAAGCTGTTGCGCAACCGCTTGAGTCGCATGAAAAAATGCATCGCCAATTTAAAAC
>JBKHDE010000357.1:0-3616 GCA_046541495.1 Desulfococcaceae bacterium
ATCACACCTCACTCCCCCTGTCCAACACATCCCGAACCATGCGGGCCATTGCGGATCTGAGCACCGGCTTTTTCAGGATCCCGCTCAGCCCCATGGCCGCGGCTTTCTCTTGGGTGATTCGTTCACTGAACCCGGTGCAGAGGATCACCGGCAGACCGGGTCGGATGGCGTGTATTTTTCGGGTCAGCTGTTCTCCGGTCATGTTGGGCATGGCCATATCCGTGATCACCAGATCGAAGCCGTCCGGATGGCTTTTAAAGGCCGCCAACGCTTCGAGGCTGCTGGTTCGGCCGGTGACCTGGTATCCGAGTCGCTGAAGCATCTGGTCGGTAATGCGCACAATGACCTCCTCATCGTCGACCACCAATATATGTTCATCTCCGGTAGGCAGGATGGCCTCCAACACCGCGGAATCCTCCGAGGCGGCAGCAGATTCCTGCAAGGGAAGATAGACATGAAAGGCGGTGCCGCGGCCCGGTTCGCTGTAGACCTTGATATCGCCGCCGTGCTCCTTGATGATGCCGTACACCACCGCCAGGCCGAGGCCGGTGCCCCTACCGGGATCTTTGGTCGTAAAATAGGGCTCGAAGATTTTATCCCGAACCGCCGGTTCGATGCCGCAACCGGTATCCGCCACCACCAGTTCAACATAGGGACCTGCATGAAGATACCCCTCTTTCCAATCCCCTTCTTCAAAACGGGTCTGATTCAACCGAATGGATATTTGCCCGTTATTCGGTTCCACGGCATGGTAGGCATTGGTCATCAGGTTCATGACCACCTGATGCAACTGGGTGGGGGAAGCGATGAGCACCCCGACATTCGAATCCATATCCAGGGTGAGGTCGATATTGGAGGGAATCGTGGACCGCCCCAGTTTGACCACCTCTTTGAGGATGGGCTGGATCTGAACCGACATCATCTCCTGTTCGGTCTGGCGGCTGAAGGCCAGAATCTGTTTGACCAGATCGCCCCCTCTTCGGCCGGCCGTATAAATCTCTTGGGCGTTTTCGTATTCCTGACTGTCCGGAGGCAGGTCTTCCAGCAATATTTCAGCCATACCGATAATCGGGAACAGAAGGTTGTTGAAATCATGGGCGATGCCGCCGGCCAGGGTGCCGATGGCTTCCATTTTCTGGGCTTGTTGAAGCCTTTCTTCGATTTTTTTAATCTCGGTTAAATCGCGAAACACCGTCAGCTTGGATATGCTGCCGTTGCCATGATACAAAGGCGCGTTGGACACCAGGTAAGTTTTTCCGTCTTGGGGGTCCTCCAGTTCAAAGTTTTGTTTGGCGCCTGCCATCACCTTTTCCTGGATGCACCACGGGCATTGTTCATCTCGATCGAACATCCCCTTATGGCAGAGTTCGCCCACCCCATCCCGGCCGATCTTTTGAATCATGGCCGGATTCATATATTCGATACGCAAATCAGCGGAACAGATGTAAATCGGATCATCCATCGCTTTTAAAATCGAGCTGTATTTGGCTTCGCTTTCCCGCAAAGCATTTTCCATCTCCATACGATTCACCCCGATCGCCACCAGGTGGGATACCGCCTCCATAACCTCGAGTTCCTGAGGACTGAACCGCGGCCTTGAGCGGGTACCGAAGGACAAAGTGCCGATCAGGCGCTCATGCACAATCAGCGGGTGGCAGCAGTAGGCTTGGATGCCGAAGGATTTTACCAATTCCTTCTCGGGATCGGTGGTATTTTGGATATCTTCGGCAATGATCCTTCGCCGATACCTGGCCGCGGTCCCGGAGATGCCGATACCATAATTCAGCCCTTTAATTTCTTGAGCTTCCGATTCAGAAATACCGCCATAGACCTCCAGATTCAGGACCTCTTTTTTTTCGTCGGCTGAAAAGTTGAAAAAAACCTGGCAATCAAGAAAAGCCATGACTTCTCCGCAGACGGATTGCACCAGGTACCGTGGGTTCCCGCTTTGCAGTAGCCGGGCCGCAGTGCTTGACAGCAGTTCATTCCGGCGGGCATTCCATTTTTGAATTTCTTCGGCCTGTTTCAGTTGGGTAACATCCGTAAAAACCACGATGCCGGCGATCACCTCTCCGTCGCCATTGACCACGGGCGCGGCATTGGCCCAGACCACGCGATCTTCATCCGGCCGGCGGATAATGAAATGCCTGCTGCACGCCTCGCCGAAACGGACGGCCCGAGTCAGGGGAACTTCGTCATCGGCAAAGGGCCTGCCGTCCACATGGAGTATCCGCCAGCTTTCCACGTACTGGTCGACGCGGATGCCGTTGACGATCTCTTCTTTCCTGCCGCCCCGGATGGCCAGGCCGGCTTCATTGACATACCGCAATTTGCCGTCCGGCGCATCCGCAACGGCAATGCCGGCGGTGCTGCAATCCATGGCGGCCTTCAAAATGGCCTCGGTCTCGCGGTGCTCTTTGGCGGTTCGAACCTGTTCGGTAATATCCTGAACCGCACCGAAGACTTTGGGGGGCATACCATTACCGCGCTCGATCACCCCGGTCATGCGAACATGGAGGATTCCGCCGTCTTTGCGGAGGATGCGGTATTCCATCGGCGGCAGGTTTTTATCACCGGATGCGACGGCCTTTTCCATCCGCTGAATGACCGATTCCCGGTCATCCGGGTGAATGATATCCTGTTTAATCCTATCGAAATGCACTGTGTCGGATGCGGGATATTTCAGCATTTCATACAACCCATCCGACCAGGTCACCTCACCCGTCTCGACATGCCATATGAAATCGCCCATTTTCGTAATCCGTTGGGCGGCGGTCAACCTTCTTTTGCTTTCCTCCAGGGCCATAATGGATGCCCTGGCCTCGGCATGATCCGCAAGGATTTTTCCGGCCAAAACGGTAGCCAGGGGATAAAGCAACAGGATCGGAGGACCGACATGTCGGATGACGGTAACTCCGGCTTGATCCGGAAGAGTCAGCATAAGGAGGACCATAACCAGGTGAACCGCAAGACCGAGGAGATAGAGTTGGCCTGAAGTGATCCGCTTCAACTCATGATTCATACGGATATGGACCAGCAAACCGATCCCGGCTGAGGAAAGAATCACCAGCGCACCGGTCAACAGACCGGCCCCGCCGAGCCAGATTCGGCAGGCGATGGTCATCAAAACGGCGACTCCCGCGGCCAAGGGGCCGAAAAACAAGGCGCACAGCGCGACCATAATCGACCGGCCGTCGAACAGGATACCGGGACCGAAGTGAAGGGGCCGGAGCATGCCGATCACGGCGACGGTTCCGAAAAGCAGCCCCTGAAAAAAAACGCTTCGGCGGGTGTGCCGAGGCGAATGATTTTCAATGAATCCGGAGACGACCGTGAGCGCGATCAGCAGCGACAGATTGACAATCAAGTCCAGGTAAATCATTGGAATCTATCCTGGAAATTCGGCAGAGTCATTGGACAACCTCTTATGGGGCATTTTATTGGTCAATGATTTTTACACTAATTAGACTTCCGCTGAGTGAAGTGTCAAACAAAAACAGTTTCTATGAACTAAAATTCAGAATCTTCGAATCGAATTGATCGATGCAGAAAGCTTGAATTTCGATAATCCGCTCTAATCAAAAATACCACTTTGGATTTTCAAAACTACATATAA
>JBKHDE010000358.1:0-3530 GCA_046541495.1 Desulfococcaceae bacterium
AACTCATTTTCGCCGATCAGAGCAATCGCTTCATTGCCGTTTTCAGCACAGGAGACCGTATACCCTTCCCGGCTCAACATGAATTCGAGAAACTCCCGCATGCTGAGTTCATCATCCACAACGAGTAAATGGGGGCCGTTTTCGGTCATTTGCATCCCAGTCTGAAAATGATTTCAGTAGAAGCTGACGAATAGGAATTAACGGTTATCTTCAAAAACAATCTTTCCGCCCACCATGGTCATGCATGCCGATCCTTTTAAATTCCACCCGACAAACGGACTGTTCCGGCTCAGAGAGCAAAACTTTTCGCCATCAATAGTCAGCGATTCTTCTGAACGAAATAGTGTAAAATCTGCGGCGCCGCCGATTTTCAAGCAGGATTCCAGGCCGAGAAGTTTTGCCGGATTGGTCGCCATTTTTTCAACAAGTTGCTCGATTGTCAATATCCCATCTTCCACAAGGGAAAAAGAGACCGGCAAAGCGGTTTCCAGACCGATAATTCGATTCGGTGCTTGTTCAAAAGGGAGTCCTTTTTCTTTAGGCGCATGGGGGGCATGGTCGGTCGCGATCACATCGATGGTACCGTCGGCCAATCCTTCTCGTATGGCTTCCCGGTCCTCGGAAGATCGCAGCGGCGGATTCATTTTGGCGTGGGTTCCGTATTGCTCGACCGCCGAATCCGTCAATGAGAAATAATGGGGGGCCGTTTCAGCAGTGACATTTGCGCCACGATTTTTGGCCTCGCGGATCGCCCGAACCGATTCGGCGGTGCTGACATGGGCGATATGAAGTCGTGCGCCGGTCAGTTCACACAGGGCGATGTCCCGCATGACCGCGATGCTTTCGGCTGCATTGGGAATACCCTTGTATCCCAGGCGCGAAGCGGTCTCTCCCTCGTTCATGGCACCGCCGGCCGCCAGATCGAGATCTTCGGCATGAGAAATGATAAGCAAATCCAAATCCTTTGCCCGCTCCATCGCCCGCCGCATCAGCCGACTGTTCCTGACCGGCATTCCGTCGTCGGTTAACGCAACCGCCCCGGCGGATTTCAATTCTTCGAAGTCGGAAAGACGTTCCCCTCTGAGCCCGACGGATATCGCTCCCACAGGATAGACACGGATTAAATCCGCCTCTTCCGCTTTTTGGCGAATGTATTCAGTAATTTTACGGTTATCATTGACCGGATCCGTGTTGGGCATGGTGCAGACGGCGGTGAACCCGCCGTGGGCCGCGGCCCGGCACCCGGTGAGGATGGTCTCTTTGTGTTCCTGGCCGGGCTCTCGAAAGTGGACGTGCATATCGATCAGACCGGGAACCACGATCAGGCCGGTGGCGTCGATCACCCGGTCCATCCCGGCCTCCGGAATCTTTTCGGACCGGATATCCTTGATTTTACCATCCTCGATAAGGATGTCGCAGATTCCGTCCAGTCGCCCCGGATCCACTACATGTCCGCCCCTGATCAAAATGCGCATTTTACTTCAACAGGTCTCCGATCCGACGCCACCGAACATCATAGTCGTCTTTGTTCCAGGACCAATAGATGATAAAGGCCTTGCCTTTTACCGCATCCAGATCCACAAACCCCCAGAAACGGCTGTCATAACTGTGATCTCGGTTGTCTCCCATGACAAACACGTGGCCGGGGGGAACCGTTACCGGTTCTAAATTATCCCGGGTCTGAACGACACCGGGAAGGACCCGCTCATCCTTAAAAATCGCCTGAGGATAATCGGCCGGTTCTCCATTCACAAAAAGCGTCTTATCTTGTATTTCAATCACATCCCCTTCAATGCCGACCACCCGTTTAATAAAATCCTTGTCCGGATCTTCCGGAAATTTGAATACGATAATATCCCCCCGTTCCGGATCGGTAATCGGGATCAGCGTCTGCCGGGTAAAAGGAATCTTTACGCCGTAGATAAATTTATTGACCAGGATATGGTCTCCGATAAGGAGCGTATCCTGCATGGAACCGGACGGTATTTTAAACGCCTGAACGACAAAGGCACGAATGAAAAGGGCGAGTACGATCGCTACGGCGATCGCTTCGATATTTTCTCGAAGCGCACCTTTTTTGGCGGCGGGCTGTTGGTTTTCTTTTGATGTCATCGACGTGGTTTTGGAGCCCAATGGAGCCAGATCCTTTTTAAAATATTTTTATGGGTTTGGAGATTCAATAATGGTCTGTTTCTATCGGTCACTCCCATTTTTGTCAAGGTATTGTTCCGCATGCAACCGCAGGATTTCCAATACCAGGTCGGCGGTTCGGACCATATCCTTCAGGGCGATGGTTTCCTGGGCCGTATGCACATCCCGCATGCCGGTGCCCAAAACACCGGTCATGATCCCCTTTTCAAAAAAGATATTGGCATCCGCTCCGCCGCCGGTGATTTTGCAAGTCAAGGTTCGTCCCAGTTTTCGAGCCGCCTCCTGAGCCAACGCGACTACCCGATGATCATCCGGAATGTGGGTGCGCGAAAAGTCGCGATTTAAATGGATCTCCAGTCGGGGAAGTTCGTCATCAGGGGACTTTTTGAAAGAATCCACCGCATTTTGGAATGCTGAAACAATCCCATCGGTCACCCGGTTCAGTTTGTCGGGATCATGACTTCGAACCTCCCCTTTTACAGAGACCCGATTGGGCACAATGTTAGTGGCCGTCCCCCCTTCAATCACACCCAGATTGCAGGTGGTTTCCCGGTCGATGCGCCCGATCTTCAACTCCGCAATCGCTTTGCCTGCGATGGAGATGGCATTGATCCCTTTTTCCGGTTCCGCTCCGGCATGGGCTTCTTTGCCATGGATGATGATTTCCATGCGATTGGCCCCGGGCGCTCTCGTGACGATTCCTTCCGTATCCCGGGAATCGAGGGCATACCCGAATTCGGAAGACAAACGGCCGACATCCAAATTTTTGGCCCCGAGCAGGCCGATTTCTTCGCAAATGGTAAAAACCACTTCCACAGGGCCGTAAGGCAGATTCTTTTCCTGAAGGACCTGCATGACTTCCAGAAGAATCGCGACACCGCTTTTATCATCGGAACCCAAAATGGTATCGCCTTCGCTGGTGAAAACACCGTCTTTCAACTGCGGAATGACCCCTTTCCCCGGCTTTACAGTGTCCATATGTGCATTCAGCATCATGGGCGGAACATCCCGGTTTCCCTGGAAACGAGCGATCAGGTTGCCGGAGTCGGACCCGACTTTTTGACCGGCCTCGTCCACATGAATTTCCGCCCCCATTTTTCTGAGAATATCTTGAAGGTGTTCGCAGATTTTTCCCTCATACTTTGATTCACTATCGATTCGGACCAACCGCATGAACAAATCAGCCAACCTATCTTCGTTGATCACGATACCGCTCCTTTTCTTTCTTCTTTCTATTGACAAAAAGCCAGGATTTCATATTATTAGTGATAAATCAAATACGGAAGTGCCAAGCTCACTGGTGGGGCTCCCGGACTTCAAATCCGGTGTGGGGCGCTAAAACCGTCCCAGGTGGGTTCGATTCCCATGCACTTCCGCCA
>JBKHDE010000359.1:0-3465 GCA_046541495.1 Desulfococcaceae bacterium
AGAGGCCCCGGCGAGAGGCCCCTGCTCATCATCGGCCGCGGTTACCGGTACTGCTTCAGCAGCCGGTCGGCGCCGGCCTGGGCCTCCTTCAGGGCCGCCTCCGGGGTTTTGGCGTTCGTCAGGGCGGCCTGAATGGCATCGTCCAGGGCCTTTCGCACCCGGCCGGTCTGGTAGGTCGACAACTCGGCGGTGGCATATTCGAGCTGGTCCCGGGCCACCGCGGCATAGGGGAATTCCTTCACATATTCGGTCAACCGGGGGGTCTCGTAGGCGGCCGGGCTGACCCCCATATACCCGGTTTTGATGGACCATTCGGCCGACCGTTCCGGGCTGGTCATGAACCGGATCAGCTGCATGGCCGCTTTCCGTTCTTCGGGCGTGGTTTTCTTGAAGATGTAAAAATTCCCTCCGCCGGTGGGGGTGCCGCGGCGGACCTTGGCCGGCAGCATCGCCACCCCGAAGTCGAACCCGGCGTTGTCTTTGACCGCGGTCAGGTTTCCGGTGGAATGCCACATCATGGCGGTCCTTCCCTCCAGAAAGTTCTGGCGCAGGGTGCCCCACTCGATGGTCCCCTCGGGCATGATCCGATGCTGGGTGCCCAGGTCCTTCCAGAACTGCAGGGCTTCGATGACGGCCGGGTCGTCGAAATAGGTCCGGTTTCCGTCCCCGTTCATCAGGACCTGGCCGTTTTGCATGGCCAGCGCGCCGAACATCCAGTAGGGGTAGCCGGTGGAGGGGATCATCACCCCCCATTTGGAGCCGTCCGCCGCCGTCAGTTTTTTTCCCATGGCCACCATCTCATCCCAGGTGGCCGGGGGCTGGTCGGGATCGAGTCCGGCGGCCCGAAAGGCGTCTTTGTTGTAATACATGACGATGGTCGACCGCTGAAAGGGGATGCCCCAGGTCTTGCCGGCGGTGCGCCCGTTTTCCATCAGGGCGGGATAAAAAGAGTCGAGCCAGGCCTTTTCCGCCTCGGTTTCGACGATGTCGTCGAAGGGGACGATGGCATCCTGTTCGATCAACTCATAAATATCGATGGAAAACATCACCGAGAGCTGGGCCGGTTGTCCGCTGTTGAGAGCGGCGATGGCCTTGATTCGGGCGTCATTGTAATTGCCCGCATAGATGGCGTTGACCTGGACGTCCGGATGGGCCTTCATGAAGTCGGCCACCATGCCGTCCACGATTTGGGTGAGGGGGCCGCCCACCGCGACCGGATAGTACATGGTCAACTCGGTTTTGGCCTGGGCCGGTGCGGCGGTCAGGCAGAGAATTCCCAGGATCACCAGGATCAGACGACGAATGGGATTACACATGTCATTTCCTCCTTCTTCATATAAAACGGTTGGATGAAATCCGGACAGGGGCGTCGGGCGCCGGACTGTCCGGGGGTTTTGCGGGCGGCGGGTGAACCATCGGCCCGGAAGGCCCGGTCGGAACCGCCGCCGAAGGGCGGTTTAGTCCGATTCCCGGCGAACCCCGTCCTCATTGAACCGGTGAACCGCCTCCGCAGGCCAGCTGACCTGCAGGGATTCGCCCGGTGAGACGGCCCCCCCGCCGGCTATTCTGGCAAACAGCACCTGCCGGCCGTGGCGCAGGCGAAGCACCGTTTCAGAGCCCAGGTAATCGACGGCCGCCACCGTGACCGGCAGCCCCCGATCTCCGATTTGCACCTTTTCGGGACGCACCCCGATGAACCCGCCGGGGATGGTGTCGGCGCCGGTCGAATCGCATCCGATCTCGGCCAGGATCCCGGGGTCCTGAATGGCGTCGATCCGAAGCAGATTCATGGGCGGAGACCCCATAAACTGCGCGCAAAACAGGGTCTCGGGATGCTCGTACAGCGATTCCGGGGGCCCCATCTGCACCATCCGGCCCTCGTTCAGCAGGACGACCTGATCCGCCATGGTCATGGCCTCCACCTGATCATGGGTGACATAGACCATGGTCAGGCCCAGTTTCTGCTGTAACCCGCGGATCTCATCCCGCATCTCGGTGCGGAGTTTGGCGTCCAGGTTGGACAGGGGTTCGTCCATGAGGCAGACCGGCCGGCGGGACACAATGGACCGGGCCAGGGCCACCCGCTGACGCTGCCCGCCCGACAGCTGGGCCGACTTTCGGTGAAGCAGCCCCTCCAGGCCCACCATTCGGGCGGCCTCCTGAAGCCGGGTGTTCTGCTCCTTCGGGGCCACTTTTCGAACCTTGAGCCCGAACAGGATGTTCTCACGGACATTCAGATGGGGAAACAGGGCATAGGACTGAAACACCATGGAGACCCCGCGCCGGGCCGGGTCCAGATGGGTGATCTCCCTCTCCCCGATATGGATGTGACCCGCGGTCACCGATTCCAGACCGGCGATCAGGCGAAGCAGGGTCGATTTTCCGCATCCGGAGGGGCCCAGCAGAACGGTCAGGCTGCCTCCCTTAACCTGGAAGGAGATGTCGTCCACCGCCCGGACCGTGCCCCAATGCTTGGACAGGTTCTGAATCCGGATATCAGGCATTCACGCCCTCCTGTGTGCAGACCACCAGTTCGGCGCCGGATTGGGCCAGCAGGGCGGCAATGGAATCCGGCGGCGGCTGGTCGCAGAACACCGCGGCCGCATCCTGGATGCGTCCCCCGCGGACATGGGCGGGGCGGCCGAACTTGGTGTGGTCGAGAACCAGAAACGACCGTCGGCTGTGGGCCAGGATGATCTGCCGGGCCCGGACCTCTTCCTCATAAAAATCGAGGAGGGTGCCGTCCTCGTCCACCCCGGCCACCCCGAAGATGCCGATGTCCACCTTGTACGCCCGAAACAGGGCCTCCATCCCGGTTCCCATCACATCCCGGTCTTCGTTTCGAAGCCGGCCCCCGGCCACGGTGACTTCAAAGGTCGGGTTGCTGCAGGCCAGCATGGCGACATGGAGGTTGTTGGTGAAAATCCGGAGCCGTTCATGGTGGATCAGGGCCTTGGCCACCATCTCCGGGGTGGTGCCGATGCTGACGGCGAGGGAGACGCCGTTGGGAATCCGGTGGGCCACCTGCCGGGCGATACGGCCCTTTGCCTCGCTGTTGAGGATCTGCCGGAAATGGTAGGCCACGTTTCCGGGAATGTTCAGGCGCTGCACCCCGCCGTGGCGGCGCTGTGCGATCCCGGCATCGCAGAGCAGGGTTAAATCCCGCCGAATGGTCTGGGTGGTCACCTGAAAGCGCGCGGCCAGGCGATCAACGGTCACAAAGTCATGCTGCCGGACCATTTCGGCGATCTGGGCCTGGCGTTCGGTGAGATTCAGTCGGGGTTGAATCGACAAAATAGGATGGATCCTTTCATTGTCCGTTTGCGATGGCCGTGATGCTCACATGAAACCTACAAGTGAAAGGTTAGGGGATGATTAGGATCGGGTTAGCGTTTTGTTAATTTTCAAATGAACCCGATTTATGTTCATTAAGACAGGGGGAGGATGAAAAGCAAGGAAAATCTG
>JBKHDE010000360.1:0-3442 GCA_046541495.1 Desulfococcaceae bacterium
GTGGATGTGCGGTTTGAAACCGACACAGTGTGGCTGACACAGCGGCATATGAGCGAAGTCTTTGACACCACCCCTGAAAACGTGCTGATGCACCTGAAAAACATTTATAAAGACGGGGAACTGTGCGAACAGGCAACTACTAAGAAATTCTTAGTCGTTCAAACCGAAGGAAAACGGCGGGTATCCCGCAATCTGAAACACTATAACCTGGATGCGGTGATTTCCGTCGGTTATCGGGTCAATTCCAAAAGGGGCGTTCAGTTCCGCATCTGGGCCACCCAACGCCTTCACGAATACCTCGTGCAGGGATACACCATCAACCAGCAACGCTTCAAACAGAACGCCGCCGAACTCCAGCAGGCGCTCGCCCTGATCCAGAAAGCGGCCCAATCTCCGTCCCTGGCCGCAGACACCGGCCGCGGCCTGGTGGACATCGTCAGCCGTTACACCCAGACCTTCCTCTGGCTACAGCAATATGATGAAGGCCTGCTGGAAGAACCGGCCGGCCAGATCGGCGGCCGTTTGCCGACCCCGAAAAAAGCCATGGCGACCCTGGAAACACTCAAACGGCAACTGATCGCCCGCGGCGAGGCAACCGACCTGTTTGCCAGGCCGAGACAGAGCGACGGGCTGGCCGCCATCTTCGGCAACCTCGACCAGACCGTGTTCGGCGAACCTGCCTACCCGACTGTGGAGAGCAAGGCCGCGCACCTCCTCTATTTCATGGTGAAAAATCACCCCTTTTCCGACGGCAACAAACGGAGCGGCGCATTTCTGTTTGTGGATTTCCTCCACCGCAACAACCGCCTGTTCGACACCGCCGGCCAGCCGGTCATCAATGACACCGGCCTGGCCGCCCTCACCCTCCTGGTGGCCGAATCCGACCCCAAACAAAAAGAGATTTTGATCAAACTAGTGATGAATCTGCTCTCTTCACCTAAACCGGAATAAGGTTTCGCCATGGTCACCCAAACCAACGAACAGGCCCTCGAAGCCGCCATCGAAAAGCAGCTCACCGGACGGTGCCTCGAAGAAACCCCCTCCCCCGCCAGCCCGGCCGAGGAACTCCGCGACCCCGACCTCCCCTTCGGTAAACACCACGGCTACCAGCTCGGATATCCGACCGACTTCAACCCCCGGTACGCCATCGACGAAACCCGCTTCTGGGCCTTCCTCAACAAAACCCAGCCCAAGGAGCTCGAAAAACTCCAGCGCCTCAGCACCGGTCCGGAAGAATGGAAACGCAAGATCCTGGAGCGGTTCGACCGGCTGATTCGAAAATACGGCCTTCTCCACCTCCTCAAAAAAGGCCTTCGGGTGGACGACGCCCACCTGACCCTGATGTACCCGGCCCCGCTGGCCAGCAGCTCCGACACCGTCCAACAGAACTTCGCCGAAAACATCTTCAGCAGCACCCGGCAGGTCCATTACTCCCCGGCCAATCCGATGGAGGAGATCGACCTGGTCCTCTTTCTCAACGGCCTGCCCTTCGCCACCCTGGAGCTGAAAAACCCCTGGACCGGCCAGACCGCCCGGTACCACGGACAGAAGCAGTACCGCGACAGCCGCGACACCGCCCAGCCCCTGCTCCAGTTCGGCCGGTGCCTGGTCCACATGGCGGTGGATACCGACGAGGTCTACATGACCACCAAACTCGCCGGAAAATCGACCTTCTTTCTGCCCTTCAACAAGGGCCACAACCACGGCGCCGGCAACCCGCCCAACCCGTTCGGGCACAAATCCGCCTATCTCTGGGAGGAGGTCTTCAGCAAAACCTCCATCGCCAACATCATCCAGCATTTCGTCCGGCTGGACGGCGCCGCCAAAGACCCGCTTCCCAAGCGCACCCTCTTCTTTCCGCGCTACCACCAGATGGACGTGGTCCGCAGCCTGACCCGACACGCCGCCGAAAACGGGGTGGGCCATACCTATCTGATTCAGCACTCGGCCGGCTCGGGCAAATCCAACTCGATCACCTGGGCCGCCTACCAGCTCATCGAGACCTATCCGGATTCCCCGAAGACCCGCGGGGCCCGCGGCATGGACCGGCCGCTTTTCGATTCGGTGATCGTGGTCACCGACCGCCGCCTCCTCGACCGGCAGCTTCGGGAGAACATCAAGGAGTTCTCCGAGGTCAAGAACATCATCGCCCCGGCCTTCAAATCCGCCGACCTCAAAACCGCCCTGGAGCAGGGCAAGAAGATCATCATCTCCACCATCCAGAAATTCCCGGTGATCGTGGACGGCATCGCGGATCTCAGCGACAAGCGGTTCGCGGTGATCATCGACGAGGCCCACAGCTCCCAGAGCGGCACCGCCCACGACAACATGAACCGGGCCATGGGGATGGATGGGGGAATGTCCGAAAACGAAGAGGCGGAGGCCCTCGACACCCAGGACCGGATTCTGCTGGCCATGAAATCCCGCAAGATGCGCGGCAACGCCTCCTACTTCGCCTTCACCGCCACCCCCAAGAACACCACCCTGGAAAAATTCGGGATCGAGCAGCCCGACGGAAGCTTTGCGCCCTTTCACCTCTACTCTATGAAGCAGGCCATCGAAGAGGGATTCATCCTGGATGTCGTGGCCAACTACACCACCTACCGAAGCTACTACGAAATTCAAAAGTCGATTCTGGAGAATCCGCTCTTCGACAGCAAAAAGGCCCAGAAGAAGCTCCGCACCTATGTGGAGCGCAACCCCCGGACCATCCACGTCAAGGCCGAGATCATCCTGGAGCACTTCATTCACCAGGTGGTCAACACCAAAAAGCTCAAGGGAAAGGCCAAGGGGATGGTGATCACCCAGAACATCGAAACCGCGGTCCGCTACTACCAGGCCCTCACCCGCCTGCTGGATGCCCGGCGGAACCCGTTCAGAATCCTGATCGCCTTTTCCGGCACCAAGGAAGTGGACGGAATCGAATACACCGAAGCCGCCATGAACGGCTTTTCCGAAACCGACACCCGCAAAAAATTCGACACCCCCGACTACCGCCTGCTGGTGGTGGCCAACAAGTACCTGACCGGATTCGACCAGCCCAAGCTCACCGCCATGTACGTGGACAAAAAGCTTCAGGGGGTGATGGCGGTCCAGGCCCTGTCGCGGCTCAACCGGGCCGCGCCCCGGCTCGACAAGCGGACCGAGGACCTTTTCATCCTCGATTTTTTCAACACCGTGGAGGAGATCCAGACCGCCTTCGACCCCTTCTACACCGCCACCACCCTCTCCCGGGCCACCGACGTCAACGTCCTTCACGAACTCCGGGACGCCCTGGATGAGGTCGGGGTCTACGAACAGCAGGAGGTGGAGGACTTCGCCGAACTCTATTTCGGCAACGCCGACGCCCGGGCCCTCAGCCCGATCCTCGACACCGCCGCGGACCGGTTCAACACCGGCCTCGACCTCGACGACCCGGACAAGGCCGACTTCAAGATCAAGG
>JBKHDE010000361.1:0-3363 GCA_046541495.1 Desulfococcaceae bacterium
TTGTGATGCGCCTTTGGCGTTTTCACGCCTTTCATGTGGTATTTCCGCTTGACAGCCGGCATTTTATATGTTCGTTATCTATCCCTTGAGGCTGTTGAATGCGGCCTTGGTTTTAAGTTGAAAAGTATTTAAATTCAATAAGTTAATTTCTGGCCACTTATGTAATTGGCGGGGCGGAGCTATGCCCGACTCGCCCTTTTCTCATGATAATGAATTCAAAAGCCACTCCCTTTTTATCTCACGATCAGTATCCGAAAGAAGCGGTTATTTTAGAAAATCTCACGACCAACTTTATGACAGATGCTTCCTTGATACCGCTGCGTATGGAGAACGGCATCCTTCAAGTCGTTATGGAGAACCCCTCTGATACCGACACCATCGAGGCATTACAATTTGCCTTTGATCTGGAAATCGAGATTTTTCAGGGGAAGCGGGAAGATATTCAAGAAGCCATCGAACGGCTTTATGGCGCCGGCAGTCAGTCCATAGAAACCATTATCGAAGAGGCCGGGCGAGATGTTTATGAAATTTCAGCAGATCTGGATGCGGATACCGAACACCTTCGGGATATGGCTTCGGAGGCCCCGATTATTCGGCTGGTCAACCGGCTGATCCTGAATGCTGTTGAAATGCGGGCCAGTGATATTCATTTTGAGCCCTTTGAAGACCAATTTCGCGTTCGGTACCGCATTGACGGCGTGCTCCATGAAGCCGAATCCCCGCCCAAACGCTTGCAGGCCGCCGTCATTTCCCGGGTCAAGATCATGTCCAAATTGGATATCGCCGAGCGGCGTCTTCCTCAGGACGGTCGAATCAAGCTGAAGATCGCCGATCGGGAAATCGATTTTCGTGTCTCGACGATTCCGACCCTCTACGGGGAAAGTCTGGTCATGCGAATTCTCGACCGGGAAACCCTTGTTCTCGATCTGGATCGGCTCGGTTTTCCGTCGGAAATGCTGGAAGCCTACGCTCGATTAATTTCTCAGCCGTATGGTATGATTCTGGTGACCGGCCCCACCGGCAGCGGGAAAACATCCACCCTGTATACGACTCTTGCAAGAATCAACTCTCCGGAGAGCAAGATTGTCACACTGGAAGATCCGGTCGAGTATCAGTTGAAGGGAATCAACCAGATCCAGGTGAACCCGAAAATCGGTCTGACCTTTGCCGGCGGACTCCGTTCCATCGTTCGACAGGACCCGGACATTATTCTCGTAGGGGAGATTCGGGACCGGGAGACGGCCGAAATTGCGGTTCAGTCCGCCCTGACCGGTCATCTTCTTTTCAGCACCCTTCACACCAATGATTCGGCGGGCGCCATAACCCGTCTCCTGGATATGGGTGTGGAAAATTTTCTGCTGAGCTCCACCCTTCTGGGAATCATGGCTCAGCGACTGGTTCGGGTGAACTGTCCCGATTGCAAGGAAACGGTCCGACCGGATGAAAAACTGGTTCGCGCCATGAACCTGACGGATGCGGAAAGAGAAGAAATCGTTTTTTATGCGGGCGTCGGATGCGATAATTGCCGTGCGACCGGGTTCAAGGGGCGAACCGCGATTTTTGAGTATTTGGAAGTGGATGAGCATATCAGGAGGGGAATTGTGACCGGCGCAACCTCGGATTCGATTCGACAGGCCGCTGTCGGGAAAGGAATGACGACGCTGCGAGAGGATGGCTGGCGAAAGGTCCGGGAAGGACTGACGACCATACCCGAAGTTCTCCGGGTGACCCTGGATAACTGATGGATACAGTTATGGAAAATCGCTTTTCCTTTGCGCGGCGCCAGGTTGTTTCGATGCCCCGGGGGTCTTTGGACGGCCGTCGAAACGGGTAATTGTTTATGTCGCTTTTCTCCTACAAAGCAGCCGATCATGCCGGCAAGGTCGTTACAGGCACCCTGAGTGCGGACGACGAAAAAGGGGTGGTGGGCAAAATAAAGCAATTGGGGTATGTCCCCATTCAGGTGACACCGGCCGGAAAAAAGCGGAAGGTGTTGGAGGCGGATCTCTCCAAATCCCTGGGTGCACTGCTCAATCGGTTCACCACCAAGGATGTGATGCTGTTTACACAGGACCTCTCCGCTCTTTTAGCGGCGGGGTTGCCGGTCGACCGGGCCCTGGCCGCCTTGATTGAGGTGACCGAAAAAGAGCGTTTCAAAGAGGTGCTTAAGGATGTGCTCCGGTCGGTACAGAGCGGAAGCTATCTTTCCGACGCCATCGCAAAACATCCCGGCGCTTTTTCACATTTTTACGTCAGCATGGTCCGAGCGGGAGAGGCGGGGGGGGTATTGGAATCGGTTCTTGACCGGCTGGGCAGTTTTCTGGAGACATCTCAAGAACTGAAAGATTATATCAAATCGGCCCTGGTGTATCCGATTTTTCTGGTGTTTGTCGGCGGGATTTCTATCATTATTCTGATGACATTTGTGATTCCTCGATTTTCGGTCATTTTTGCCGACCTGGGTCAGGCCATTCCTCTGTCCACCCGGATCTTGATCGGGATCAGTCAATTGCTTCAATCCTGGTGGTGGCTCATACTGCTGGCCATCGGGGCCGGGGTGTATTGTATTTTACGGTATGTGCAGACACCGGCCGGACGTCGGCAACTGGACGACTGGAAACTTCGGTTGCCGATGGTGGGGGACCTGGTTCGAAAAATAGAAGCCGCCCGGTTTGCCCGTACACTGGGGACCCTTTCCCGCAGCGGCGTCTCCATGCTTCTGGCATTGAATCTGGTAAAGGATGTCATCGGAAACAGCCTGATGGTGGACGCACTGAAGCGGGTTTATGAGCGGGTCAAGGAAGGCGACCGGCTTTCCAAGTCTCTGGCCGACAGCAAAATTTTTCCGTCTCTGGCTGTGCAGATGATTACGGTCGGGGAAGAATCGGGCCGCCTGGACGAAATGTTGCTTCGGGTGGCGGAAAATTATGAAAAAAATATACGCAATACGGTCAAGCGTTTCATCAGTTTTCTGGAACCGGCCATGATTCTCGGCATGGGACTGGTGGTCGGGTTTATTGTGATATCCATGCTAATGGCCATTTTCAGCATGAATGATATGCCGCTGTAGCGGTAAAGGAGTGTAAAATCGGTATGAAACATCCGGCAAAAAATAAATATAAATCAAAAAAGGGTTTCACCCTGATTGAACTGTTGATCGTGATGGTCATTCTGTGGCTTTTGGCGGCTCTCGTCGGTCCCCGAATGTTCGGGAAAACCGAAAAAGCCATGCAGAATGCGGCAAAATCCCAGATTACACTGTTTGAAACCGCTATCGACACATACCGGCTCGATGTCGGGAAGTTCCCGACCACCGAACAGGGGCTTCGGGTTTTGCGTGAAGCCCCTCCGGGATTGGATAAA
>JBKHDE010000362.1:0-3362 GCA_046541495.1 Desulfococcaceae bacterium
GATCGGCTTCGAACCGACGGTCACCCGGTCATTGCCGTGACCCGCGGGGCCGCCTTTTCTCAGACCGGCGAAGCCGGCTTCACCGTCAACCCCGCCATGCCGCGGGACTTTCAAACCCTGTTCAAGGCATTGCGGAAGGACAATCATCCATCTTTCAAGATACTCCACCTGTGGAGCCTGACCGGGGCGATGCCTGATGCCGCCCCCTCACCCGACGAAGGCGTACGGGATAAGCTCAATCGAGGGACTTTCAGCCTGCTTTATCTGGCCCAAGCCATCGCAAAAAGCGGCGGTACCGGCGAAATCATCGTAATCGCCGACGGACTTCAGGAAGTGACCGGAAATGAACCGGTTCATCCGGGCAAAACCGCTCTCCTGGGGCTGGCCACGGTGATTTCACAGGAGCATTCAAATCTTCGATGCCGAAGCATCGATATCGAAGTTCCAGGGACCGGCCATCCCCGGCCGGCTGAATTTCCGGATCGCCTGATCGATCGGTTGATGGCGGAGATCTCAACGAATACCTCCCACCCGGAAACCGCATACCGGGGACACTTCCGGTGGGTTCGGTGCTTTGAATCCTTGCCCGTGAAAACGCCGGCGGTTCCGCACCCTTTGCTCCGAAAACAGGGCGTTTACTGGATCACGGGCGGTCTCGGAGAAATCGGCCTGATCCTCGCCCGGCATCTGGCCCAAACGGTTCAGGCCCGTCTGGTATTATCCGGGCGATCGGAGATTCCGGAACGGGAAACCTGGCGCGACCGAACGGCCGAGCAGGACCCGAAAGATGCGGTCAGCCGTCGTATTCGGGCGATTCAGGAGATCGAATCCCTGGGCGGGGCCGTGCTGGTCTGCCGGGCCGATGCGGCTGATGAAGCGGCCATGCAAAAGGTGCTGGCCCGCGCCTTGGCTGAGTTCGGAGAAATTAACGGCGTCATCCATGCCGCTGGCCGGACCGGCATTCAGGCCATGCGGTCGGTGGAAGAAACCGATAATGCGGTCTGCGAAGCCCATTTCGGTCCTAAAGTTCACGGGGTGTGCGTCCTGGAACGGGTTCTCGGCGATCTTCCTCTCGATTTCTGCATTCTGATGTCTTCCCTCTCCTCTGTGCTGGGCGGCTTGGGCTTCGGAGCCTATGCGGCGGCCAATCGCTTCATGGACGCCTTTGCGGTGCTGAAATCCGGAAAAACCGCCGTACCCTGGATCAGCGTCGACTGGGACGGTTGGCAAACGACACCGTCTGAAGAAGCGGAAACCGCCCTCGGCGCGTCGGTGGCGGAATTGGCCATCGAACCGGCGGAAGGAATGCGCGCCTTCGACCGGATCTTGTCTCTGGCCGACACGCCTCAGGTTCTGGTCTCCACCGGAAATCTGGACGCCCGGCTGAACCGATGGCTTCAGCCCCAGGCCCTTGAAACCCGGCGCGTCCCCGAAGAAAAGAAGATTCGCCATCCAAGGCCGGATCTCACCGTTGCCTACCAGGCCCCGCGAAGTGATCCGGAGCGGACCCTGGCCGGAGTGTTCGAAGAATTGCTCGGCATCGAGGCAGTGGGCATTCACGACAATTTTTTCGACCTGGGCGGCCATTCACTTCTGGCCACTCAGGTGGCCTCCAGAATACAGGAGATCTTTCAGGTCCGTCTTCCGCTTCAGCGAATGTTCGAAGCGCCCACGGTGGCGGGATTGTCCGATGTTCTTGCGCAGCATCGTTTGGAACAGGGAAAAGACGAAGATATGGATAAACTCCTGGACGACCTGGAAGGAATGTCCGAGGAAGAGGCTTTGAAATTGCTCAGCGCTTTGGAAGACAAGGAGGATTGATGAAGGATCTGACGGACCGCCTGGCCAAACTCTCCCCGGAGAAACGGGCCCTTCTCCAATCCATGCTTTTGAAAAAAAGCGGCGATACCCCCGACCGCCAAGCCATCCCTCGACGGAATCGGGCCAATCATGTGCCGCTTTCCTTCGCCCAGGGCCGTCTCTGGTTCCTGGAGCGTCTGGCGCCGGACCAGGTGCTGTATAACCTTTCCTCCTCCCTGCGGCTTACCGGACATCTGGACCTTCCCCTCCTCGAACGATGCCTGAATGAGATCATCCGCCGGCATGAAATCCTTCGAACCACCTTTACAGAAGAAAACGGCGAACCGGTTCAGGTGATCGCCCCCTCCGGCACCATCCGCATCGCGCCGTCTGATTTGACCGGCCTGTCCGAAACCGAACAAGCGGATCAAGTCCGCCGAATGGCCGCGGATGCGGCCCGGCGCCCCTTTGATCTGGAAAAAGGGCCCCTGCTGCGCCCGGACCTGCTGCGGCTGAAAGACGCCGACCATGTGCTGGTGCTGACCATGCACCACATGATTTCAGACGGGTGGTCCATGGGGGTCATGATCCGGGAAATTCGAAGCCTGTACGAGTCGTTTTTCACGGGAACTCCCAGTCCTTTGCCGGAACTGGAGATCCAGTATGCCGATTTCGCCCTCTGGCAGCGGGAGTGGATGAAGGGTCCGGAACCGACGGCCCAGGTCGATTACTGGACGAAGCGCCTGGCCGGGGCGCCCCCGGTCTTGAATCTCCCCCTGGACCATCCGCGCCCGCCCCGGCAAACCCATCACGGGAGTGCCGAACGCCTCGATATCGGTCCGGACCTGGTTCGCGGTCTGGACGATATCGCCCGCAAGGCCGGTGCGACCCGGTTCATGCTTCTGCTGTCCGCCTATACGGTGCTGCTGCATCGTTACTGCAACCAGGAGGATATCCTGATCGGCACCCCGGTGGCCGGACGAAACCTTCGGGACATCGAACCGCTCATCGGTTTTTTCGTCAATACCCTGGTGATTCGCACCGACCTTTCGGAAGACCTCACTTTTCGGAATCTTCTGGACCAGGTGCGCCGAACCTCGGTAGCGGCTTTTGAACACCAGGATCTCCCTTTTGAAAAACTGGTGGATGCCCTGCAGCCGGAGCGGACATTGAGTCACTCGCCGGTGTTCCAGACCATGTTTGTGCTGCACAATGCCCACACCGAAGCCCTGAATCTGCCCGGCCTCACCATCCGGCCCATGGAAGCCGAAACCGTATCCGCTCAGTTCGACCTGGTCCTCTCGGTTCTGGAAGTCGAATCGGGATTTCACATGCGGTTCGAATACAACACCGATCTGTTCGATCCGGGGACCATCCGCCGAATGGCCGATAATTTCGAGGTCCTGCTGTCGGGGATTGCCGCCCATCCGGAAAGCAAAGTCTCCGAGCTGCCCATTCTGACCGCCCGGGAACGGCACCGTCTGCTGGTCGAGTTCAATGATACCGCCGCGGATTACCCGGACGACAAAAGCATTGTGGATCTGTTTGAAGCCCAGGTGGAA
>JBKHDE010000363.1:0-3339 GCA_046541495.1 Desulfococcaceae bacterium
ATGAATCCCACCGTCAGCATCAAGACCAGGATAATGGCGCTGCCGATATGGTTGGAATACCGGACCATTCCGGTTTTCAGGGACTCGCCGATCAGACCGCCCGCGGAAAACCGACCTCCGAAGATCAGATAGTGATCCCGCCAGAGGGCGAAGAAAACGGCGGTTCCGACCATCAGAACCGCCCCGCCCAACAACCGGGTCGCCACCGCTTTTCTCGAAATACTTCCGAACAGCTGAAAACTGATCAACAGCATCAGAACCGGAATCCAGAAGGCGCCCACCCCCACCAGATGAATCAGCAAACCGGCCGTGTAGGCCCCGATCAGGCCGAAAAGATTGTGGATATCCCGGTGGGGGGCGGCATTGAAAAACGAAGGATCGGTGGTTCGAAAGGAAAGCAGACTGGAGAGGGTAAACACCACCAGAAAAAAGAGAAAAATGCCGATGATCTCCCTATAGATTCGGCGCTCTTTGGGATTGGCGGGCTGCTTTCCGTTCTTTTGAGATTTTCGAGCCATAATAAGTTGAATTTTCGGGAAAAAGTCGAAGCGGATCAGACTTCCAGAATAAAGGGGAGGATCAAAGGCCGGCGTTTGATGGTAAAGGTGAAATACCGTCGCAGGTCCCCCTGGATCCGGGAACGGATTTTCTGAATCCGGTCGGGTTGATCCGGCCCCACATCCTCGATCGCCTCCAGAATGACGCAGATGGCGTCATCCAGAAGGTGGCCGGTCTCGTGTTCGAACACGAATCCCCGGGAGGTGATCTCGGGCCCGAATACGACGATGCCGGTCTCCTCGTCAAAAGCCAGGGTGACCGCCACAAACCCGTCTTCGGAAAGCACCCGCCGCTCCTTGAGCAGGCTTCGGCCCACATCCCCGATGCCCTTGCCGTCGACCAGAATCCGGCCCGTGGGCACGCTCTCTCCGATCCGCCCGCCGGATGCGTCGAATTCGATCACCTGCCCGTTTTCCGCCAGCAGCACCTTTTCCGGGGAGACCCCCACCGACTCGGCCAACCGGGCGTGGTGAACCAGGTGGCGGTATTCCCCGTGAATCGGAATGAAGTACTCGGGTCGGGTCAACTGGATCATCAGCTTCAGCTCTTCCCGAAAGGCATGGCCGGAGACATGAATGGCGGATATCTTTTCATATATCACCTCCGCCCCCCGTCGATACAGGTCATTGATGATCTTGGCGATGGCCTTTTCATTGCCGGGAATGAATTTGGAGGAGAGGATGACGGTGTCGCCTTTTCGAATCCGAATCTGCTTGTGAATGCCGGAGGCCATCCGCGCCAAAGCGGACATCGGTTCTCCCTGGCTTCCGGTGGTGATGATGAAGACATCCGAGAGATCGTGAATCTGGGCGATGTCGATTTCCATCTCTTCGGGAAGTCGCAGATACCCCAGTTCTTTGGCGATCCGGCACGAGGATTCGATGCTGCGGCCGTTAAGGGCGATGCGGCTCCCCTTTTCCAGGGCGATGTCGATGATCTGCTGAATCCGGGGGATACTGGAGGCGAACAGGGCCACGATGATCCGACCGGTGCTCTTCATGGCGATCTGGCGCAGGGTCTCCCCGATATCCCGGTCGGAGGTGGTATATCCCGGTTTTTCCACATTGGTGGAATCCGACATCAGGGCCAGCACCCCTTCTTCACCGCACCGGGCGAACCGGTTGACATCGGTGAGCATGCCGTCCACCGAGGTATGGCTGATCTTGAAGTCGCCCGTATGGACCACCAGTCCGGCCGGGGTTCGAATGGCCAGACCGACCCCGTCCACCACGCTGTGGGCCACCCGGACCGCTTCGATCTCAAAGGGGCCGATCGATACCGGCCGCCTCTCAGGGTATTCCCGAAACACCGCCGGGCTGAGCAGATCGTATTCCTCCAGCTTGTTCCGGACCACCCCCAGGGTAAACGGGGTGCCGTAGACCGGTACGCTGACCTCCCGAAGCAGATACGGCAGGGCGCCGATATGGTCTTCATGGGCGTGGGTCAGAAAGACCGCCCTGAGCTTGGATTTGTTCAGGCGAATGTAGTCGAAATCGGGAATGACCAGGTCCACCCCCAGCATATAATCCTCCGGAAACATCAGCCCGGAATCGATCACCACCAGGTCATCGCCGTATTGGACCACCATCATGTTCAGGCCGATTTCACCCAGCCCGCCCAGGGGGATTATCTTCAGCATTCCGGATGCCATGCCCTCACCGACCCTCAGGTCTTGATCTCCAGCTTCTCAAAAATCGCGTCCAGACAATCGATCAGCCAATTCCGCTGCTCCGGAGTCGCATACCGAATGCAGTCGCACCGCATGCGGTTGCGGGTCCGAACCAGAAGCTCCATGGACATTCGACTCTCCTCCAGCTCAATGGCGAAGCAGAGCGGATGGCACTCCTTATGGGCTTTCTGGACCTCATCCAGAAGCGCCTCGTCCACCGGAATCCAATACAGCTGAGCCATGGCGGAACCGCCGAAATGGGCTTCCAGATAGTCTCTCAGCTTTTCATAATCCGCGTAGCGTAATTCATCGATAACATACTGTTTCATAATCGATAATATGTACCACAACCGCCTGTTCCGCGCAAGACATATGTGTAGCGGACTGCAAACCTCCGAGCCCCGGCCTGCAATCATCGCTCAATCCGGGCTGGAATTAAATGACACCATAAATTTTCGGCTGAGATTAAGAATTCTTTCCTATTGTACCTCCTCCATATCCCATAAACCCTCCAGCAAGACCATATGCGCCACTCATTGCCAGTTGGCCAACATTTAATGATGATGCGCAGGGATCACTCGTCTGTTGATAAGCTGCATTAACTATATTGGCAGTAGCACCAAAAAACATTGCTTTTCCTAATGTGTTTCCAAAGCCTCCTAAAGCGCCCATAGCGGTTGCCATTAGCAGACGACCACCATTAAACTTGCCAGATTGATATTGCCTATATGCTTCAAATCCCAAACCAAAAGCAGCACCAATTGCCTGGGGTTCCCAAAGTCCTTTTGGATCTGAGAGGTTGACAGGATCATTAAGGCAGTACCCATACAAATCCGTATCCCCACCCGCAAACCCGATCGGATCTTTGGCGGTCCACCGCCCGCTATCCGGATCATAGTCCCGGAACCCGAACCGCACCAGGCCGGTATCCCGACCGTGCAGTCCGCCGGCGAATCCGAAGGGGATGTCAAAGAGCGGGGCGGTGTCGGCGATGATGTTTCCGAAAGTATCGTAGTCGATTTGTTTTACCACATTGCCGGAAGCATCGGCAACGATTCGGAGGGAACCGACGGGATCATAGGCGAGGTAGTAAGTTTGACCGCTTCCGTCGG
>JBKHDE010000364.1:0-3325 GCA_046541495.1 Desulfococcaceae bacterium
CGATCCTTCGCCCATGGAAACAGACCGTCTGTTTAAACATTTTCGCATTCGAGACAAACTCCTGTTGAGCTACCTGGCCGTCATCATTCCTATTCTGGCCGTGGGCGGCATGGTGGTGTATTCCTTGGCCGAAGAGACCATCGAAAAGAATATCGAGAGTGAACTCAACAATTCCACCGGCGCCATCTTCAATATGGTCCGAACCGCCGCGGATGTCTCCATCAAAAACCGGCTTAGGGCCGTTGCGGAAAAAAACCGGGAAATCGTCCGGTCGGTCCACACCCGATTTGAAGCGGGCGAACTTCTACGTTCGGAAGCCGAAAACACCATTCGAAGCATCCTCCTGAGCCAGACCATCGGTAAGACCGGCTATATCTATTGCATCAACGACCGGGGCATCGCCACCGTCCATCCCGAACCGCTGGTTCAGGGGGACGACTTCTCCCATTTCGCTTTTATTCAGGAGCAGATTCGAAAAAAGGAAGGCTATATCGAATACCAGTGGAAAAATCCGGGGGATTCCGAACCCAAACCCAAGGCCCTGTACATGGCCTATTTCGAGCCGTTGAACTGGATTATTTCCGTCTCCACCTACCGGGATGAGTTTAGTGAACTTGTCCATGTGGATGATTTCCGCCAAAGCGTTCTGTCGATGCGCTTCGGAAAAAGCGGGTATTCCTATGTCATCGACAGCGATGGAAATGCCGTGATTCATCCGCTGATGGAAGGCGCCAACATTCTTCGGAATCCGAAAATCGAAGACGGTTTTCTCAGAGAGATGCTCAGGCGGAAAAACGGTACCATGATCTATAATTGGAAAAATCCGGGAGAAGAAACCCATCGCAAAAAAATCGTAAAATTCAATTACATCCCAGAATATGACTGGTTGGTCGCCTCCGCCTGTTACATGGATGAAATGTACGAGCCCCTGCGGAAAATCCGCAATATCATTCTGTTGACCGCCCTGGGGTCCCTGGCCCTGTTCACCTTTCTTACAGTGCTGATCAGCGGGTCCATTACGCGTCCATTGACGCGGTTGAGAGATTATTTTTCCAGGGGGATCGCCGGCGATTTTTCAGTTCGCATGTCCCACCGATCCCGGGATGAAATGGGGCAACTGGCGAACTATTTTAACAGTTTCATGGAGCGCCTGGAAGAATACGAAGGCAACCTGAAGGGAGAGATCGGGGAAAGGCTTCAGGCCGAAGAGGCGCTGCGCCAGAGCGAATCCAAATACCGCCAGCTGTTTGAAATGGAATCGGACGCCCTTTTTCTGGTGGAAGATCCGACCGGATATATCCTGGAGGTCAACTCCGCCGCCATCGGGCTTTACGGATACAGCCGGGAAGAGCTGCTCGGAATGAAGAACACCCAACTCTCCGCGGAACCCGATACCGCCCGCACCGAAATTCAACATTCACTCCCGCGGGTGGGGATTCGACAGCATCGGAAAAAGGACGGCACCGTATTTCCGGTGGAAATCACCGGCCGCTATTTTTCTTTCCACGGACGGGAGGTCCATGTGGCGGCCATTCGGGATATCACCGAGCGGGTCCGGGCCGAAAAAGAGAACATGGCACTCCAAGCCAAGCTTCAGGAGGCCATCAAGATGGAGGCCCTGGGCACCCTGGCCGGCGGCATCGCCCATGACTTCAACAACATCCTCGGCGCCATGCTGGGATATACCGAATTGACCCTGTACCAGTCTTCCAAGCGAAACCCGAAACTTGAAAATCTGACCAAGGTGCTGGAAGCAGGATATCGGGCCAAGGACCTGATTCGTCAGATTCTGGCCTTCAGCCGCAATACCGAACCGGAAAAGGCCCCCATTCAGATCGCCCCCCTCATCAAAGAGACGGTGCGTCTGCTTCGAAGCGCCATTCCGCCGTCGATTCAGATTCGCAAAAAGATCGAATACCCGTCCGGCGCCGTGCTGGCCGATCCCACGCAAATCCACCAGGTCCTGATGAACCTGTGCACCAATGCGGTCCAGTCCATGGAAGAAACCGGCGGTGTCCTGGAGATCGGCCTGGAGGAGATCGACCTAACCCGGAATGCGGAACCCGACCGGTATCCCGATCTCGAACCGGGCCGGTATGTTCTACTTTCTGTGGAAGATACCGGAGAAGGAATCAATCCCGCAGTGGTGGGTCGTATTTTCGAACCCTACTTCACCACCAAATCCGAAGGGCGGGGAACCGGCATCGGTCTGTCGGTGGTCCACGGCATCGTCAAAGATCATCAGGGAACCATTCGGGTGGAAAGCCGGCATGGACGCGGTACCCGCATGGAGGTCCTGATTCCGGAAACCTCCCCCTGCGCCACGCCCCAAAAGCATGGCCTGCTGAAGCCTTTGACGCCGGGCAAAGAGCGGATCTTATTTGTGGACGACGAGATCTTTTTGACCGAATTGAGCCGGCAGACACTAACCCCCCTGGGATACGGCGTGCATACCGAAACCGATGCCCGATCGGCGCTGAGCACCTTTTGCGAGCGCCCCGAAACCTTCGATATCGTGTTTACCGATCTGGTCATGCCGCATATGCCCGGGGATCAACTGGCCCGCGAAATATTGCGGGTTCGCCCCGATATCCCCGTTATCCTCTGCACCGGTTTCAGCGATCGAATCACTCCGGAAAAGTCGAATCAGATCGGCCTCAGCGGCTATCTTCTGAAACCGATTTCGGCCCATGACCTGGTCGAGACCATCCGCCGCCTCTCCGATACCGACAAGCTGGACCAGGCCCATTCGGTAAAGGAAGAAGAACCCGCCTGATCCTTTCTTACCCGATCGGTTCCTATCCGACCGGCTATTCCGCCATTCGAAATCCCTCCCGAGTGATCAATGCATAGGAAAAAGGTCCCTCGACCTCTTCATGGGCCCGGGCCTGTTTTTCCATCCCGTTCTTGACCACCGACAGCAGTTCATCCAAAGGTGCGTTATCCTTACAGAGCGCATTCAATTTGATTTCGAGGCTCATGATTCTCGGAACGGAAAAAGCGGTGGCGATATCCTCCCCGTCCAGTTGGGGCATCTTCTTTTTGGTCCACAGCAGATAGAGCCGATAGGGATTCGCAGCATCTTTCCCGGTATACCCGCCGAGAATGAAATAGACATGGTGGATCGGATCGAGGGGAAGCACTTCGCAGCTTTTGCGCATATACCGTTCATATTCGGCTGCCAGAAAGGGAAGTGCGGCGTTGTAAATCTCGTCGACCTCATCAATGCCTTCTTCTGAAATGAACTCCTTCAAATTTCGGCACATGCGCTCTCCCTCGGCCGCACCCCCGGTGAGAATCCCGGTGTGCTGCGTCAATTGAAAGA
>JBKHDE010000365.1:0-3323 GCA_046541495.1 Desulfococcaceae bacterium
AAGCGCCGAATCGGTCGAGATACTCCGGGCCGTACTGTCGAAAAATATCCTGAATAGCGCCCATGTCAAAACCCCCCTCATCAAATCGTTGAGGATATTGGCGGCATCTTCTTGGCCCTCGCGGGTCAAATGCAGACAAACCGTGGTGGTTTCCAACCGGGCATGGCCCAACCATCGCTGAATGACCCGAATGTTGATGTCCTCCTCCAGCAGGTGAGTGGCATAGGAATGGCGAAGCGTATGAATGAGAGCGATTCTGCGTAAGCAGGAGAAGAGACCTGATTGTCGGCCACCGCCCCGGACCGAAGACAAAATCGGCGCTGGTAAAACAAAAATCGGCGTTGGTAAACTTTACAAAAAAAATAGGGCGGCCCGTTTCCGGTGCCGCCCCAAGTATTTGATTTTTGGTCGGGAAGAGAGGATTTGAACCTCCGACCCCAGCGTCCCGAACGCTGTGCTCTACCAGACTGAGCCACTTCCCGACAAGACGTTTTATTTAAAATAAACCGTTCCGGATGTCAATAAAAAAATCGCCCCGCATCACGATGAACATGGCGCATCGCCCTATGCAAAAGGGTTGTCGAGAATGATGGTCTCTTCTCTTCCCGGCCCCACCGAAACGATCTGAATGGTCGTTTCCGTGATCTCCTCGATCCGTTTCAGATAATTCCGGGTATTCCGGGGGAGATCGTCATACGACTTGACATTCGAAATGTCCTCGGACCATCCCGGCAGGGTTTCATAGACGGGCTCGCATTCCCCCAGCACCTTGAGACTGGCCGGAAAATCCTCCAGCACCTTTTCGGCATATTGGTACCCGGTGCAGATCTTGAGTTCGTCCAGCCCCCCGAGAACATCCAGCTTGGTGATTACCAGTCCGGTGAGGCCGTTCAGGCGAACGGCGTTCCGCAGCATGACCGCATCCAGCCATCCGCATCGGCGTTTGCGGCCGGTGGTGGCGCCGAATTCGGCGCCTTTCTTCTGAATGGCCTCACCGACCTCATCGAAAAGTTCGCATGGGAAAGGCCCTGATCCCACCCGGGTGGTGTAGGCCTTGACGATGCCCATCACATCGGTGATTTCACCGGGCCCCAGCCCGGCCCCGGAACAGGCGTTTCCCGCCACCGTGTTGGAGGAGGTGACGAAGGGGTAGGTACCGTGGTCGATATCCAGGTGGGTGCCCTGGGCCCCCTCGAAAAGAACCTGCTTTCCGGACCGAATCGCCTCGTCGATGACGATGGAGATGTTGCTGACGTAGGGGGCGAGTTCCTCGGCAAATCGACCGTATTGGGCGATCACTTCCTCCGGGTCGAGGGTCTCGGCGGAGAGGAAATGCTTCAGATAGAAATTCTTTTCCTCCATTACCGCCTGAACCTTTTCGGTGAATACGTCGGGCTCCAGCAGGTCCACGAACCGAACCCCGGCCCGGGTGGCTTTGTCTTCGTAGGCCGGTCCGATCCCGCGCCCCGTGGTGCCGATCTTTCCGCCGCCCATCCGGGCTTCCCGGGCTTGGTCGACGGCCTTGTGGTAGGGCATGATCAGTTGGGCCCGTTCGCTGATTTTGAGGGTGGACGGATCGATCCGGATTCCGCGTTGATTCAGGTAATCCATTTCCTCCAGCAGCACCGTCGGGTCCACCACCAATCCGTTTCCGATCAGGCAGAGTTTTCCCTGAAGAATTCCTGAAGGCACCAGGTGGCTGATAAACTGTTCGCCCTGGACGACCATGGTGTGCCCGGCGTTGTTGCCGCCCTGAAACCGGGTGACCACATCGGCGTATTCCGCCAAAAGATCGACGATTTTGCCTTTTCCCTCATCTCCCCATTGCGTTCCCACGATAACGATGTTCGACACGAAATTCTCCTTTATTCCCGAGGTCGGGCATTCTGATCCGGATGGAATGAGTTGTCGGAACGGCGTTTTCGTCGCTCCTGAAAAAAAGCTTTCATCAAGTCACGGCATCGATCTTCACAAATACCCGGAATGACGTCCACCCGGTGGTTCAGGCGTTCATCCGCCGAAAGATCGTACAAGGAGCCGGCCGCCCCCCATTTGGGATCCGGCGCCCCGAAAACCAGCCGGGCCACACGGGCATGGACAATCGCCCCCATGCACATGACACAAGGCTCAACCGTAACATAGAGCGTGGTATTTAACAACCGATAGTTGCCGATTTCTCGGGATGCCCGCCGAAGGGTCAGGATTTCCGCATGGCCGGTGGGATCGATCAACTGGATGGTGCGGTTTCGGTCTTCCCGGAGCAGGTTGCCGAATGCGTCCACCAGGACAGCCCCCACCGGCACTTCGCCCGCTTCGGCGGCCTCCTGTGCCTGTATGATGGCCCTTTCCATCCACTTCAGATGATCATACGCCTCCACTCCTATCTCATGCCTCGAAATATCTCAAGGTAAATGGTTTCCGGCCGGTCATCCGCTGATAGGGCTCGTCGGGATGCCCGAGTGCAATGGCCGCATACACCGTTTCCTCCCTGGGGATTCCGACATACGCACCGATGGACCGGTCTTTCTGCATGGCCGATACGGCAAAGCCGATCAGGCAGGTGCCCAGTCCCATTGCATGGGCTGCCAGCAGGATATTCTGGGTCGCCAAAAGGGCGTCTTCGGCCGGGCAGCTGGCATTCGGGTTCGAGGCTACGATGATGGCCGCCGCAGCTCCGTGAAACAACAGATCGATGCCGTCTTCCTGGTAGGTTTTCAACGCATCCCGGACCGATTGGTAGTGATTCCTGTAATAATTGTCCAGTTCCGGTTTGCCGATCCACTTCAGAAGCCGGCGAAGCCAGGCTTTTTCAGCGGTTCGGTTCAGCTTTTCAAAAAAGTCTCCGATCCGCTCGCCCAGGGCCGAAACATCCTTTCGATTCGGCAGAACCGTAAAGGTCCACTGCTGGCTGTTGGTGCCGGAAGGGGCGGTGATGCCGATTCGAATCAGGTCTTCGATGTGGTCCCGTCCAACCGGTTTTTCCAAAAAGTGCCTGCAGGAGCGCCGGGAACGCATAAGCCGGACGAGGTGGTCGAGATCATAATCGCCGTAAGGAATCCATCTGTTTTCATGTGGGAAGGTGGTAAAATCGAGAACCCGATTTTGAAGAGATTCAACCCATACCGCCTCAGTGGGGCATACCGCCTGGCAGTGGCCGCAGTTCAGGGATTGATCCCCGGTCACAGCCGCCTTGCCGTTCTGCATGGACAGGGTGTCGGAGGGACACACGCGCACACACTCGCCGCAGCCGATGCAGCGGTCGGGGTCGATGGTTGTGGTGACGGTTCGGTTGGTCATGGCAATTTAGGAATCGAAGCGGTGCG
>JBKHDE010000366.1:0-3318 GCA_046541495.1 Desulfococcaceae bacterium
TTGCTCCGCCCCAGTCGAACCTCCAGCCGCTCTACCGCCAATGAACAGGTGAGGGTCAGGATCAGGTAAAGGATTGTGATGGTGATCCAGATCTCGAAGGTGAGATGGGTGGCCGCCATCAGTTCCAGGCCCTGAAAGGTCAGCTCCTGAATGGAGATGATCGAAACGATGGAGGAATCCTTGATGGTGGAGATGAACTGCCCGGCCAGGGCGGGAAGGATTCGCTGAAAGGCCTGGGGAAGAATGATGTGGCGCATCTGCTGGAATCGGGTCATTCCCAGGGCCGCGGAGGCCTCCCACTGCTCCCTTTCGATGGACTGAATCCCGGCCCGCACGATTTCGGTGATATAGGCCCCTTCAAACAGGGCCAGGGTGAAGACGGCCGAGAAAAAGGCGTTAAACCGCTGGGCCGGGGCGAAAAAAAAGGCGAGAATCGCCCGGGAAGGTTCCGACAACCCTCGAACGAAATGTTCCATCCCCAGAAGGGGCATGAGCTGATTGCTGACGAAAAAATAGAAAATAAACACCAGCACCAGCGGCGGCAGATTGCGGATCATCTCCACATAGGTCCCCCCCACCAGGCGGTTGAAGACGCTTCGGCCCGAGCGAAAGAAGCCCATCAAGGTGCCGAAGATCATGGCCAGCACGGTCGACCAGATACTCAATCGAATGGTGGTGAAAAACCCTTGCAGCAGGAGATTGGCTTTCCAGCTCTCGGTAACGGGGTCGTACCGAATCAGGTACTGGGGAATGACCCCCCAATCCCAGTTGTAATTGAGCCCCACCTTGATTCGATAAAACAGGTACAGAAGGGCTGAAAATAGAATCAGCGCCAGACAGATGTCCAGCGCTGAAACCTGTTTTCGGGTCCGTCTCAAGGTCGGCTACTTTATCTTCGATTCCCAGTCCTGGGTGCCGAACCAGTAATCCTTGCGCTCTTTGAGCCACCCCTCGGCCTGAACCACCCGAATCCAGTTGTTGAAAAAATTGAGGGTGTCGTAATCGCTTTTCTTTACCGCAAAGGCGATGGGCTCTTTGGTAAAGGTATCCGCCAGGGGGAGAAAGGTCTTTTCGGGATTTTTGATGGCGTAAAAGGCCGGGGTCGGGGCCGATCCCACCACCGCGTGGGCGTTGCCGTTGAGCAGTTCCTGGTAGGCCTGGGATTCATCGTCGAACATTCGCAGTTTGGCTTCGGGCATGAGTTTTTTCGCCGCTGAAGCCGCCGTGGAGCCGAGTCGGACCGCGATGGTCACCTTCGGATCATTGAAATCCTCCAGTGAATCGAAGCCGGCGGCCAGCTCTTTGTGGGCCACCATGGACATCCCGGTATAATCATAGGGGATGCTGAAGTTGACCTTGATGTTTCGGCCGGGTTGAACGCTCATTCCGCCGATGATGACGTCGAATTTGCCGGTCAGAAGCGCCGGAATGATGCCGGCCCATTTGGTCGGCACGAACTCCACCTTCACCCCCATATCCTCGGCCAGCCGTTTCGCTACATCGATTTCGAAACCGATCAGCTCACCGGTCTTGTCCTTCATGGCCCAGGGAACGAAGGTGGACATTCCGACGCGGAGGATGCCCCGCCGCATCACCTGTTCGAGCGCGCTTTCTTCCACCAGCTTCTGTTGAATTTCCCCGGCACTACCGGTGGTTGCGAAAGATCCGCAGATCAGCATCAGCCCCATTGTCATTCCAATCCATTTTTTCACATCGAACCTCCTTCTTCTTTTTGGTTCATGGTTTACCGATAGGTAATACATGTCCCTTTAGAAATCAACCCATCCGTTTGTTCAGCAGGTTGACTCCAAGGGAGAGGGGTACCGTAATCATGAGGTAGATGGCGGCGACCAGAAACCAGACCTCGAAGGTCAGGTAGGTCTCGGCGATGATGATCTGTCCCTGCATGGTCAGGTCATATACGGCGATGGTGCTGACCAGGGCGGAATCTTTGATCAGGGAGACGGCCTGGCTGGTGAGGGGCGGAATCACCCGACGGACGGCCTGGGGCAGAATGATATGGCGGTAGGCCTGACGGGTATTGAAACCGAGGCTGTAGGAGGCTTCCCATTGGCCCCGATGGATGGAGACGATCCCGGCCCGAAAGATTTCCGAGGCGTAGGCTCCCTCGAAAAGACTCAGAGCCAGCACTGCCGCGGTAAATCGATGAATGTCGAGGATGGGGGCCAGAACGAAATAGATGAAAAAAAGCTGTACCAACAGCGGTGTGTTGCGGATCAGCTCCAGGTAGAGCCGGGCCAGGGATTTTCCCAGAATAGAGCCGGAGAGCCTGAAAAACGCGGTCACCAGGCCGATGGTGAAGGCCAGAATCAGACTGACGGCGGTGATCTGAAGGGTGACTTCGAGCCCATTCAGCAGGGGCCCCGGAATGAATTGGCCCTCCTCGAAGGTGTAAAGATATCGGGTCACCCGGTACCACTGCCAGTTGTACCCGATACGCCCGCTGCCCCGAATCAGCAGCCAGACCACCGCGGCGATCAGCAGGAAAAATTGAAGGAGGTCCGGCAGGTGGAGGCGTTTCAGATTTCCGAAAAAAGATTTCGGGATTCGAGTCTTGGAGAAGGAAGATGAAGGCATCAGCCGGTCGGGATTTCAGTTGAGGCGTCCCGGCCGTCGGTTTTGGCGACGGAGACAGCCGGGTATGCCGAAAAAGGGGCGTCGGGTGGAGGGGATTACCCCCTGGAACAGGAGCGGGCCTCGGCCAGCACCGTCTGAATCCGGTCCAGCATTTTACACATATCGATGCATTTGGGGAAATGCTCCCGATCCTCGCAGTCTTTGCAGGGGCTCTTGACCAGATTGCCGACTTCGAAATCGAATTTATATTTGTAAACCGTCATGGTTGTATCGTCCGTTAATTTGAAAAAAAGGTATTCGGGGCCCACTGTTTATGGATAAAAGATGTTACCATATCCAGACCTTGGCAACAAGTTTAAATGCCGCTTTTGAGAAAAGCGACCCCGGCATATAATAATAATCTGGTATTGAGACACACGACAAGGGTATCTGAGAGAAGCGCTGTGATGACCCTTCAATCCTGTCCACGGCGGCGCACTTCATGGAGCGCATAGTTAATCCGATTCGGTATCAGTGATGCTTCGATAAACCTCGATGTATTTTCGGGCCGATTTTTTCCAGGAATAATCCTCCTTCATGGCCCTTTGCATCATCTGTTTCCATTTCTCCGGCCGGTCCCGAAAGGTCTCCACCGCCCGCCCCACCGCATCGAGGAACTGAAAGGCATTGAAATCGGGAAAGGTGAACCCGTTCTCCCCGTCGCGAATGGTGTCGGCCAGC
>JBKHDE010000367.1:0-3290 GCA_046541495.1 Desulfococcaceae bacterium
ATCCGGTCGGCGATCGATGTGAAATGAAACCACAGGAGGAAAGAAAAGAATGTCGGATATTACCCGCGAACGGATCGAATCCGTGATCAGCGATTACATGAAAAATCCGGAGCGAAATGCCATTTCCCCCGGCAGCACGGAACCGGCTTTTGCAGCACCCCTGGTCGGATTTTGCCGGGGGGATGATCCGATTTTTGAGACCATCAAGGGCCATATCGGTGAATTTTATTGGACCCCGCAGGAGGCTTTTCAACAGGGCTTTCCGGACCTGGCGGTGTCTCCCGACCAGTTGACGGTCATCGCATGGATTTTGCCCCAGACCCTGAAAACCAGAAAGGAGCACCGGGCCGGCAAGGAATTTCCCGGCGAGCGTTGGAGCCGGGTCCGCCGGTACGGGGAGCAAATCAATGAGAATCTTCGCCGGCACCTGGAAACCCGGCTGAACGAAAAGGACATTCCGGCGGTGGCCCCGTCCCTGTCACCTGCCTGGGAAAGAAAGGAATCCCCCCGGTACGGGTATGCCTCCACCTGGTCGGAACGGCATGCGGCCTATGCCTGCGGTCTGGGTACCTTCGGCCTGTCGGACGGGCTCATCACCCCGGTCGGCAAGGCGATGCGGGTCGGGTCGGTGGTGGCCCGAATCGGGCTCGAATCCTCCGGCCGACCCTATGAAGACCACCAGGCCTATTGCCTTCACCACGCCCGAAACCGATGCGGCATCTGCATCTCCCGATGCCCCGCGGGCGCCATTTCCAAATCCGGCCATGACAAGGTCAAATGCCGCACCTACATTCGGCAGGTGACCCGCCCGTATGTGGAGGCCCATCAATTGGGGGTACCCGTCAATGCCTGCGGCCTGTGCCAGGTGAAGGTGCCCTGCGAATCCCGCATTCCCGCCGAACTGGTGCCGGATACCGTCAAAACCGATGCACCAAATTCGAGAAATACGCTTAGAAAGGAAACCCCATGACCGACTTCACCGTAGTGCTGGTCGCCGTCATCGGCGGCCTGGCGATCACCCTTCAGGGCCAGTTCATGGGCGTCATGGACCAGCGCCTGGGCACAAAAGAGAGCGTCTTTATCACCTACGTGATCGGCGGCATATTCATTTCGCTCATTTTGTTGGCGACCCGACTGGGCAACCTGAAAGCCATCCGTTTGGTGCCCTGGTACGGGTATACATCCGGCCTTTTGGGACTGGTGATTGTGGGGTCGATCAGCTATGCGGTGCCGCGGTTGGGGGTGTCGCGGGCGTTCACCATCCTGGTGGCCGCCCAGTTTTTCGTGGCCGTTTTGATTGACCATTACGGGCTGTTTTCAGCCGCGGTTCAGCCGGTCACCGGACCGCGCCTGCTGGGCCTGGCCCTGATATCGGCCGGGGTCTGGCTGGTGGTCCGGAACGGGTGATTCACATCCGCCCGGACCTTTTGGGGATTACAGCGCGTCCATCAGTTTGGGCACCGTATCTTTGGGGCTGATCTTATACCAGCAGTTCTTCAGCAGGCCGTTCTCATCGATCAGAAAGGCGGATCGAATAATCCCCATGGAGGTCTTGCCGAAGCTCTTTTTCTCGCCCCAGACGCCGAACGCCTCGGCGATGGTATGATCCGGGTCGCTGAGCAACGGAAACCCCAATCCATTCTTCTCGTCGAACTTCTTCTGCTGGGCCGGCTTGTCCGGGCTGATGCCGACAGCGGCCACGCCTTTTTCCTGAAGATCGGGCAGTGCGTCCCGCACCGCCTGGGCCTGAGTGGTTCACCCGGAGGTGTTGGCTTTGGGGTAGAAGAAGACAAACAGTTTTCGACCTTGAAAATCATCGTGTTTCACGGAGTTTTCATTTTGATCCGGCGCCTCGAAGGCCGGGACGGGATCGCCGGGGTTCAGTTTTGCCATTTGGACCTCCTTTTGTTGAATTTTTTTTCGGGCATTCCCATAAAGTCGACATGCTCGAAGACGACACCTGGCGGGCTGTATCACCCTCCTCGCGGCTCTACAAAAATAGGGGCGACTGCCTGCACCGTCAACTTTTGATCTCCCTGACCTTGACGCATGACCATGATATGGACTATATTCGGCCATATATTAAAAAAGGAGGTTGCATCAATGACGTTATCCGACCGCATCAAACCGATCAGCTATCTGAAGGCACACGCTTCAGAAATTGTCCGGAACCTGGGGGAACAACAGCAAGAACCTCTGATTATAACACAGAACGGCGAAGCAAAAGCCGTTATTCAGGATATTGCAAGTTATGAGCAAGCCCAGGAGACGATGGCGCTGCTGAAAATTCTGGCACTTGGAAACCGCCAAATTGAAGAAGGAAAAGTCCAATCGGCTTCCGAGGTCATTCACCGACTCAGGAATCGAACGGGGAATTCCTGATGTCGTTGGAGGTTTTTCTGACGAAAGATGCCGAACGAGATCTCGAAGACCTTTACTCGTATATTTTTTTGCATGATTCTCCCGAAAAAGCGGCCTATGTCCTGGATCGGATTGAAGAGGCATTTTCCAGCCTGAATGAAAATCCGGAACGGGGCGCCTATCCCGGGGAACTCCTGGCGCTCGGCATTCGCGAATATCGTGAATTCTTTTTCAAACCGTACCGTATCCTTTTCAAAGGGATATCCGACCGGGTTTATGTAGTGCTGATCGCCGACGGCCGCCGTGATATGCAGGCCCTTCTTCAGAGAAGACTTCTGGAGGGATAAAATTGCAGGCATTCTGTTTGTCAGGTCGCTTACCGCTATCGCCGCGGCGTTGTGATCATTCAATTTTTCTTTGACGTCCATGGTTCGTCCCCGTTGCGGCAATCAGATGTTCACGGATTCCGGTAGGGGCAGACCTATGTGTCTGCCCTTTGTGAACGCCCATTTCGCGTCCGCCCATTTTGCGTCTGCCCATTTTGTGGTCGGGCCATATCCGGGCGGACACGCAGGTCCGGGTGGACAATAGGTCGGGTAGATCAGGGCGGACACGCAGGTCCGCCCCATAGGTCCGCCCATACATTTGTGGGATGTAATTTATCCAATACCCATTGCGCGGGGTTGTTCCTGATATATTCGCGGATGCGGTTCAATTCCGATTCGTTGCGAACGATGTGTTCCCAATAATTCGTTGCCATAATTTTCCGGGAAACGGTCGCCACCCGTTTTGTTTCACACCGCGAATGTATTCATTTGTTGACATGGTTTTGAACCATTGCACAACACGATGTAGGGGCGAACCTACGTGTTCGCCCATTATTTTGCGGGGTGCGGAATCGGGGCGGACACGCGGGTCGGGGCGGACAC
>JBKHDE010000368.1:0-3286 GCA_046541495.1 Desulfococcaceae bacterium
TGGGATTTTTTTCGTCAGCAGGAAAGACGCATTCTTCAGCGCATGTGCGAAAAGAACGATCATGTCATCGCCACCGGCGGCGGCATCATCCTGGATCCGCGCAATGTGGCGGATATGGGCGCTTCCGGCCGGATCGTCTGGCTGAGAGCGCATCCGGCTACGATTGCGGATCGCATGGGCGGGGACAGCCAGACCCGACCCCAGCGACCCTCGCTGACCGGTAAAACCCCGGTGGAAGAAATCGAAGAGACCCTCACAGAGCGTTTGCCGCTTTATGAAAGCGCCATGCACACGGCGGTCGACACCGATGGGTTGACGATCGATGAAATCACCGATCTGATTCTAACGGATTTTCCGCAACTCACTTTCCCTAAGTTGTAAAGTTTGTAGAGGCTTATTATGTCCAGCACATTCGGCACCCTGTTTAAAGTCACCACCTTCGGAGAATCCCATTGCAAGGGGGTCGGCGCGGTCGTGGACGGATGCCCGCCGCGAATGGAATTGGAGGAATCCGACATTCAGATTCAGCTCGACCGGCGGCGTCCGGGCCAGAGCAAGCTGAGCACGGAACGTAGCGAATCGGACCGGGTCACGATTTTTTCGGGAGTGGAAAACGGTAAAACCCTGGGAACTCCCATTGCCCTCTTTGTGCCCAACAAGGATCAGCGGCCCTCGGATTACCGGGAGATGAGCACCGTCCCCCGACCCTCCCATGCCGATTTCACCTACCAGATGAAATACGGCATTCGCGCGGCCAGCGGCGGCGGCCGGTCCAGCGCTCGGGAGACCATCGGCCGGGTGGCCGCCGGAGCCATTGCGGAAAAATATTTACGGGAATCATTCGGGGTGGAGATCGTCGGCTGGGTGAGCAGTGTCGGAGAAGTGGACTCTCATGGAGCGGATCCGGAAACGATCACCCGAGACCTGGTGGATGAAACTTTAGTCCGATGTCCGGACTCTGAGACGGCCGACCGAATGAGCCAAGAGATTCTGACCGCAAAAGAGGCCGGGGATTCCCTGGGGGGGATCATCACCTGCGTCTGCCGGAACCTTCCGGCGGGATGGGGGGAGCCGGTATTCGACAAAATGGAAGCCAAATTGGCCCAGGCCATGCTCTCCATCCCCGCCACCAAAGGATTTGAAATCGGCTCCGGATTCGCCGGCACGCGCATGCGCGGGTCTCAGCACAATGATCCGTTCGTATCCAGGGGGGACCGGCTTGGCACAAAAAGCAACTTCAGCGGCGGAATTCAGGGCGGAATTTCCAATGGAGAACCGGTCCTTTTTCGCGTGGCCTTCAAGCCGGTGGCGACCATCGGTTTGCCCCAGAACACCGTCGATTTCGACGGAAACCAGGTCGTATTCGAAGCCAAGGGCCGGCATGATCCCTGCGTGGTGCCCCGGGCCGTGCCCATCGTGGAGTCGATGGCCGCACTGGTGCTATCCGATTTCGCCCTTCGGCAGACTATGCGAGGATAGTGTTTTCATCAGCCATGCCGTTCAATCCTGGTTTTTCTCCGATTTTCCTTGCCGTTACTCCTTCACAGTAGTACCTTGCCTGTAAAAAAAATAACTCGAAAATCCAAAAACGGGAAAAGAGTTGACAGCGAATTCGGATTTCCATATGTTTTTCGGATAAATATAAAAACTTAGGAAATCGAATTCTGGAGGAATCGACCCGATGTCGGATAAACATCTATTAAGCTCAAATATGGAGGATTACCTTGAAGCCATCTTCCATATCGTAAACATTAAACAGGCGGCAAGGGCCAAGGATATCGCCAATCGACTGAACGTCAACAATTCTTCGGTCACCGGCGCATTGAAAACCTTATCGGAAAAAGGGTATATCAATTACGCCCCCTATGATCTGATCACTCTAACGGAAAAGGGAAAGCAGCATGCCCAGCAGGTGGTCCGGAAACACAGAGCGCTGAAAAATTTCTTTATTCGAGTTCTGGGGGCGGATCCAAAGGAAGCCGAGGATACCGCCTGCAAAATGGAGCATGCCATCTCCTCAAATATCATGGAAAGACTGGTTCGCTTTGTGGAATTCGTCGAAGAATGCCCCCGAGGCGGGCAGGAATGGGTCAAAGCCTTTGACGAGGTCTGCGAAGGCAAGGAAATGGCTCAGGATTGTGAGAAATGTATTTCCCATTGTCTGGATGATGCCCGCAAAGAAAAAGATACCGAAGCAGCGGCATCCGGATGATCTTTTTCTTTTATTCTTTGCAGTGAAAATCTTCGGAAGTAGCACAGGAGGGTAAAGGAACAGATTCTATGTTGGAACTATTGAAATTAATCCCCATTCTGATCGCTGCTGGTCTGGTGGGAAACTGGTTTCTCTCGGAAGTTAAAAAAGCCCGTGCCAAGGGGGAGAAGTGGTATAAACCCTATCTGACGGTTCCGGGTTTGCTTATTTTGGTAATCCTTCTCCTTCCTCTGGTTCTCTGGGTGGTTCAAACCTGAATGTATACCGCCGGCCATTTAAAGATTTTTCAGCGGGAGGATATCGACCGGCGGATTGTCCAGCGGCAGGGTGAAGTAAAAATCGGCAGTGATCTGCGCATTCTGAAAAACTTCGACCCGGAAAATCTTTCTAAGGCCCTCAACGAGAGCGCCGCTTCCGGCGCCAAGTATGCCGTTTTGGGTATCCCCGAGGATGTGGGCGTTCGGGCAAACCTGGGCAGAAAAGGGGCCCGGGGGGCCTGGAATGCGTTCTTGACCGAGTTTTTGAACCTTCAGTCCAACCGGTTTTTAGATTCGGAAAAGATTCTGCTGATCGGGGAAACGGCGGTTGAAGATCTGCAAAAAGCTGCGGATGAAGCGGAGGGAGATGCCGGGCAGGTATCCCTTTTTCGACGATTAACTTCGGAACTCGATAACCGGGTATTCCCGACTATTGAATCCATCGCGGACGCCGGGCTGGAGCCGATCGTCATCGGTGGAGGTCACAACAATGCCTATCCGATCCTGAAAGGGGTGGAAGCCTCGCTGCTGAAATCCGGGGCCATTTCAGACCGGGGCATCGGATGCATCAACTGCGACGCCCATCTCGATTTCAGACCTCTGGAAGGCCGCCACAGCGGCAACAGTTTTTCTTATGCCCACCATGAGGGTATTCTCAAAGCCTATGCCGTGATCGGATTGCAAGAACAATATAACAATGCGGATATGCTGGCGCGGACTGAAAAAGCCGGCTTCCGCTTCTGGACGTATGAAGATTTCGCCATTCGAGGAAAGCAGACCTTCGAATCAACCCTCGCCCAAGCCCTGGAATACCTTC
>JBKHDE010000369.1:0-3282 GCA_046541495.1 Desulfococcaceae bacterium
CCGTGGATCTGGAAAGTGGAAAATAGATTGGAATACATGCTTGGCCTCCTTCCATGAGATGAAGATATTAATTATTGGCAATACAATCTGAAAGATAGTATACTTTATTTGAAAACCGGCTATCTCGTAAAGATGAAAAAGGTTCGATGGGCTGAAGGAAGAGATTTATGTCGATATTGATCAAAGAGGAAAGCGACAAAGGCCGGCTTCACGTCGATTCTCCCCTCATACGGCTAGATTAGAAAACAGGTTTCTCCTGCCTCTTCATTTTTTCTATCCCTTTCCGCTTTTGCCGCGGTCCGCATGCCAACCGGTTGTGCGCATTTTTCCAGAAGGATCCAATCAGCTTTCCTGATGGAACAGAACATTCCCACAGCCAAGTCCCGGAAAGCGGGCCGGTATGGAAAAATCCTGAGCGTGAGCCTGCCGTTGGTGGTCAGTACCGCGACCACCATGATCATGGAGTTCACCGACCGGATATTCCTGGCCCGGTACTCCCTGGAAGCCATTGCGGCGGCCGTCCCCGGAGGATTGACCGCCCTTTTGTTCATCGCCTTCTTTTTAGGGGTCGCCAATTATGTGACGGTGTTCATCGCCCAATACCTCGGGGCCGGCATGAACCACCGGGTGGGCGCCGCCTTGTGGCAGGGGATCTATTTTTCTCTTTTTGCCGGAGTGGCATTGGCGGGAATATCTCTGGTCGCGGAGCCCCTGTTCCGCCTCGGCGGCCATGAACCGGAGGTTCAGCGGCTGGAGGCGCTTTATTTTCAGATTCTCTGCCTGGGCGCCGGATTCAATGTGCTGAGCACCGCCCTCTCCTGCTTCTACATGGGCCAGGGCCATACCCGCCCGGTAATGGCCGTGTTCAGCCTGGGAATGCTGTTCAATATCCCCTTCGACTATGCCCTGATCAACGGCATCGGCCCCTTTCCCGCTTTGGGAATCGCCGGCGCCGGTCTGGCGACGGTGGCCGCCTGGGTCTTGATGGCGCTGCTGTTCGTTCTCCTGATTTTCCGATCCGAAAACGACCGCCGGTTCGGGGTCATCCAAAACCGGCGATGGGAAAAAGACCTCTTCCGGCGTCTGATGACCTTCGGCATTCCGGGCGCCGTCCAGTTCTGCATGGACCTGTTCGCCTTTACCTTTTTCGTGTTCATGGTGGGCCGAATCGGAAAGGCCGAACTGGCGGTAACCAATATCGTGCTCTCCATCAATTCCCTGGCATTCATGCCGATGATGGGGTTCTCGCTGGGCACCAGCACGCTGGTGGGGCAGGCCCTGGGCCGAAATCGGGAGAACGAAGCCGCAGCCGTGGCCCGTAGCACATTCCATATTCTTTACGGATACATCTTTATTCTGGCATTCATTTTTCTGTTGTTTCCGGAATGGCCGCTGTCGCTGTTTCTTTCCGGTGATCCCGAGACCGGATCCAATCCCGCAATTCTGGAAATGGGGATCATCCTGCTTCGGTTCGTCGCCTTTTACGTCCTCTTCGATGCCCACTACATGGTCTACACCGGCGTACTCAAAGGGGCCGGGGACACCCGGTTCATCATGTGGTCTATCGGCGGGCTGTCTGTTCTGATGATGGTTCTGCCGGTCTGGATCGGGGTGGTGTTTCTGAATGCCGGGATTTATTATGTCTGGGGATGCGTGACCCTGTTCATTCTGTCCCTGTTTACGGTTTCAGGGCTTCGGTACCGGGCCGGAAAATGGAAATCGATGCGGGTGATTGAAACCGGAAATGCCGGGGAACACGAAACCGGGCCTTTGGCAGGCCCGGTTCACCGGTGAGCGTTTACCTTTCTCCGAAGAGAATCTTTTCAGCCCCTTTACGAGCCGCTTCAAAAGGATCGGCTTCTGATCGTTCGGATTTCGACTCTGTTTTGCCTTCCATAAAAAGAAAATAGAGGGCCTGGATCAGAAAAAAAAGCCAGATCCCCACCGCCCAGGCGCCCAGGGACTGGGGATTAAAATAGGACACCAGGCCGGCGCCGCCGAAGCAGACCACCACCTCTGCGGCCACGGTCTTCAAGGCGGGGCCCGGAAAACAGATTCCGCTTCGAATCCAGCTCAATACCGCCAGGAAGATCAGCAGAAAGGCCGACCGGGTTCCCACCGCGAAGGCGGCCGCCAGCAGAAACGCCAGGGGAAAGAGCACCCGAACCAGGTTTTTCTGCTTTCCCCACCGGGCCAGAAGCACCGCATACAGCCCCAAATAGGTCCAGAGAACCAGCCGGAAGATCAGCGTCGAATAAACCAGTCCGCTCAATGTCGTGGTAAGAAACAGATGCAGCGGAATAAACATCAAGGCCGACCCCAGGCCGAACACCAGGGTGGTTCTCAAAGGCTTTCCTGCCGTGATCATGGGGTCCTCCCTTCCGCAAGCTTTTCCTTGCGCCGCATCAACTCCAGTTCGATCTCTTCCTCCCCGGGTGTTTCATACCCCTTTTCGGCCATCAAGGTGGAAAACCGGGTTTCCCATTCTTTTTCCTCGGTTCTGCGCGCATGCTCCCGGGATTTCAACCGAACCTCCGCATATTGTTGCTGTTGGCGCACCAGGCACGCTTCGGCCTCGCCGATCTCACCATCCAGTTTTCGAAGGTATTTGTCGAGGGCATCCCGGTGGCGGACCAGGGGCCCCCGCTTTTTGATCAGAAACCGGGCGATATCGTCCCGGCCCTTTTCAACCGCCGAGTCGAGATCCGACTCCAGTTTCGCCACCGCTTCGGCGCAGTCCTCCCGTTCTGTTCGGGTTCGCTCCCGAACCGCCTTTTGGTGACGCAGATCCTCCTCTTTTTGCGCCAGGGCCTCCTCCATATCCCGCAGATACTGGTTCAACAGAAGACCGCGGTCTTCCATCTGATCCATTACGCCGTGGACATCCGCCTTGATCAGACGGACCAGTCGGGTCATCACTCCCATAAGGTCACCTCCTCTATTTGTCTCGTCGTCCCTGATACCCCTCGTATTGAAGGGCTTTGGCGTTTCGCTTCTGTTTTTCAGCCACCCGGGAAGGGGCCCCGGCGAAGGTGTCCTTCACCCGGTCTTCCAGGCGGGTCACCTCCTGCTCCAGGTTTTCCGCCACCGCCGGGGACTGCACCTTTACATTGATGGCTTCCTGCCGGGTCCGGTATTCCTGAATCCGTTTTTCGGCGGCCTGCGGCTTTCCGGCCCGGATATCGGCAGCCACCTCTTCCTTGAGGAGGTTGTAGTCGTTCTGAATCACTTTTTTCTCCCAGGTCTCCCGCCGAATGGAAGATAAGGCGGTCTTTTCATCCT
>JBKHDE010000370.1:0-3252 GCA_046541495.1 Desulfococcaceae bacterium
CCCGAGCGGCCGCCCGGCGAATTGCTTCAAACCGTTCGTCCGAAGCGGATGCTTCCGCCGAGAGCGACGCCATGAACTCAGAGAAGGTCACACCCTCGGCATCCCCCCACCGGGTCACCCCCTGATTCAGCTCGAATTCATTCCCGGCTTGGGCCGATAAACGCCGATACAACGGGGAACTCAGGGCCGCATACAGGTTGCGCGTGGTCATTCGGGCGAACCGCACCCCGGCGGCGCCGTAGGAGGGGCTTCGGCCGATGCGGGGGTCGGTGAATCCGTCGTAGGCCCTCAAGCCCGGCGGTATCCTCAAAAACACCGGCGGTCCGTCCACTCCCACCGTGCGAATGCTCAACGCCCGGTTGCAATTGAAGGCGGCATACCAGGGGACCGGCAGACGCCCCTGAAGCATTTCAAAATTGCGGCATCCCTTGGTCTCAAAAATGAGCTTTCGGTTCTTCCCCAGAAGATCGATTTCGCCAATCAGGTATCGGCTGATATCCCTGGGGTCCAGGCATCCGGCCCGGGGACCGTGGGAACTGATGCGGAGCCGCCCCATGTCCATGTGGCGATGCAACGCGAAAAAGGGGGGTTCCGTCAGAATACCGGCCATATCCGCATACGCCAGATCATTGCCGTACCGACCGGCCCGGGGCACGAACAGCACCCGCAGGTTGGGGTTCCGGTCGAGCATGGCCTCGAATCGTTTCAGATCGATGAGAGATTCCAGGTAATCGTCGCAGAAAAAGACCGCCAGGGTCGGCTCTGAACAGTCGACCACCTCCTCTGTGTATATGGAGAATGAATCGAGTGCAAAGGCCCGCTTCGACCCTTCGGCCAGGTCGAGGAGTTCCTCGGCCACCGAGATCAGGTCAGAAGTCGATACGGCCGCCGCCGTCTTCAGATCCGTTGTCCATTTTTGAGGAATGGAAAGAAGGCTTCGGTTCAGCAGTGCGGAGGCGGCCGAGGCCGAACTTTTCAGATTGATGCCGACGTACCCCGAAAGGACCGCCGCACGGATCAGTCTGGAAATATCCACTGAACCCGAACCGATGATATGCCGGCGGCTCATGGCATCCAGCAGAACCAGCCCGAGCCGGTGGCACAGGGCATTAAAACCCCGATACAGGTGGATCTCCCGTTCGGGATGGTCGGGATACAGAAGCAACCCGATCATCCGCATGAAAACATCCTCGTACATCTGCTGGGGGATGACGTCCTGCAGGGCGGTTCCCGCTTCGGTGCGGTATTCTAAGATACGTCCGACGGCTTGAAGAAGGTCGTTCCTCCCCCGCTCCGTCAATAAATGACGATTTTGCGGGGGTTGTGCGGCAAGCGCCGAATCCAGCCCGCGGTTCAGGCTTCTTGCCAGCCAGTCCCCATAGGGCGGACATGCCGCATTCAGGGTGTCCTGAAAAAGTTCGGGGCGGTGCCGGCGAAGACCGATGGGTGCGGTGCCGGGCAGCCGGTGGGGTCCGAAATACCGTTCGAGATCATCCCGGGAGGCGGGATGGGGTTCTCGAAAGAGAATAAAACGGGTCAGCGCCTGTCGGCGCGCCGATGAAATAAAGGGGGGAATCACCGCTGAAATCCCTCCGGAGGGCGATTGTCCTTACGAACGTCGCCGGGATATCAATGTTCCCGTTCATGGACTTTCCGATTGGCATAGGTTCGGCATTGGGCCAATCGGGATTTGATCATCCGAGACATATTGCCCAACTCAGTGGCCCCCGCCGCCTGCCGAAGCAGGTTGTACTCCCGCATCCATTGCCGGTGGGGAATCCAGGTTCTTCTTTGTCCGATGGTCTGTTCCAGCAGGGATTTCAGCCCTGCTCTGATATCTGAAATGTTCATGACGGTTCACCTATTCCTTTCTGTGGATAGTTGAGATAGGTTCTTGTTGGGGTGGGAGGAAATACGCGCTGTCGAAAAAAACGAAAAGGCTATCCCGAAGGATAACCTTTTCAAAAAGATCGGATTGACAAAAGATTAGACTACGGTGACATTCACGGCGGCCAACCCTTTTTGCCCTTCTTCGATCTCGAAGGTTACGCGGTCGCCCTCGTTCAAGCTTTTAAAGCCGGTTGCATTGATGGCTGAATGATGTACGAAGACATCCGGCCCATCGGCTTGCTCAATAAATCCGAATCCTTTTGAATCATTGAACCATTTTACTGTACCCTCTGCCATTGTGACAAACCTCCGTTTAATCAGTGTGTTAATTAGTTCCATACCTCTAAGGTCGCCACTTTCGCAAAGGGTCTTCCTTATAGAACGAAACTGAATTATGAAGAATTTTTACAAACAACGTCTGTTTTGTATAAAACTTCAGGCAAAAAGTCAAGCCCGCAAAAAGATTCAATGAAAGATCCCGACTACTCCTGTTCTCCATCGCCCGGCATCGGCCCCACAAGCAGGGTGGGATCGATCCGTTGGTCGAACCAGTTCATTCGCCAGTCCAGATGAGGGCCGGTCACCCGGCCGGTGGCGCCGACCTCGGCGATTATCGATCCCCGGCGGACGGCTTGCCCTTCACGCACCCGAATGCGGTGCAGGTGGAGAAAGCTCGAAGAAAGCCCGTGCCCATGGTCGAGAATGAGGGTGCCCCCGGAATAAAACATATCCGGATGCACCAGGCTGACCACCCCGTCGGCCGGCGCCTTCACCGGGGTTCCCGTCGGCGCGGCGATGTCCACCCCGTAGTGGGGGCGGCGGGGCTTGCCGTTGAGTATGCGCTGACTGCCGTATACCCCGGTAATTCGGCCGGTGACCGGCCAAATGAATCCTTCGATAAAATCGGTGCGGGGGTCGTCCCGTTTTCGGGCGGTTTGAACCAGCGCGGCTTCCGCCCGAATGCGGGCCAGGTCTTCGGGAGCGGGGTCGACCTTTCGAGGCGGCAGTCCGTCTATCCGTTGAATGTCGTATTCCCGTGCGTCGATGATCAGGGGATGGCTTTCGCTGGCGCCATCCGGATGATGCACCTCGAAGACCGAGGCGAGGGACGCATCCCGATCCAGGCCGATGATGAAGCGCCCCTTCGGGGATACCCGAAGGGATCTGCCCTGATAGGTGACCCGGGTGCCCGGCGCCGCTTCCCCGAACAGCAGCCCGCCCTGAATGAAATGGCCTGTCAGGTCCGATGCCGATCCCGGTGCCGCCGATACCAGCAGAATCATCCCGATAACCCACCCTGGAAAAAATGGCCCGACCGGCCGTCTCAATTTGGCGATGATTTTCACAAGTATCCTTCTCCTC
>JBKHDE010000371.1:0-3221 GCA_046541495.1 Desulfococcaceae bacterium
CAGGGCGGCACCCATGTCAACGGCTTTCGAAGCGGGCTGCTGGCTGCGGTGCGCGAATTCTGCGAGTTCCGGAATCTGCTGCCCCGGTCCATCAAGCTGGCCCCGGAAGACCTCTGGAACCGGTGCTGCTATGTCCTTTCGGTCAAGATCAGCGATCCCCAGTTTTCCGGCCAGACCAAAGAACGGCTCTCCTCCCGCCAGTGCGCCGGGTTTGTCTCCGGGGTGGTGCGGGACGCATTCGCCCTGTGGCTGAACCAGAACACCGAAGCCGGGGAAAGACTGGCGGAGTTGGCCATCGACAGCGCCCGAAAACGGCTGAAAGCGGCCAAGGCGGTGGTGCGGCGAAAAGCGGGGTCCGGCCCCACTTTGCCGGGCAAGCTGGCCGACTGTCTCTCTCAGGACCCGGCGGAGACCGAACTCTTTCTGGTGGAGGGCGATTCCGCCGGCGGATCGGCCAAGCAGGCCCGGGACAAGCAGACCCAGGCGGTGTTGCCGCTGCGGGGCAAAATCCTGAACACCTGGGAGGTGGATACGGCGGAGATCCTCAAATCCAAAGAAATACACGACATCGCCGTGGCCGTGGGGGTGGACCCCGGGGCCGATGATCTCTCCGGAATCCGGTATCACAAGATCATCACCCTGGCCGATGCCGATTCCGACGGGCTGCACATCGCCAGCCTCCTCTGCGCCCTGTTCCTGAAGCATTTCAGGCCGCTGGTGGCCGCCGGCCGAATCTTCGTGGCCATGCCGCCGCTGTACCGCATCGACCAGGGAAAACAGGTCTACTACGCCCTGGAGGAGCACGAAAAAGACGCCATCCTGAAACGGCTCAATCCCAAAAAAGGCAAGCCCAACGTACAGCGGTTCAAGGGTCTGGGGGAGATGAATCCGGCCCAGCTTCGGGAGACCACCATGCTGCCCGATTCCCGGCGCCTGGTGCAGCTGACCCTGGAGGAAGAGGCGCATATCGTCGAAACCATGGACATGCTCCTGGCCAAGAAACGATCCAAAGACCGAAAAGACTGGCTTGAAACCGAAGGGGACCTGGCGGAACCCGAAGCCCTCTAACCTAATCCATACGGAGCAGATTGATCCATGTCCACCGACGAAATGATCGCCTATGAAGGCATTGAACAGCTTTCCCTGGGAAAATTTGTCAAGCCCTCCTATCTCAATTACGCCATGTACGTCATCATGGACCGGGCTCTGCCGTTTATCGGCGACGGGTTCAAACCGGTCCAGCGGCGGATCGTCTATGCCATGAGCGAGCTGGGGCTTCGCAGCACCGCCAAGCCCAAGAAATCGGCCCGCACGGTGGGGGATGTCCTCGGCAAGTACCATCCCCACGGCGACAGCGCCTGCTATGAAGCCATGGTGCTGATGGCCCAGCCCTTTTCATACCGGTACCCTTTGATCGACGGGCAGGGCAACTGGGGCTCCATCGCCTCGCCCAAAGAATTCGCCGCCATGCGGTATACCGAGGCCAAACTGTCGGCCTATGCCGATGTATTTCTTTCCGAACTGGCCATGGGCACGGTCAATTGGGTGCCCAATTTCGACGGCACCATGGAGGAGCCCCAGACCATGCCGGCCCGGCTGCCCAATGTGCTGCTCAACGGCACCACCGGTATCGCCGTGGGCATGGCCACCGATATTCCGCCCCACAATCTGAAGGAGATCGTCTCGGCCTGTATTCATCTCATCGATCATCCCGAGGCCACTCTGGCGGAAATCTGCGACATCATACAGGGGCCTGATTTTCCCACCGGCGCCGAACTGATCACCCCCCGGGAGGAGATTCTCAAGATCTACGAAACCGGGCAGGGGATGGTGCGGCTGCGGGCGATCTATGAAATCGAAAACGGCGACATCATCATCACCGCACTGCCCTACCAGGTGTCGGCGGAACGGGTGATCGAGCAGATCGCGGCCCAGATGGCGGCCAAGAAACTGCCCATGGTCTCGGACATTCGGGACCTTTCCGACCAGGAGGAGCCGACCCGGATCATGATTACGCCCCGATCCGGCCGGGTGGACAGGGAGGCCCTGATCAGCCATCTGCTGGCCACCACCGATATGGAAAAGGGCCACAAGGTCAACATGACCGTGATCGGGCTCAACCGAAAGCCCCAGACCCTGGGTCTTCTGGAGATGCTTCACCAGTGGCTCGCCTTCCGGCAGCAGACCGTCACCCGGCGGCTGGAGTTCAGGCTCTCCAAAATCAACGACCGCCTTCATATCCTGGACGGCCTGCTGATCGCCTATCTCAATCTGGATGAGGTGATTCGAATCATTCGGGAGAGCGACGAACCCAAACCGGCCCTGATGGACGCCTTTGAATTGAGTGATGTCCAGGCCGAGGCGATTCTTCAGATTCGGCTGCGGCAACTGGCCCGGCTGGAAGAGATCAAGATCAAGAATGAAAAGGCCGATCTGGAAAAAGAAAAGGACGAAATCGAAAAAATACTCGCTTCTCCCCAGCGGATGCGGACCCTCATCAAGAAAGAACTTCGGGCCGACGCGGCCAAGTACGGCGACGAGCGGCGCACCCGGATCGTTCAGCGCGAAGAGGCCCAGGCCATCAAAGAGGTGGAACTGGCCCCGGCGGAACCGGTGACCGTGGTCCTGTCCGCCGGGGGCTGGGTGCGGGCCGCCAAGGGCCATGCCGTGGACCCGGCCGGGCTCAGCTACAAGGCCGGCGATTCATTCCTGGATGCGGCCCAGGGCAAAACCAACCAGCCCGCCGTATTTCTCGACACCAGCGGCCGGTCCTATTCCCTGCCGGCCCACAGCCTGCCCTCGGCCCGGGGGCAGGGAGAGCCGTTGACCGGTCGACTGGCGCCGCCGGACAAGTCCCGGTTCTACTCGGTCCTCATGGGCGCCCCGGATCAAAAGTTGATCCTGGCCAGCGACGCCGGATACGGCTTTATCACCGAGATCGAAAACCTGGTCTCCAAAAACAGCAAGGGCAAGGGGATGCTGACCCTGCCCAAGGGCTCCGAGCCTCTGCCGCCATTGTATCTGACCGATCCCACCACCGAACAGCTCGCTGTCATTACCACCGAAGGCCGCCTGCTGGTGATTCAGGTCGCGGACCTGCCGGAACTGCCCAAAGGCAAGGGCAACAAAATCATTCAGATTCCCCCCAAACGGGTTCAAAAACGGGAGGAATACGTGCGGCTGATGACGGTCATCCCCGAAAACGCCACCATCCGGATTCA
>JBKHDE010000372.1:0-3212 GCA_046541495.1 Desulfococcaceae bacterium
ATTGAAGCCAGGGATTAAAATCCCTGGCTATACGCCGTTGCCGCTTCGCGGCAGGGGGATTGCCGATGTTTGATATGTGGCGATATTCGGACATTGATCATCATTTGGGCCAATGAATGCCGCGGAGCGGCTATGGCATGTAGCCAGGGGTTTCAACCCCTGGTTTTGATCGGGATTTGACCCCGCACGCCCCGAACCCCGGGCATGGCAACCCATGGACGGGATAAAACCGATCCCCCCACGCCCGGAACCCCGGGCATGGCCAACCCATGGCCGGGATAAAACCGAAATATCGAGCCCTGGAGGGGCGTCGGAAATCGTGGATCAATCCCAAAGATATTCCTCGTTATATTCAACCTGATGTTTGTCCAACAACAACTTGAATTCGTCTTGGAACCGCATTTTCCGGTGATGTTCTTCCTGATTGCGGATGTAATTCACCACCGACTGACATCCCGATTGGCTAACTGAAAACGCACCATATCCCTTTTGCCAAGCAAATCTGGACGGTCTTTTGCCGGATTTGTTGACCCACCGGGAAGAACTCCCTTTGATTATTTTTAACATATCCGAAACGGATACGGCGGGCGAAAATCTTGCAAGGATATGGACATGGTCAGACGTTCCGCCGATCTCAATCAATTTCCCCTTTTCAGACCGAATGATGCCGCCGAGGTAGGCGTATAAATCCTCCCTGAAACCTGGGACGATCTCCGGCTGACGCCGTTTGGTGGAAAATACGACATGGAACAACAAATTGGTCAAAGAACTTGGCATCGTTCGCCTTCTATCATGTTGCTATTTTCCAAAATGAATGGCTTCAGCAGGGCGAGACTCTCCTGGGTTTCTTCGTTGGTTCGGATATCCTGCACCACCGCTTTGGCTTCCCCGTTTTGTGTGATGACCAGGGTTTCTCCGTTTTCGGATAAATTTTGATGATTTCAACGGCATGTGCTTTGAAAAAACTGATCGGTTTGACGGTTCGACTCAGTCTCATGATATTTTTCTCTAAATCAAAAAGTCTGTAGATGGTCTGAATTTAGTCCGAACTTCTTGAAGCGTCAAGATTCATATTCCTTATCGTGGATTTCGACCGGCGGATTATCTTCCTTGAGCATATTTCCCATTTTCCAGTCTTCTTTTCCATAACAATTCCCTTGCAATGCCAACCCTGTTTCACTCATGATGATCTCAACATCTTATTTTTCAGGAGAACATTGAACCTTGTGGAAGTAACCGATGTTGAATTGAGAGGCAAAGGAAAGATACTGAAATCCTGTAAATCCCTTCTCATCCTGGCCATCCTGATTCAAAATATCTTGAACTCTGATTCGTCTGATTTCCGGATGGACTCTGATGACCCCTGAGCGGGAGGAATAAACGCGTCAAATGAACAGCCAACTCGTCGCCGGAAAAACCATCGATGAATGGAAAAAAGACCTCCCGCTGATCGAACGGCTCATGTCGCTGGAATCGGTCTGGTGGCGCAATCCCCTGTACGACCGGTACGAGGCGGCTGCACCCGACCTGCCGCTGTCGGCGGCGGATATCGCGGATGCCGAAGCACGGCTCAACCGGTTCGCCCCGCTGATCGCCAGGCTGTTCCCGGAAACGGCGGAGAACCGGGGCATCATCGAATCGCCCCTGGTCGAGATCCCGCGGATGCGGCAGCAGCTGGAAAGGGTCTATGGGCAGACCATAGAAGGCCGTCTGCTGGCCAAATGCGACAGCCTGCTGCCGATTTCGGGGTCCATCAAGGCCCGCGGCGGGATCTACGAGGTGTTGAAGCATGCGGAAAGCTTGGCCCTTGAGCACCGGCGGATTACGCTCGAAGACGACTATGGAGTCCTGGCGGAAGGTAACTTCCGGTCCTTTTTCTCCGGATACGGCATCGCCGTGGGCTCCACCGGCAACCTGGGGCTGAGCATCGGGATCATGGGGGCGCGGCTCGGGTTCAGGGTGGTGGTCCATATGTCCGCCGATGCCAAGCAGTGGAAAAAGGATCTCCTGGCCGCCAACGGGGTGACGGTGATCCAATACGAGTCGGACTACAGCCGGGCGGTGGCGGCGGGCCGAAAACAGGCCGAGGCCGACCCGCGAATGCACTTTATCGATGATGAAAATTCGACCGATCTGTTTCTGGGATATGCGGTGGCGGCCCTTCGGTTGAAACGGCAGCTGACCGAGATGCGGATTCCGGTGGATGGAGACCATCCCCTGCTTGTCTATCTTCCCTGCGGCGTGGGCGGCGGACCCGGCGGGATCACCTTTGGATTGAAGACCGTCTTCAAAGACCACGTCCACTGCTGGTTCGCCGAACCCGTTCGCTCCCCCTGCATGCTTCTCGGTCTGATGACACAGCGCCATGATCAGATCCGCGTGCAGGAATTCGGAATCGACAACCGGACCGCCGCGGACGGGCTGGCGGTGGGGACGCCCTCCGGATTTGTGGGCAGGGCCCTGAATCGGCTGATCAGCGGCGTCTACACCGTTCCGGATGAGGAACTGTTTCTCCTTCTATACCTCTTGGCCGATTCGGAAAACCTCGCTGCCGAGCCGTCCGCCGCGGCCGGTTTGGCCGGCCCGATCCGGCTCTTTTCCGAAGCGGATGGGAGGAGATATCCGGAGGTGCACCGGCTCAGGCGCAAAATGGCTCGGGCTTCCCATGTCGTCTGGGTGACAGGGGGCAGCATGGTGCCTTCCGCGGTCATGGCGCAGGATCAGGAAGAAGGATTGAAAATTCTGCGAAAAAGGGGTAACTCCGGCTGAACATGAAGACCACTGTTTCACCATCATCTTTCTGAGGAGGAGCGGATGTTTGCGATTCGAAGCGACGACGGTTACCGGGAAATTCTGGACAAGATTCAGCTGAAAACCCTGATCCATGGGGAAAAGACGCTCATGGCCGAATTCAGGATCGGAAAAGGGGCACTGCTCCCCCGCCACAACCATCCCCATGAGCAGATCGGATTTCTGGTATCCGGCCGGCTCGAGCTGACGATCGGGGATGAGACCCGAACGGTCGGCCCCGGCGACAGCTGGTGCGTGGCCGGTCATGTGGAGCACCAGGCCGCCGCCTTGGAGGACAGCGTCGCCGTGGAAGTGTTTTCGCCGGTTCGGGAGGATTACCTGCCCTGACGACCCGTCTGCCGGACACGATCCGCAGGATGCGAAAAGCCGTCGGGTTGACCCGGATCGAGTATGCGAAGCTG
>JBKHDE010000373.1:0-3186 GCA_046541495.1 Desulfococcaceae bacterium
TTTACGCTCTGGTTTACGCTCTGGTTAGAATCCCGGCCTGCATCCCGGCGGGTCTAAAAAGGCAAGAAAATAAATTTGGGGCTAATGGGTTTTCCACTTCGAGTATCCGCACCGCAATCCGTTTCACTTTCGCTCGGAACAGAATGTATCGAGAATCGCATCCGCTTCAGCACCGCAACCGCACTGCATGAATATCAATCTCCGGTTTCAACCCAGCATCCGTATCCGCTTCAACATCGGGAAAAGAAAGGTGTACACGCTCTCCGTTTCAGAATCCGCTCCGTTTCAACCGCAAGCTTCGCTTCAACAACTTCCATCCGCTTGAGAATCCGCTTTCGCTTCCGGTCCGTATTCGCTTCGGCAAGATCGAGGAGAAGAACATTTCCGGGTCCGGTTCGAACATCCGCTTTCGATCCGACACCCTCATCGGATCCACAGAATTCGCTGCTAAAAGAACATTCGCTTCCGCTGTCAGGTACAGATCAACACCGCATTGCGTCTCGATAACAACAGAAAATCCGGTCAACAATTCGCTACAGGTTCAAAAATCACATGGTTCATCAACATAACCCAGTAGCCCCAAAACTTAAAAACGATTTATGGTTTATATTTCGGGCGGGACACGATCAGGGACAGACCGACTTTTGAAAAACGAATTCGCCCTCATCGCTGATTTTGACCACCACGGCACATTTGATGGGGTCGCCCTCTTCGTCGAACTTCATTTCGCCGGTGATGCCGTCGAACTGCTCGATGGAAGCGATGGCGTCCCGAAGGGCTTTCCGGTCCTTTCGAGTATTGCCGGTAAGCTTGTCGAGGTCCTGAAGCCCCTGAAGCACGATACGGGTGGCATCCCAGGTCAGCGCGGCCACATCCGCCGGCTGATACTTGTATTCTTTTTCGTACCGATCGATAAACGCTTTGGTGGCGCCGGTGGCCCCGGCCGCGGCATAATGAGTGGAGAAGTAATGCCCCTTGCAGTCATCCCCGCAGAGGGACATCAGCTCGGAATTGCCCCAGGCATCCGACCCCATGAACGGGCCGTCCCACCCAAGGTCGTGGGCCTGTTTCACGATCAGGGCGACTTCATTGTAGTTGTTGGGAAGGAAGATGAAGTCGGGCTTTGCCGAGATGATTTTGGTGAGCTGAGCACTGAAATCCTGATCCTTGTCGCCGTAGCTCTCAAATGCGACGATGGCGTCGGAACCATGCTTCTTTTCGAAATTTTCTTTGAAAATCTCCGCCAGCCCCTTGCTGTAGTCATTGGCCTGGGCATAGAGGACGGCGGCGGTATCGGCGTCAAACTGTTCCGTGGCGAAATCGACGGCCACGGGACCCTGGAAAGGATCTAAAAAGGCGGCCCTGAAGACCCAGGGGCGATCTTTGGTGGTATCGGGGTTGGTGGACCAGGGGGAGATCATGGGGGTGCGGTTGTCGTTGGCGACCTGGCCGGCCGGAACCGCCTGCTTGCTCGAGTTGGGACCCACGATGGCGATGACCTGGTCCCGTTCGATCAGCTTCAGGGCCGCGGAAACGGCCGATTCAGCTTTGGACTCGTTGTCTTCGTAGATGAACTCGAGCATGTAGGTTTCATCTCCGATTTTGAGCCCGCCGGCTTTGTTGATATCCTCCCGAAGCATTTCAGCGGCGAACTTGGACTCTTCCCCGACCTTGGGGATATCACCGGTGAGCGGGATATTAAAACCGATTTTGACGGTTTTGGACCAGGCACAAGGGGTAAGTGCCAGTACCGCTGCCAGACACAGGACAACGACTAACAGTCCTTTTCGCATCGCATCCTCCTTCTCTGATGGTTCAGGGTAACTTCAATCAAGAGCTTTCTTGATTAGAAGATTTAAGGGAAAGTTTATGACATAAGTGATATTTTTTTTCAAGTTAAAAATGGCATTCCGTCTGAACGGGCAAATACCGCCCCTTGACAAATGGGGTCAACCGGGGAAAAGATACCGATAGCAAAATGCATTTCATTCAGACGGGTAAAGTTTATCATGACCGATGAAGAAACCTTCCGGAACATCATTCTGGAACAGCGGATTCGAATCTTTCTTCAGCCCATCATCAGCATTAAGGAAAAGCGGGTGATCGGGTTCGAGGCACTGACCCGTGGGATCGACCCTGAAACCGGGGAAATGGTTCCTCCGATACCCTTGTTTCAGACCGCCCGTCGAATGGACCGGGCCTTGGAATTCGACCGGTTGTGCCGAAAAACCGCAGTGAAAGACTTTTTGAAGGCCGAATTGAACCTGGCCCACATGCTGTTCATCAATTTTGATCCCTCCATTCTGGCCGATGTCACCATCGGAAACGGGTGGATGCGGGGGGTGGTGGAGGAAGAAGGGCTCAACCCCGCCAATGTGGCCATCGAAATCGTGGAATCCCCGCAGGTATCCACCAAAGATCTGGTTCACTTCGTCGAATTGTATAAGCGATTCGGGTTTCTGATCGTGCTGGATGATTTCGGGGCCCGCCATTCCAATCTGGACCGCATCCTTTCGCTGAAACCTGATATTCTGAAAATCGACCGGGAACTGATCGACGGCGTCGGCCGGGATTACTACAAACAGTCGATCGTCGCCTCCATCAGCGACTTGGCAGGCAAGATCGGCACACTGGTGCTGGCCGAAGGGGTGGAAGCGGTAGAGGATATCATCAAATGCTATGAACTGGGCGTCAACCTTTTTCAGGGATACTATTTTGCGCGCCCGGCCCCCCCGGATCGGCTGCTGGACCATTTCTGCACACGATCCATCCATCATGTCTCCCGGGGAATACTGCACCATCTAAAGGATCACATCACCCTGGAAATGGAAACCCAGCAGGCATACAACACCATCACCTGGGAACTCTGTGCGGAACTGTCCAGGCTTTTTTCAGACGCGGTGAACGGATTTTTAAAGGATGCCGTCGACCGATATGATCAGATCCAATGCCTCTATGTGCTCGACCCCGATGGGCGGCAGATCAGCCATACCCACTGCAAATTCACCATTTCCTCTAAATCAGACCATCCCCTGTTCAAACCGTCGGCCAAAGGAACCGACCACTCCTTAAAAAGCTATTTCTATTATCTTCAAATTTTAAAACTCGACACCTATTTTTCCGATCCTTACACCTCCCTGGCCACCGGCTGTATCTGCCGAACCATGTCCGCCGTCTACCGAGGCG
>JBKHDE010000374.1:0-3184 GCA_046541495.1 Desulfococcaceae bacterium
TTTCCGGATGAACCGCAGCGGTGTAGGTATCACCGTCGAACCGGCCGGAGACCAGTCCTTCTCCCAGTCCGTAAACAGCGGAGATGACCACGGAACGCCGGTTTCCGGTGACGGGTTCGATGCCGAAGGCGACTCCCGAGGTCTCAGGCGTGAGCATCCGCTGGACCACCACCGCCACCCGGATTCCGCCGGTTCCGATGCCTTTTTCCCGGCGATAGACCATGACCCGCTCCGAAAACGCCGACGCCCAGACACGCAACACGGCGGCGGCGATCTCCCCGGCCGGAACCCAGAGGAAGGAATCGAGCTGTCCTGCAAAGGAGCTTTCGCTGCCGTCTTCATCGGCAGCGGAGGAGCGGACGGCGAAGTATGCGCTCTCCCAATCGTTTTGTTTCAGAATGGAATGAAGCGCCTGTCCGGTATCGGAATCAATGGATGCAGCGGCGAAATGATCCCGAATCGCATCGGCTTCGGCGTTCGCCAGTGCCTCCGGAAAATGGCGTTGAAATGTGCCGACGGGGATCACGAACCAGGGCGGAACCGGCAATCCCCAGGAGGTCATGCGGGCGAGATTGGCGCCCTTTCCACCCAGAGCGGCGGGGTCGGGTATGGTGATCATCTCCGGTGTCAGGATGAGTTTCTGCGATCGCATGGTCTTTCATTTTCATCTTGGGTGAAGTATCTGTGCATTCATTTCTGTGCCTATTATGTAGGGGCAATCCCCCTGTGGTTGCCCCGGCAAAGGGCAGGCACGGGGGCCTGCCCCTACTATGTGTTCAGGGATGCCCGAGTCCGGCTTTTGGCGATTAACAACGCCTGCGCTGTCAAGATATCATCATATCCAGATAATCGAACAGCTTTCCGGCTAAAAAATAGGGTAAATTCATCAGCTTGTATGATTTACCACCGGTTGTGACCGCATCGGCGACATTCAGCTCTCCCGCATAAAACCGGACCGCACACGTATGATCCACGCTATCCATGAACTGGTGCAGAGACTTCAATGTTCCCGTTTTCCCGGACTTCACTTCGATCGGTATGACATAATTCTGATACTGGACCAGCATATCGACTTCGGCATTGGATTGCTTTTTTTCCCTGACCCAGAATGGAATTTTCTGGTTGCTGAACATGTTAACCGCAGTCATTTCCTGACGGACGATATGTTCCGCAATGAGTCCCTGATAAAAGCCGTGCAGATCTTCATATCGGAAGTACTCGGGCTGCAGTCCGGCAAAATAGTTCAGCAAACCGGTATCGATGAACTGAAGTTTGGGCGATTTCCTCAAGTCGGTCCGGATGGGGATTTTTGTCGAGGTGGAAGGATAAACCAGATAGATCAACATCGCCCTTTCAATCAGGCGCAGGGCTTCTCCGACCTCTCTGGACTGATAGTTCGATCTGCCGAACCCCTGAAATTTGATTCGGTTGCCGGCTTCGTAAGGGACGGCCTCGATTGAATGACGCAGAACCTGACGCGCCGATTGGCTTTTTGCGTATTTTTCAGCGTCATTCAGGTAAGAAATCAGTAAGGATTCATAGGTTCTGTTCAAGGAAGAAATATCCGCGCCACCCGAATATTTTTCGACGATTTCCGGCATGCCGCCGATCATCGTGTACTCATGAAACAGCGAAAGGAATTTTGAATAGGCGAATTTTTTAAACGGAACCTCATTGTAAACGCCGAGGAGTTGTTTTTCGCCTTTCGCCTCCAGATATTCAGAAAATGACATGGGATACAGGTAAATATATTCGACCCTGCCGACCGGAAAGCTGATTTTGGCCTCATCCAGCATGATTTCCAGCAATGATCCGGCACCAATAAGGTGCAACTCATTCATCTCTTCATAAAAATAGCGAAGCATTGCAACCGCTTCCGGCGAATTCTGAATTTCATCAATAAAAATTAAGGTATTACCTGTTCTTACCTCAACATTTTTGATGACCTGCATGGCCTGAAACACATCATGGACGGAAAGATTTCCTTCGAAGATTTCCCTGTCATATCCCAATTCGAGATTCAGATAGATATAGTTCTCGAACTCACTTGAAAACAATTCCACCGCCGTGGTTTTCCCGACCTGTCTGGCACCTCTTAAAATCAGGGGTTTTCTATCCGGGCGATCTTTCCACTGCCGGAGAAGGGTTAAAATGGTTCTGTTCAGCAATTTGAAGTCCACCTGTTCAGTTGTAACAGATAAGGTAGACTTTATTACAAATTTTCGGAACGAAGTCAACCTTATTTATTCCAAATACTCACTCTATTTAAAGGATCAGAGGCGTCACCCCCAATATCAGATACATACCCAGCGTCCAGATGCCGGACATGGTTTCAATGCCTTTGGCATCGCCCTGGCGGCCGGCCGCCACAAAGATCATTCCGCGCCCGAGGCAGATCAGCAGCAGGATCGCCAGAAGAAGGCTGCCGCTTTTTCCGAAGCCCCCGGACCATGCCGCGGCAATGCTGAACAGGTACGCCAAGAAGAGGGCTCCCATCCAGAGCAGGGTCGCCTTTTGAGGTCCGTAGAGAACGGAGTAGGTTTCCACTCCGGTTTCCTCGGCTTCGGGGGCGCGGATTTTTCGCCCCACCTCGATGACCACGCCGGTGAAAAAGGAGACGACCAGGAAGAGGCTCACGCCTTTGGGCGGCGGGGTTCCGGCGATCAGCCAGTCCAATCCCGTGGTGTAGAGATCGATCAGGGGCATGATCATCATGTGGGACAACATGTAAGTCAGCGGATGGGCCTTGAGCCACTCAGGCCTGAAAAATTCCCGGGTCATGAGAAAAATATAGATCAGGATCACCGCCATCGGAACCAGCATCACAGGCATGAGCAGAAGGTTGATGATAACCACGAACACCAACAGCCCGGCTGCGATGCCGGACAACTCCCCCAAACGGATCAGTCCCCGTGGGACCGGCCGATAAGGCCGGAAACGGCGGTCATCCTCATGGTCCTTGTATTCATCCGTGACCCGCAGCAGAAAAAAGAAACAGAGGCTGGTCAGGATGCCGGCGATCAGGTGCATCAGCGGAATCATGCCGCTCTCTCCCCGCGCAGCCCGGGAAAAGGTAGAAGCGGAAAAGGTGAAGGCGGCGATCAGGGAGCCGTGCTGAACGATCGGAAACCGTTCTTTCTGGTACTGCATCAGCCGTTTGAAAAGCGGGGCGTTTCCCCCTGAT
>JBKHDE010000375.1:0-3163 GCA_046541495.1 Desulfococcaceae bacterium
TCAACCGCTCCACCAGGGCGTATTCCTGGAAAATCATGCCGATGTTCCGGCGGGCCCGGCGCAGCCCCTTGCGGGAAAGGGCGTTCAGTTCGATGTCATTGAGAAAAACGGTCCCCGAGGTCGGTTCCACCAGCCGGTTGATGCACCGGATCAGGGTGGATTTGCCGGCCCCGGACGGGCCGATCAGGGCCATCACCTGGCCGTCGGGAATGTCCAGGTCGATCTCCCGCAGGGCCAGATCTCCGGTTCTGTAACGTTTGGTCAGCCCCGACATCTTCAGCATGGGAATACTCCTTGGTTTAAAAGCAGAATCGGACCGCTGCCGGGCGCGGCGAACGGTCCGAACGGGATACCCGGTGTCGGCCGGTTACTTGCAATCGTAGCGGACATCGTTGGCGGCGTCGATCTTGCGAATGACCGCCCAGTCGTGTTCATAGGAAATGGAGATGAACCGGCCTTCGGCCTTGAACTCCTTTTGCAGGTCCGACCCTTCCCAGGGAAAGGTGAAAAAGGCCTGTCGAATCTTGGCCGCGACCGTCGGGTCCAGGTTGTGGGCATGTCCGTACCCGGTGGTGGGAAAGGTCTGAGATTTGTAAATGGACCGGATTTTGGCCGGGTCCACCACCCCGCGGGAAATCATCCGCTTGAGCACCGAGTTGGCCACCGCGGCGGCCTCGTAGTCTTTGTTGGCCACCCCCATAACGGAGTTGTCGTGTTTTCCGGAAAAGGCGGTTTTGAAATCCCGGTCCGCAATCAGACCGAAGTCGGCCTTGAGAATGGCGGAGGGGGCCTTGAACCCGGAGTTGGAGGTCGGGGAAGTGAAGGCCAGGGCCCTGCCCTTCAGGTCCTCGGGGGTTTGAATGGGGCTGTCGGCCGGTACGATGATTTCCATTTCATACCCGTAGGAGCCGTCCTGAGCGGCCATCATGGCGAAAGGAACGAATCCGGCGCAGTTGACCGCCACCGGATTGCCGCCGGTATTGACCCCGGCCACGTGCAGCCGACCGGAGCGCATGGCCTCGTACTGGGCCGCGTAGCTCTGAACGGGAAAAAAGACCACCTTCTTTCCGGTGACATCGGCCATGTGCTTGATGAACCCGTCCCAGACCTTCTGGTATACGGCCGGGTCCTCCACCGGGGTGTAGGAGAAGATGATCGTATCGGGGTTCACCCACTCGGATTCATCGACGGGAAGGTCGGCCACCAGATCGCGGTCCCGGTCGCAGTAAGCCGCGTCCAGTGCACCCCGGTGACAGGTTTCGGCCCAAAGCGGGCCGGGTCCGATCGCCAGTGCGGCGACAAGCATAATCCATACGGCGGTGAAATACGATTGCAATGGTCGGTGTTTCATAATCTTCCTCCAAAATCATTTCGGTTGAGGGGGGTCTTGCCTATCCAAAAACCCCGGCCGCTATAAAAAAAGAAGGCCGGGGCCGGCAAGCCTGGAGCATCCAAGCTCACCAGTCCCGGCGGGGAACACAGAAACAGATTCCTCACACGCCTATTCCCTATCGAGGAAATGTTTGAAAAGAATTAGAGCTTGGTTAGTTTTTCGTTAGGCGTCGTGGATTCCGCAATCCCGGTTTTGGGCCGCCCGCATAAAGTTCGTTGTACCGTTCGGTTTAATCCCGATTTAATCTCTTCCTAATATTCATAAAACAAAACCCTGCTCTTATGGATTCTCATGACGGTCTTCGGCGGATTGATTCTTCATTTTAATTTGCCCGAGATCGAAACCCGTGAAAGGAGGTGCTGCCGTATACAATAGGTGGACCGCTGTTTTAGGTGGAATGATTCTTATTTTACTGGTATCTGAAACAAAGGAGTGACGGAAAATGGAAGATACAGTCATCAAAAAGAAAACCAGAAAATACCTCAGCCTGGTGTTGGCTTTTTTGATCGGCCTGGCTTTGATCGGCCCCACGGTAAATGCAGAAGATAAGCGGGGTGATTTCCCGGGAAAGCCGCACTGGAAGAAAAAAAAGGAAAAGGTTCAGCTTGGCCCCCGGCCCTATTACCTGGTCGAGGATATGGAGGAGAGTCCGCTCAAGCGGAAGCTGGAGCGATGTTCGGAAGGCCCGTTTAAAAAGACCGATTTTTCCATCGGCCACCGGGGGGCCGCCCTTCAGTTCCCCGAGCATACCAAAGAGTCTTACCAGGCGGCGGCTCGCATGGGCGCCGGCATTCTCGAGTGTGATGTGACGTTTACCAAAGACCTGGAACTGGTCTGCCGCCACTCCCAGTGCGATCTGCATACCACCACGAACATTCTGCTCACGGACCTGGCGGAAAAATGCGCCGAACCTTTTTCACCGGCTCAATTCGATGCGGAGGGCAACCTCATCAAGCCGGCTTCGGCCAAATGCTGCACCAGCGACATCACTCTGGAAGAATTCAAATCCCTTTGCGGAAAAATGGATGCCTCCGATCCGCGCGCCACAACGGTTGAGGCATACCTGGGCGGCACCGCCGACTGGCGCACCGACCTGTACGCCACCTGCGGCACGGTGATGACCCATGCGGAAAGCATCGAGCTGTTCAAGGAGCTGGGTGTCAAGATGACTCCCGAACTGAAGGCCCCGAGTGTGGCAATGCCGTATGAATATAACGGAAAGACATATACGCAAGAGGCGTATGCCCAACAGATGATCGATGAATATATATACGCCCGGGTACCGCCCTGGAAAGTGTTCGCCCAGTCGTTCAATCTCGACGACGTGCTTTACTGGATTGCCCATACCCCGTGGTACGGCAATCGCGCGGTGTATCTGGACGGTCGGTACGCCGATTCAGGCTTCGACCATACAGATCCCGAAACCTGGTCGCCCACCATGACGGAGCTGGCCGACCTGGGGGTTACTATCATCGCGCCGCCCATATGGATGCTCCTGAAAGTCGACAACGGGGAAATCCTGCCGTCCGTTTATGCCGAGTACGCCAAAGCCGCCGGTCTCGATATCATCACCTGGACCCTGGAACGATCCGAACCGCTGGCATCCGGCGGCGGATGGTATTACCAGACCGTTTCGGATGGGATCGACAATGATGGAGACATGTATGAAGTACTCGATGTGTTGGCCAAAGACGTGGGTATCCTCGGAATTTTTTCCGACTGGCCCGCCACTGTCAGCTTCTATGCCAATTGCATGGGGTTGAATTAACC
>JBKHDE010000376.1:0-3158 GCA_046541495.1 Desulfococcaceae bacterium
TGCCGGCGGTCGAGGAATGACATAGAAGAGAACCGCAAAAAAATGGCAGGCGCTGCCGGCCAGGACGAAAAGGTGCCAGACCGCATGGTTGTAAGGCATCCGTTTCCAGGAATAGAACACCACGCCGATGGTGTACGACAACCCGCCGAGGAGCAAAAGAACCCATCCTCCGGGCGCCACCCGTGAGAGCATCGGTTTCACGGCGGCCACCACGACCCAGCCCATCAGCAGGTAAAACCCAACCGAGACCATCGGCCCTTTTCGCAGCATCGTCTTCTGAAAGATGATCCCGAAAAAAGCCAATATCCAGATGACGGCGAAAAGGGACCACCCCCAGGGGCCGCGCAGGTTCACCAGGGTGAAAGGGGTATAGGTTCCGGCGATCAACAGGAAAATAGTCGAGTGGTCCAGGGTTCTGAGAATCGGTTTGAGTTTTGCGGGGTAGATGCTGTGGTACAGCGTGGAGGCGGCGTATAAAAAGATCAGGGTCGATCCGTAAATGATACAGGAGACGACATGCCAGGCATCTCCATGGGCTCGGGAAAGGACGATCAACAGGCAGAGGCCGACGATGGACAGAAGGAAGCCGATGCCGTGGGTGATGCTGTTGGCGATCTCTTCCCTTACGGAATAGCGGGGAGTGAGATCATCCATGTTCGGGGTACCCTTCAGAGGTGGGCAAAGAGAATCATCGATTACGACAATAGATCCTCTCCGTCATCCGGAGACGAATCCGGCTCCTCTTCCGATTTGGAATTTTTTTCGAGTTTCCGCTGTCTCTTGAGTTCTTGCTTTTCTTTTTTGGCCAGTTCTTTTTGTCTTTTTTTGAATGAAAAATGTGATTTTGCCATAAAGCGTCTCCTTGGAGTCGGGGTGATAACGAATGGCTCGGTGAGCGGGCTCCCTGAGGTGTCAGTGCTGAGGAGGGGGAAATCGAGAGGGAACAGGTTCGAACCAAAACAAAAAGGCATTCCCTCGATATGCGAAGGAATGCCTTTTTTAGAAAAGACGGTTTAGATCACAGTGACATTTGCAGCAGCGAGACCTTTTTGTCCCTGCTCGATGTCAAAGGATACTCGGTCGCCTTCACTGAGGGATTTAAATCCCGATGCATTGATTGCGCTGTGATGCACGAATACATCCGCGCCATCTTCCTGCTCAATGAAGCCGAACCCTTTTTGGTCGTTAAACCATTTTACAGTTCCATTAGCCATAGTTACATCCTCCTTTCATAAAATATTTCAACATTGACAGACTGGAGGATGCCACTTTAGAAATGGATTGTTCCTTCAGAAAGAAGCCTCGCCGATTGGGCGGGGCCGAGTTGATTAAAGACATAATAAGCCCTCCTTCTGAAGAAAGCAAGCCTGTTTTTTCGATATTTCAAAAAAAATATTCGAAGATCACCAATTTTCCGACCCCGGTTCCCCTTTGAAGGGGCCGATGATCTCATTCGTCACCCACCCCCCGTAAAACCGCCCCGGCTGAGGCCGAACCCGCTCCCCGGACACATAGCAGGCCAGGGCGGCCGGATAGAAGGCGATGTAATCACGGATCGATTCGAAGTCCGAGGTGGGATTCGGGTAACTCCAGCCCACCACCCCTGCTTCCTTTCTATTATTGATCTTCCGAAAAGGCGTCGGCGAGCCGTTGCCAGTCTGTCGGCGTAAGTTCCGCCACAAGATCGAATTCCCCGTCGCCCACAGGATCGAAGACCACGGCGCCGGCTTCGTCGGTGTAGGCGCCGGAGACCGCCCGCATCAGATTGCCGTGGGCCACAAACAGAGCATTGGTGCCTTTCGGCGGCGGTATGGACAGTTTTTGCCGGGCCCGTTCAGTTACCGCATTCCGGCCGCCTGCGAAATCCGCGGTCCGCAGGTTCATGATTTCTATCGTCGCCTTCACAGGGCCGAGGGCCATCTGCTCCGCCGTTTGCCGGGCTCGACAGTATTGGCTGGAAAACACCGGGCCGATGGGGATGCCCAGACGCCGAATGGCTTCGCCGATCTGCCGGGCGGTCGCCCGGCCTTCTTCCGACAACTGCCGCATGCGCCGGGGGGAGCAGTGTGTCCAGTCGCCGGGGGCCTCCACCCGGTCGTTTTTAGACCAATCGGTGGCCGCGTGCCGAAAATAGATATTGTACCCGCCCCGGCGAAGGGCCTCCACCAGCGCTTTGCCGGACAAGAAGTCCCTTTCCTGGGCCGTCGCCGACGCCGCTGCAGTGATCAGGCCGACCAGCAGCCCGATCATTCGGAGTATTTTCATGGGAACTCCTCCCGGGGTTCTGAAGGATCTTCTTTTTCGTCGCCTCTAAAAATAGCCGACCAGTCGGCCCAGAAGCAGGGCCGTGAGCCATGCCCCCAGGGAGACACCGGCCGCAAGCCGACGGAAGATCGGCAGACCGGATTTCTGCCTTCCTGAGAGCAGACGATTTTCAGGAAGGATTGTCTGTACCGCCAGTGCATTCAAAATACCCGTCCCCACCACCACCATTTTGGAGATGAACAAAGGTGATGCGGCATACTCGGTCGCACGGGTGATGAACAAAAGCGACCCGAAGAAAACCGCCATCCTGAGGCCGAATGCAGCGGTCGGTCTCAGCACCTGCCACAGCGGCGCCGCCGGTACCGACCGCCACAACCCGAGGAGCCGCAGATCGAGGGGGATAATGGCACCGATCAGGAGGGCCACGCCGAGGATGTGACCCGCATTGACCAGCGGATAGGCCCAGACCGAATTGCGGAGCATGACGGCGGCCGCAGATGCTTCCAGAGCCGCCGTCCAGCCGTCCGTCATGAGTCCTCCTTGGGTTTGGAATCAGGATTTGCGGCCCGGATACAGATCGTAATCCCGCCCGTCGATGACCACCCGTTCGGCCTTTATCAACCGCTCCCCTTCTTTGGCGGAGCGATGGCCGTGCACCGTGATGGTCCGGCCGACCTGAAGCAGGTCTTTAGTGAGCCCGGCCCGGTCATTGCGCCAGGGTTGCCCGACCTCAACCACCCAGGCTTCATTCGCCACCTCCATCGTCAATTCGCCGTGGGGATTGCCGAGCCGAACATCGGTGATACTGCCGGTGATTTCAAATTCTTCATCGGTGGCCCAGCCCCAACCATGGTGGGCCGATACGCTCGGCAGCAACCACACCGCCGATACCA
>JBKHDE010000377.1:0-3141 GCA_046541495.1 Desulfococcaceae bacterium
CAGGTTTGGAGTTCCGCCTTCAGGCGGCTGGGGCTGACATTTTTAGGGACCGCCTGAAGGCGGAACTCCGAACTGAGCAGATCATTCCACCGTATCCAACAATGCCCAGGTCAGAAACCGGGCATAGACCTCCCAGGCCCGTTCGCCGTATCCGCCGGCCATGACATAGGCCTTGGGGATGTGTCGTTCTTTGAGAAAGGTATAGACCAGGCGGTCCCGGGCCAGCATCTGATCCAGGGTGAGCCGAAGACTGCGTGTGGAGGGCAGTTCGTCGTGTTCGTACGGGTCGGCGCCGGAGACCACCAGAGCCAGATCCGGCAGCGGCCCTTCAGCCAGTCTGTGAAGACCGGCTTCCAGTCTTGCCGCATATTGATCCTCCTCGCCCGCGTCGATGGGGATGTCGATGTCGCTGGGGATAAAGGATGGGTTCAACCTTCCCATGTCGTCGTATTCGGCCTCGTCCAGGGGCCAGCCCCTGGCCATGTGAATGCTGAGGGTTTGGATGGAATCATCCCCCTGAGTCAGGGCGGCGGTGCCGTCGCCCTTGTGGGCGTCGACGTCGATGATCCAGGCGGTGCGGATACGCCCCTCGGCCTGAAGTTTGCGCACCGCGATCACCATGTCGTTGAGCGGGCAGAACCCGTTGCCGTAATCGGCCTGGGCATGGTGCATGCCGCCCCCGAAATAGAAACAGAATCCTTTATCTAAAGCCACTCGGCAGCACTGGACGGTACCGGCGACCCGCTCCAGAATCCGGTCGAACAATTCGGAGAGCGGCAGCAGCGCACTCTCGGGGTCATACCGGTAATACTTGCCGTGCCGGTCGATGAGTTCATAGGTACGAATGATCTCTCTTTCCAGATCGGGAGAGAAGAGCTTGTTCACGTATGCCGGCGAATGGACCCGCAGCAGATCTTTCCGGGAGACCTTGTCTTCGGATCTCGGCAGGCGCCACCGGTCGATTTTCGACCCCAGCACCGGATGGGACTTCAGGGCCGCGTAGGTGTTGACGGTTCTGCTGTTTCGAACCGGAATCTTGATGCCGAATTCGAGCAGGCTGAATGTCTGATTTTCGTCGTAGATGATCATGGGGCGCGCCTCGCTTCCGTGACAAGTTGAACAGAACAGGGTCTATTTTGTTTCCGATCCGTTAAGATGTCAATGGGCTGTATCGCTCGACACAAAAGGCATGAGAACGGCCCCTGATTATGCCTTGACTTTTTCCGATTCATTCATTTATGGTTTTATAAAAAAAATGAATCTGATTTTTTTTGCCCGATCCGCCCCGGTTTTGATTTATGAATGGGCGGGTCCGATCCACAGGAACCCGTAATCGAAGGAGGATATAATGAAGACACGAATGATCCCAATCCTTATTCTGGCGATAATCCTGGCTGCGCCGACCGCCCTGTTCGGGGCCGATGAGGCCCTGCCGCCGCCGGACGGAGAAAAGGTCTGGCAGTACATCTCCAAAGACAATCCCTACACCGATTGGGATCACTGGCCGGGGCACAGCGACATGTATCCGGGGAAAAGCCCCCACGGCGCTTATCTGAAGCTCTATGCCAACCCCATCGCCATCAATGCCGCCAAAGAAGGCAAACCGATGCCGGCCGGTTCGATTTTGGTCAAGGAAAACTACGGCGAAGACAAAAAATCACTGATGGCCGTGACCCCGATGTATAAAGTCGAGGGATTCAACCCGGATGCGGGCGACTGGTTCTGGGCCAAGTACGGCCCCGACGGCGAGATCATGGCATCCGGAACGCCCAAGGGCTGCATTCAGTGCCATCAGGTCAAGAAGTCCAACGACTGGATTTTTACCCCCACCACCTCTGAATAGACCGCAAGGCCGGGGACGGAAAAGACAGCCTGCTTTTCCGTCTTTCGGCCTTTTATGCGTCAATGAAACCGCACCATTTCTCTAAAATCCGGTGGCTACCGCGAAGGGCGATTTAATGGACTTTCTATTCAATTCCGGAATACCCGAGCTCATTTACGACACCTTGACCGGGATCGGATATCCCCATCCGGTCCACCCCATTTTCACCCACCCACCCATCGGACTCACGGTGGGCGGATTTTTGTTTCTGCTTGCGGCCCTGATGTTCAAGCGGCCGGGTTGGTATCAGACCGCCCGGCACTGCATGGTGCTGACCCTGGTCATTTTTCCGTTCACCGTCTTCTTCGGATGGGTGGACTGGGTCCATTTTTACGGCGGCGCCTTTTTGTTTCCGTTTCAAATGAAGCTGGTGCTGGCCGGTTTTTTTCTGCTGTTTCTTCTTTGGGGCGCCTTTCGGGCGATTAAATCGAATACCACCCCCGGAAAACTTCTGTTTATCAATTTTCTGACCCTCCTGGTGGTGGTCGGATTGGGTTTTTTCGGCGGAGAAATCGTCTACGGCGACCGGGCCGCGACCGGGCCGCCGACCGAAGAAGCACCCGGCGGGGCACAACCCCCCGAAGGGCCGGGGCTGGAACAACGGGTATCGCTGGGGGCCGATCTCTTCAGCGATAAATGCGCCATGTGCCATTACACCGATAAAACCGCCACCAAGATCGGCCCCGGACTCAAAGGCCTGTTCAAGGGCGATGTCCTGCCGGCCAGCGGTCGAAAAGTATCCGAAGCGAACATTCGAGATCAGCTGCGAAATCCGTATGGGGACATGCCGGCTTTTCCGGATTTGACGGAAAAACAGGTGGAGGGGCTGATCGCATACCTCAAAATCTTGTAGTCCGCTTTCAAAGAAATCTCACCTTCTCCGATGTCGCGTTTTTTCCGACTCGATCGAAGAACTCTCCCTGTCATGGCCGATTTTCAGCCGCCGAAGACCCGGGCGGACACGGTGGAGACGGACGGGCGCGGCCGATTCAAAAATCGGCGATTCTCTCTCAAATTGTATTTGAAGATTTCCCGATTATCCGGTAGTATGTCGGCCATTCGTTCCATCCTTGAAAAAAATAATGAGGTCAGGCAAACATCCGCGACCAGGGCGCATCCATCAGGAGGAAAAGAACCATGGCCATGAAAAAACAGTTTCTGAAGACCAAACCGATTTGCAAGGTCACCTTTAAAGTCACCCCGGAGACCGTCGGCGAAGCCGATACCGTTCATCTGGTGGGCGATTTCAACAATTGGGA
>JBKHDE010000378.1:0-3100 GCA_046541495.1 Desulfococcaceae bacterium
CTTGCATCATGCCCTTGCCTTTTCCCTGCATCATGCCCTTGCCGCCCATCATGCCGCGACCCATGCCTTGCCCCATTTTCGGGCAGGGCATGGACATGGAAGAGCCGCTTTGGGCCTGATCCTCAGACCAGGTCGGGGTGAACCACATCAGGGTGAAAAGAATCGCGGTAGAGATGATCCAGATGTTTTTCTTCATGATAATACTCCTTGTGGTTTATGGTTGAGGTCGATTTTCGTGATCATGGAATATACCCGTGTAAGACTTTGAGCAGTCTTCTCGCTTTCTGGTTGTAGTTTATCCATAGGCGGCGCTTTCTCCTGCCTTCTTATCATTATCGATGCCCGAATTGTAGATGGTCGCGATCAGGATCCCCATCAGATATCCGATACCTAAAAGGGCGACCAGGGCGACGGCGCTTCGCCACCAGGAGATCTCCTGGCTTACGATGGCGGAGGCATCGATGCCCTGAAAGAAAATATTGTATAAAGGAACGGCGGCATCGGTGCCCCCGATCCAGATGAATATCAAGTAGATCAGATAAAACAGCCCGAAAGCGGACCCCAGTGCCAGCCCGAAGCGGTTGACTCGCAGGGCGGTTTCCGGTTTTCGGGTTCCCCCGGCGGTATCTTCATCGGAGATCCTGAGAAATTTGGCGTTGATGGCGACGATCACGGTACTTAGGGACATCAGAACCGCGCCCACCGCCGGAGACAGGAGAATACCCCAGGCAAACAGGGCACCCGCCGCCAGGGGAATGGCAAAGAGATTGTAGCCGGTGGCCCAGGCCAGATTCTGAAGCATTTTTCGATAGGTGGCCCGGGACAGGGAGAGAATGGCCACCGCATCCAGCGGATTGCTGCGCACCAGGATGATATCCGCCGTCTGCACCGCCACGTCGGTGCCGGCTCCGATCGCGATCCCCACATCCGCCTGGGCCAGGGCCGGCGCGTCATTGACCCCGTCTCCGGTCATGGCGACCACCAAATCACGGGATTGTACCTCTTTGACCTTATCCGCTTTTTGATCCGGAAGCACTTCGGCGAAGTATTCATCCAGCCCGATTTCTTCGGCCACCCATTTGGCCACCTGCTCATTGTCGCCGGTCAGCATCATGCACTGAATGCCCATGCTATTCAGCTTGGCGATCGCTTCCTTGGATTCCTCGCGGATGATGTCCGCCAGGGCCACCGCCCCCTTGAGTTCTCCGTCTACGAGAACGAATATCACCGTCTTGCCCTGGGCGTTGAACTGTTCGACCCGTTCGTCATCCATGGGGATGTCGTTTTCCCGAAGATAGCCCGGGCTGACCACCATGATTTCTTTGCCGTCCACCGTGCCTTGGGCGCCTTTTCCTTTGATCGCTTTGAAATTTTCCACTTTGGGGGTCTCTTCCACCGAATCGGTGATCCCCTTGGCGATGGGATGCTCCGAATGGGCTTCGACACCGGCGGCGTACTTCAGAACGGCATTCGAATCGAGGTCATCGGTAAAGGCGATGGTGTCGGTGACACCGAATTCGCCCCGGGTCAGGGTGCCGGTTTTGTCGAAGATGATCGCATCGATGTTTCTGGCCTTTTCGAAAGCGGTACGGTCCCGGATCAGAAGCCCGTTTTTGGCCGATAAGGCGGTGGATACCGCCACCACCAGCGGAACCGCAAGCCCCAGGGCGTGGGGACAGGTGATGACCATTACCGTGACCGTCCGTTCCAGAGCGAAGCTGAATTCCCTGTTCAGGAGCCACAGCCAGATGACCAGGGTAATGGCGCCGCAGCTGAGCGCGATGACGGTCAGCCATTTTGCGGCCCGATTGGCGAGGTCCTGGCTTTTGGATTTGCTCTGCTGGGCCTCTTCCACCATGTTGACCATCTGCGACAGATAGGATTCCTCGCCGGTCTTCTGGACTTCGGCGGTGAGAGATCCGTCCCCGTTGACGGCCCCGCCGATGAGCTGCGATCCGGCTTCTTTTTCCACCGGTGTCGATTCACCGGTAAGCATGGCCTCGTTGACCGAGGATTGGCCTTCCACGACTTCGGCATCCACCGGGACCTTCTCCCCGGGTTTGATCAAAACCCGGTCGCCGGGTTGCAGATCTTCCACCGACACATCCTCGGTGCTGCCGTCTTCCTTGAGCTTGTGGGCCTCGGATGGCATCAGTTTGGCCAACTCCTCCAGGGCCCTGGAGGCGCCCATGATGGAGCGCATCTCGATCCAGTGGCCCAGCAGCATGATATCGATCAGTGTGGCCAGCTCCCAGAAAAAGACCTTTCCGCTAAGCCCGAACACCACTGCGCTGCTGTAGACATAGGCGGTGGTGATGGCCACCGCGATCAGGGTCATCATGCCGGGTTCGGCGGATTTGAGCTCGTCGAAGAGCCCCTTCAAAAACGGCCATCCACCGTAGAAAAAGACGGCGGTGGCAAGCGCCCACAAGACATACAGGTCCCCGGTGAATGCAAACTGCTCTTCGAGTCCGAAGAAATCCTGCAGCATGGGGGAGAGAACCAGCATGGGAAGGGTAAGCACCAGGGAGATCCAGAACCGTCTTTTGAAATCCTCGACCATGTGGGCGTGGTGGTCTTTATGGTCTCCGTGGCCCTTTCCATGACCTTCATGTTTGTCATGAGATTCCGGGTCTTCACCCCGGGATTCATGATGTGCATGGTCTTTCTGTTTTTTTTGGGACTTCTCGGCCTTTCGGGCCTTTCGTTCCTTTTGATTATCCATAGGTTCTTTTTGTGGATCGGTTTTTGTATCCTCTGGATGGTGATCCTTTTGGTTTTGTTTTTCAGTATTCATGTCGACTCCATGACTTGCCTATTGAATATATTCAATGTGGCTAAGATAAACTAAGGATGGTTTTGGATATTAAGGCAAAATAACGGATGAAGGGGGAGAATGAAATACAGGCTATTCCTTATTTTAGGCGCTGACATCCTAGAATTTTATTCATTTCTGCCCAAAGGCAAACAAAACCGATCTGGATTTTATGGCATATGTAGATCCTCTCTCGGGAACTTGGGATTGGATCCCATACATCATCTTCATACCGGGAACGCAACCGATACATAATTCAAGGTATTGTAATTTATTGAACATTCA
>JBKHDE010000379.1:0-3078 GCA_046541495.1 Desulfococcaceae bacterium
GCCAGTCGAAGCAGGACGGCGATCAGGGTCCGCTGTTCCCGGCTGGCGTCGGCGCCGCGGAATGAATTCCAGGCAAGGCTTCCGAACCTTCGGGTAAAATCCTGAAGTGTGTCTTTGAAACCGCCGTCAACGCCATCCATGTCGCCCGCTTCCAGCCGTTTTCTGAGGGATGGATCGCTTCGCACCGCGGCGGCCATCTTCGACAGCATTCGGTTCCGTTCCAGGCCCTGCATTCGGCTGCCTTGAAGCAGGGCGACAAATTCGTACGGGTCTTCCGGATGTATCGCATCATTGTAGACCTGGCCGAAGAGCCGGATGCCGTGGGCGAATGGGATGAAGTCGGTCCAGTAGATATCGGTCCAGCGTTTCAGAATATCCGTCCGCCGGGCCATTTCCCGGTCCAGCGCCTCGTCGGTCATGTCGGTCAGATGCACCGCCGTCAGCCGGTCGGCCTCGGCGATCATCTCCTGAATGCCGTTCTCCACCCGCGGCCGGAGCGCCTTGAGATTCTCGAAGCTTCGGCGGAGGCTGAGGTCCCACTGCCGCCGGTCGTCCTGTGGGGAGGGCGTCGAACCGGTGGTGATGGGGCGCGACTGGAGCACGAAAAGATCGCCGCCGCGCAGGGTCCATTCCACATCCTGAGGCGATTGAAAGAGGGCTTCGGCCTGCTGTGCCGTCTGGAACACCCGGCGGACGGCGGCCTCGTCCAGGGGCGGCGCCGCAGCCGTTTCCTCGGGCAAATCCACCGTTTGAATTCCCTGTTTTCCGGGAATCATGTACCGATCGCGAACGGCCGCAGTGTGGGATAAAATGGCCCCGGTTTTTCGATCAAGAACCCAGCGATCCGGCTCGATCGCCCCGTCCACCAGCCCCTGGTTGAGGCCGTGTACCGCCTCGATGACCGCCTGGTCCGGGTCCACCGGGCTTCGGCTGAAGGCCACCCCGGCACAGTCGCCAGCAGCGATTTCCTGAATGACTACCGCCATGGCGCTGGCGGCCGGGTCCAGATGCAGCTCCTGCCGGTAGAGAATGGCCGCGTCGGACCAGAGGGAGGCCCATACCCTTCGAATATGGGACAGGATCGCCTCGATGCCGACCACATTGACATAGGATTCATGGAGTCCCGCAAACGAGGTCTTTTCGGAATCTTCGGCCGGGGCCGAGGAGCGGACCACCACCTGCCGGTTTTCGAATCGGGGTTCGAGAAGGCGGGTCAATTCCTCTCGAATCTGCGTCGGCAGGGGCCGCCTGAGAAACATATTGCGGATGCGAAGGGCGCTGTCCCAGACCTCCTCCCACCGCAGGTGGCGGGCCTCCTTGCGGTTGAGTTCCAGAAGGATGCGCTCCCGAAGCCCGGCCGCGTCGATGTAGGCGTCATACACTTCGGTGGTGACGCAGAGCCCGTCCGGGACGGAGAACCCGCTCCGGGCCAGTTTGGCCAGCGCAACGGCCTTGCCGCCGACCCGGCTCAGGTCTTCGGGGTTGATGTCCTGAAGCGGTATGACGGTTTGCATGGAATCCTCCGCCTTTCTATTCAGATGATTTTTGCGTCTGAAAGGTCTGGACGTCTTGAATGAATTGGAGACCTTGCGTACAGGTTTTTTCGAGCCCTCCTGGTTCGCGACGCCATGTGTCTCTGCACCATCTTCGAACCCCTTTCCATCCGGTGCCGGTTTCGCCGAAGGTATCCATCGGCTGAAGTGGAAAGAAACGGTGCCGGCCCGGGATCAAACGGCTGAGGATCGATTCCAGTATTACGCGGTCGGTTGGGCCTTCCACAACGGTTCCGATATTCATAGAGCACTTTAAAACAGGTCCGGAACGCCGCCAAGACGGCCCATGACCCAAAGATTGGAAAGGGAAAGCCCCTTTTGGGTATCGTTTAGGATTTCTTCCGACACCTCGATCCGGTGGACTTCCGTGGCTCCCTGACCATTTCGTTCCACTGCGAAAAGGCGGATGCGATCATCTCTCAGGTCGAGCCCGTCCAGTACGAGCGGGTTGTGGGTCGTCAAAAAGGCTTGATGCGAGGGGGTGGATGTCAGGAGAGAATGGCAGAATAAGCGAGTGGTCGCCCGCGCCAATCGCGGGTGCATGGCTTGGTCAAAATTGTCGATAGCGAATATTGGAAGTGATAAAGGATGCATCGCAAGTACCAATGAGAACAGAACGTAGAGAGCCCCTTCGCTGGCATCATAGGCTGAAAACCGATTGCGATCCGGATGCATCCAACGATCGGTGAAGCGTATGATACTTCGGGTGGTGGGCACATTCGCGTCGATGAGATCCCGAGAGGGCGGCACCACCGCGATATCTTCCACCCAGTCCAGAAGCTCAAAAACTTCTTCTATCGGTAAATCCCCGAACCGGCCTTTTTCCACGTCCAACAGCTCCTCAACCGCCTCCGCTAAGCGGCCTCCGGCGATTCCGACGGGTCGTCTTTGAGAAATATCCGGCATAACTCCTCGCAACACCTGGGTGATAGGTGAAAAAATCGCGTAGGCCGTGTAGCGAAAAAAGTGTTCGTTCGTGGTTTCGGTGTCGGGCTCATATTTTATGACAGGCTGGAAGGCTTCAGCGGATTGGAGTTGGAATATCGCTTTCATATTTTGATCCGAAGTGGCTTCTATACGAATTTCCTCGGCCTTTTCTTCCTCGGCGAAAGCGGAAAAGTACATCCTCGGAACCGCAGGCCGAATTCCCGATCTCAGAAGGGATTGAGAACCGCTGTACCATTCTGAATCGATCACTTTGTTGTTGTGGATGTCCAGCCCGACCTTCAAAAGCCCCAGCGCTTCCAAAAGATTGGTTTTCCCGCTGCCGTTGGCCCCGACCAATACATTGATCCGACCCGGTTCAACCTCGACGTTCGAAAGGGATTTGAAACCCGTTATTTTAATCTTATTCAGCATAATAGCCGTCCTTTCGGATGAATCCGCAGGCCTGCTTTTGCAATTAAACATCCGGTTTTCATTTTTCAGTGGCCGGATGAGGCTTGTTCGTTTCAGTGGTTTCCGCCGAGATCAATGGCCGATATGCAGCTCCACCACATTCTGAAACCGGCTCACCAGGTAATAG
>JBKHDE010000380.1:0-3077 GCA_046541495.1 Desulfococcaceae bacterium
GGGGGTGAGCCGGTCGTCGATGAAGCGCAAAAACAGAGTGTCATCGACTCCGTAGAGCTTATCTCCGACCACCGGGTATCCCATGCTGCACAGGGTGGCCCGGATCTGGTGAAGGCGGCCGGTTTCGGGGCGGGCTTCAACGAGGCTGAGGGGACCCTGAAAATCCAGAAGCCGGAAACGGGTCCGGCAGGATTGGGCCTGATCCGGGATCGGCGCCTTCGCATCCGACGAAATGAACCGCCGTTTCTTGCGCACCCGGCTGTCGGCATCCGGGATGAGAACTCCGTCGGCGATCACCGGTTCGGAAGGGAAATTCCCTTCCACCAGGACCTGGTACACCTTCCGGACGGTTCCGGCTTCAAACTGGGCCTGGCAGATGCGGGCGGTCTCGGGATCTTTGGCAACCAGCACCAGACCCGAGGTCTCCCGATCGAGGCGGTGGACGAAATGGATATTCTCCAGCCCCTCTCGTGTCTTGAGCAACCCCCAGAGCGTATGGGCGAAGTAGCGGCCGCCCGGGTGGCAGGGAAGATTGCCGGGCTTGTTGATCACCAGGATGGCGTCATCCTCATAGACGATGTCATATTCCCGGTCGACCTCGGGTTCGAGGTTTTCCGGAGGGTAATAGGAGAGCATATCCCCGGCGGTGAGAGGAAAATCGGGGCTTACCGGCTGTTCATTCAATCGGATGCGATCTGCCTGGATTTCCTGGAGCCACGCGGATCGGGTTTGATAACGGAAGCGTTCGGAGAGAAATTTGATCGTCGATAACCCTGCTTGCCGGGGATCGATCCGAATGGCGATTTTCCTTCGCAGGTCAGGGTTTCCCATTTGTTTGCTCACAGCTGAAAAAGCTTTGATTACATCCTATTCAGCAGAGTCACGCTTATAGAAATTCTTTGACATATTCCTCGCTCAACCGCCACAACCGGTCCTGAATCTCCCGATCGAATGAAATGGAGGCCGGGTCGGTCTTCTCGCGGTCGACGAAATAGTTTCCCGTGACATTTTCGAGATCCGGAGATGCGGCGGCGTGGATCAGGTTTCCGGCGCCTTTTTCCACGGAGGCGCCGCCGCTGATGCCGAAGGCATGGAGGAGTTTGGTGCTGATGATGCCGGGATGCAGGCAATTGATCGTGACCCCGGTGCCTTTCAGCTTTTCGGCCAGTCGAAAGGTAAACAGATTCACGCAGAGTTTGGAACGGCTGTATGCGTCATAGCCGCTGAAGGAGGATTCCCCCTGCAGGTTGTCGAAGTCGATGTCCGAGGCATGGGCCATGGAACCGACGTTGACGATGCGGGACGGGGCGCTGTTTTTCATTAAATCCAAGAGCGACAGCGTCAGCAGAAACATCGCCAGATAATTCACGGCAAAAGTCATTTCATAGCCGTCATCCGAGAATTCCCGATCTTCCATGTAGACCCCGGCGTTGTTGAGCAACACGTCCAGCCGGTCGTATTTTTCCTTGATCTCCTCGGCCAGGGTTCGCACTTCTTGCAGGGAGGCGAAATCGGCCTGCAGGAGATCGGGGTCGGTTCCGGTTCTTTCCTTGATTTTCGCAAGTACCGATTTGCCTTTTTGGAAATTTCGGCCGTGCACCACCACCTCCGCGCCCATGTCGGCCAGCTCCAGAGCAGTTTCCCGACCGATGCCGTCGGTGGCGCCGGTGACCAGAACGCGTTTTCCTCTGATATGCTCGGCCATGCGGTCCCAATCCATCTGTCTTTACCTCCAACTTATTTTGAGAGTGATTTCGTCGGACTTGTCAAACACCGGATGCCGGTGAGCCGGGTTGCCGTCCCAGAGACAGTCTAAACAGGGTCGGTCCCAGAAAGCAAGTGATGAGGGCCAGAAAGACGATGGCGTCTTTGGTTTCCTCGGTGATGAGCCGGTTCTGAACCCCGATGGCGGCGGCGGCGATGATGAGGCTGAGCCGGGAGGAGAGCAAAAAACCCTCCTGGAATACCTCCCGAAGTCTTCGGCCGCGAAGCGTCAGCAGAAAAGCCGGGGCCAGCTTTACCACCAGGGCGAACCCCAGCAGGGTGAGGGTGAAAAGAATCGGTTCCGGTTGAAGCACATTGGAGAGGTCGAACTGCATTCCGACGTGAATGAAGAAAACCGGAATCAGAAATCCGAACCCCAGCGCGGACAGTTTGGTCTCCAGGAGCGGCTTTTTTCTGAAAACATAAGAAAAGAGGCTTCCGCCCATGAAGGCCCCCAGGACCGGTTCGAGATGCACCAGTTCCGAGAGGCCCACGAAAAGAAAAAGCAGGGCCATGGAAAGTCGCACCCCGATCTCTTGGGCGTCCTCCTGAATTCCCAGGATCCGTTCGGCCTGGGACGGGTGCCACCAGGCCCAGAGCCGGCCCATCCGGAGGAGAATGCCGAATCCCAGAAAAAGGGGAAGGGGCAGAACGAATCGCCAACCGATGCCGTGTTGAATAAACAGGATGTAGAAGGTGATCCCGAAAAGGGTGAGGAAATCGGCCAAGGTGGCGGCGATGAGGATCGATTGGCCCAGATCGGTTCTGCTGAGCCCCGCTTCCTTCAGGGTCGGCATCACCAGCCCCAGGGAGGTGGTGGACAGGACCAGGGCCATGAAAAGGCCGCGGCCGAGAAGCAGGGCCGCCGCCAGGGAAAGGCCCAAAGTGACGAAGAAAAAGAGAAATTGGAAGAGAATCCGGCCCCGGCTCTGGCGCCGAAGCGTCCTGAAATCGATTTCCATTCCCGCCTGGAACATGAGCAGGAGAAAACCGAGCTCCGCGAGAAAAGGGAGCCATTCTCCCGCGAATTCCATACCACTACCGTGTCCACCGTGGCGTCGAACTGTTCGGCCATGTCGATGGCCGTCTCCAGGGCCAGCACCGACTTGGCGCTGCCTTTGAAGGGGACCAGGATGCGGTGATAGGGGGTCGATTTTCGAGCCACCAGCAAGGGGCAGGGCAGGGAATGGGCCAGGGCGGTCATTTCCGGTGTGGTCAGAGACTTCAGAAAAGAGGTCTCCAGGGGCCGGATGATCACCAGAGCGGTGTTTTCCTCTTTGCAGAGGGAGGGAAGCTGACGAATCGGATTTTTT
>JBKHDE010000381.1:0-3046 GCA_046541495.1 Desulfococcaceae bacterium
CGGCGGCTGGGTGTTGGATCACCTCATCATCAGCCTGATCGCCATCGGCATCGGCGCCCTTTTGGGCATCGGCATCGGTATTTTCATGTCCGCCAAAGGTCGGGAGCGAATGGCCGAGGCGGTCCTCTACCTGGCGGAGATCATGATGACCGTCCCGAGCCTGGCTCTGTTCGGATTGTTTATGCTGCTGCTGAGTTATCTCGACTTGAAGGCCATCGGCATGCTCCCGGCGGTCATCACCCTGGTGATCTACGGTCAGATGCCCATACTTCGGAACACCTATACCGCCATTCGCGATGTGGATGAGGATATGATCGAAGCGGGCCGGGGAATGGGAATGGATTCCAAAGAACTGCTTCTCAAGGTTCAGCTTCCCCTGGCGCTGCCGGTGATCATGGCCGGCCTCAGAAACGCCATGGTGCTGATCATCGGCATCACGGCCATTGCCGCCCTGATCGGTTCCAGCGGTCTCGGAGTGCCGATTTTCCGGGGCCTCAGAAATGCGCGAATGGACCTCATCATCGTGGGAGGGGTCAGCGTCTCGCTTCTGGCCCTGTTCGTCGACGGCGTAATGGCGCTGTTGGAAAAATGGATCCAACCCAAGGGAGTAAAATCGTAACCGTCTATGATTCGACTGGAGGAAGTGACCAAAATTTTTCCGGACGGCACCGAGGCCGTGAAGGAAGTCAGTTTCGAAGTGGAAGAAGGCCGGATCTGTGTGCTGCTCGGCCCTTCCGGGTGCGGTAAAACCACCACCATGAAGATGATCAACCGCTTGTACGATATCACCGACGGCACCATCTATGTTAACGACAAGGACGTCACCGAGATCGACGAAAATGAGCTGAGAAAAGGCATCGGATTCGCGATTCAGAATGTCGGCCTGTTTCCGCACATGACGGTAGCGGAAAATATCGAAACGGTTCCGATTCTGAAAGGATGGTCGGAGGAGAAAAGAGATAAACGGGTCCGTGAACTGCTGGATCTCTTGCAGCTGGACCCGGACACCTTTGCCGACAAATATCCCCATGAACTGTCCGGGGGCCAGCGGCAGCGGGTGGGGGTGGCCCGGGCGCTGGGCGCCGACCCGCCCATTCTCCTGATGGATGAACCCTTCGGGGCCATCGATCCGATCACCCGCATCGATCTTCAGGATGAATTCCTGAAGATACAGGAAGAGATTCAGAAGACGATTATCTTTGTCACCCATGATATATACGAAGCCATTCGCATGGGCGACATGATCGCCCTCCTGAAGGAAGGCCGATTGGTGCAGTATACCTCCCCCATGGAACTGCTCTTCAATCCCGAAGATCAGTTTGTGGCCGATTTCGTGGGCGCCGACCCGGCCCTGAAAGGCCTACAGCTCATTCGGGCCAAGGATGTCATGCGAAAACCGCCCTCCGCCATTCAGCCGGATCAATCCCTGGAATCAGCCAAAAAGCAGATGGAAGAAGCGGAGACGGATGGGCTTCCGGTGGTCGATTCGGACGGAAAATTCAAGGGATGGATACTTGAAACGGACCTGGATAAAGAAGGAAAAGTGGAAGATGTCATGACAACCGGCGCACCTACCGCCGGTCGCCACACTGTACTCAATCAGGTTCTCTCACAAATGCTGACCACCGGAATCAACCGGGTAGCGGTGCTCAACGAGAAAAGCGAAGTGGAAGGGGTTTTGAGCTATGACGCCATTCAGGAGGAACTGATGGCCTGGAAGGGAGAAGACGGCGAGTCATGACACGCCATATCATCTTTATTTTCCTATTGATTCTATTGATCGGCGTCACGATCTGGATTACCCGCATCGATCAGGTGGGGATCTATAAAACCTTTTCCTACGGCGATCTCCTGTATAACACCTGGGCACATTTGAAAATGGTGCTGATGTCGGTCTCCATCGCCACTCTCATCGGGGTGCCGTTGGGCGTGCTCGTCACACGGCCGGGACTCGAAAAACTCTCGGTACCCGTAATCGGCGGGGCCGGCATCGGCCAGACCATCCCCAGCCTGGCGGTGGTGACCATCATGGCGCCCCTCTTGGGCTTCGGGCTTCGCTCCGCCATCGTCGCGCTGGTCATCTATGGGCTGCTGCCCATCGTTCGAAATTCCTATACCGGCATCGCTTCCATCGATCCCGACATCATTGAGGCGGCCAAGGGCATGGGCATGAGCCGTATGAGAATCGCCTGGCGGATCGAACTCCCGTTGGCCCTGCCGGTGATCATGGCCGGGATTCGCATCTCGACGGTGATCACGGTGGGCACGGCGGAATTGGCCGTGCTGGTGGGCGGGTCCGGGCTGGGCAAAATCACCCTGACCGGGGTTTTCGCCCGGGAAGCGCTTCTCATCATTCAAGGGGCGGCTCCGACTGCGGCCATGGCCATTACCCTCGGTTTTCTCTTGCAACAAGTGGAGAACCGGCTGACCCCCGGGGGGGAATAAAAGGAATCCATACATGAACAGACGAATTGTGAATATCTTCATCATCATCGGACTTTTCTTGATCGTGATCCTGCCGGGATGGACGACCGTTACGGCGCAGGAAAAAGCGGTCTCCGTCGGCAATAAGAATTTTACCGAGCAGTATATCATCGGTCAGATGATAAAACAGCTCCTTGAAGCCGACGGCTTTACCGTCGAATACCGACCGGATCTGACCTCTATGGCCTTGCGGGCCGGCATGAAGTCCGGGGAGATCGATATCTGTGCCGATTACACCGGCACCGCCTGGATGATTCACCTGAAACGAAAATACGAGCCGGGCACGGGCCACCGTGCGGTTTACGAAAACGTCAAAAAAGCCGATAAGGAGAACGGCTTCCTCTGGCTCGATCCGATCTGGAACAACAATTCTTATGCCCTCGCCTCATGGCCTGAATTCACCGAAAAGCACGGATTAAAAAACCTGTCCGATCTCGCGGCCCTGTACCGGAAAAAGGACGGTGAAATCCTGACATTCATCAACTTTGAATTTTCCGCCCGGCCGGATGGCCTCTATGCGCTGGAAGACGTCTATGATTTCAACATCGCCCGGTCCCACCTC
>JBKHDE010000382.1:0-3043 GCA_046541495.1 Desulfococcaceae bacterium
ACATCCTGAAAGAACGCGGCATCTGGGATCGCATCCTCGAAATGGAAGAAACCGTTTCCAAAGATCAGCTTAAAGAACTGCTTCAGGGGGTGCTGGATCCGGAAGCCCACCTGGTGCCCGCCATCGCCGCCCGGTTCGCAAAGGCTGAATTCGATGTCTTTTTTCTCTCCGGTGTCGGGGAGGTCTTCCCGTATATCCGTTCCCACAATGTCCTGAACAACCTGCAGAGCACCGCCAAAGAACAGCCGACTGTTCTGTTTTTTCCCGGTGCCTACACCCAGTCCCTGGAATCCGGGGCCTCGCTCGACTTGTTCGGCCGGCTCCGCGACGACAAGTATTACCGGGCTTTCAATATCTTTCACTGCGAACCGTAAGAGGGGGGAAACCGCAATGCCGCTGAAGTCCATTTTCAAAAAGCCGGTGGACCGGCCGATCGAAGGGGTTATCAAAGCGGATGATGAAGCCGGCCTTCGCCTGGAAATCGAAGAATACGTGCTGACCAACGAGGTGGCCAAACGACTGGAGCTGTTCCTGGATGCCTACAACAGCTACCAGGGCGCCAACGGGGTCTGGGTATCGGGGTTTTTCGGTTCGGGCAAATCGCACCTGCTGAAGATGCTGGCCCTTCTTCTGGAAAATCGGGAGATCGACGGGATGCCCACCCTCGATCTCTTTCTGCCCAAATGCGACGGCAACGAAATCCTTCGGGGGGATCTCAAGAGGGCCGTCGCCATTCCTTCGAAAAGCATTCTCTTCAACATCGATCAGAAAGCCGATGTCATCAGCAAAACCCAGATCGACGCCCTGCTGGCGGTATTCGTCAAGGTGTTCGATGAAACGTGCGGCTACTACGGCAAGCACGGGCACATCGCCCAGTTCGAAAGGGATCTGGACGGCCGGGGCCTGTATGAAGATTTTAAATCAGCTTTTGAAGCGCTGGCCGGCCGCTCTTGGCCTCAGGGCCGTGAGCAGGCCCTGTTGGAATCGGCCAACATCGCCAATGCCTATGCCGAGGTTACCGGAGAAGACCCCGCCGCGGCCATGGGGATTCTGGACAAATACCGAAGCCAGTACCACGTCTCCATCGAGGACTTCGCCGACCAGGTCAAAGCCTATGTGGATGCCCAGTCGCCCGATTTCCGGCTCAATTTTTTCATCGACGAAGTGGGCCAGTACATCGCCGACAACGTCAAGCTGATGACCAACCTTCAGACCATCGCCGAGAGCCTGGCCACCAAATGCCGGGGCCGGGCCTGGATCGTGGTCACCTCCCAGAACGACATGAGCCTGGTGCTGGGGGAGATGAGCGCCCAGCAGAGCAATGATTTTTCCAAAATCATGGCCCGGTTCGCCACCAAGATGCTCCTGACCTCCACCAACGTGGCCGAGGTCATTCAGGAACGGCTCCTGGCCAAAACCGGGGCCGGGGCGGAGCAGGTCTCCGAGCTGTACCACCGGCAGTCCAACCATTTCGGAACCCTCTTCGGCTTTACCGACGGTTCCCGGAATTACCGGCTTTACCGGGACGAAGAGGACTTTGTCCGCACCTATCCCTTTGTCCCGTACCAGTTCGACCTGTTTCAGGCGGCCATCGAAGCCTTGTCCCGCCACAACGCCTTTGAAGGGAAACACAGTTCCGTGGGGGAGCGGTCGATGCTGGGCGTCTTTCAACAGGTTGCCGTCAAGATCAGCGATTACGACATCGGCCAGCTGGCTTCATTTGATCTGATGTTCGAGGGCATTCAGACGGCGCTGAAGGCACAGACCCAGAAGGCGATTCTAGCGGCCCATCGGCAGCTGGGAGACGTGTTCGCGGTCAAACTTTTGAAAGCGCTGTTCATCGTCAAGTACGTCAAAGAGTTCAAACCCTCCCTTCGAAACCTGTGCGTTCTGATGCTGGACGATTTCGACCGGGACCTGGCCGAGCTTCGAAAAAAGGTGGAAGAGGCCCTCAATCTGTTGGAACAGCAGACCTATATTCAGCGAAACGGCGATTTTTATGAGTACCTCACCGATGAGGAAAAAGACGTCGAGCAGGAGATCAAAAACACCGAAGTCGAAACCGCCGATGTGGCCTCGGAGCTGGAAAAGATCATCTTTGATTACGTCATCAAAAACAAGAAGATCCGGTACGATGAAAACAAACAGGATTACCCCTATTCCAAAAAACTCGATGACCGCCTGTATGGCCGGGAGTACGAGCTGACCATTCACGTCATCACCCCGTTTTATGAAAACGCCGGCAATGAATTCCTTTTGCAATCTCACACCATGGGCCGGGATGAATTGCTGGTGGTTTTGCCCGAAGATGATCGCCTGCTTCGGGACGCCCTCATGTACAAGCGGACGGAAAAATACATTCGCCAGAATATCTCGGTCACCCAAGAGGAGACGGTCAAACGGATACTCAACGAAAAAAGTTTCCAGAACAGAGAACGCTATGCGGAATTGCAGCAGCGCATTCGGGCGCTTCTGTCCCAGGCCAAGCTCTTTGTGGCGGGAACCCCTTTGGAGATCAAGGGGGAGGACCCCCAGGCCCGGATCGTCCGCGGGTTTCATGAACTCATCTCCCGGGTCTATCCGAACCTTCGCATGCTCCGGGGAATCGCCTATTCCGAAAACGACATCGCCAAATGCCTCACCGGCGCCGAAGACGGGCTTTTCAAAAACGATGCCGCCACCCTGGCTGAATCGGAGCAGGAGGTCCTTGCCTTTATCCAGAGCAACAGCCGGGGCGGGGTGCGCACCACCGTCAAAAGCATTCTGGAGCGGTTTGAGCGAAAGCCTTACGGCTGGCCCTATCCCGCCGTGCTCTGTACCCTGGCCAAAATCTGCGGCCGGGGCAAGGTGGAGGTCCGAAACGACGGCAACCTTCTGGATGAGGCGGATCTGGAACGTGCTCTTCGCAACACCCACGGCCACGGTAATGTGGTGGTGGAACCCCAGGTGGAGTTCACCGCGTCTCAGGTTCGGGGCCTGAAAGAATTTTATGAGGATTTTTTCGATGCGCCGCCGCCGGCCGGTGAAGCCAAGGCATTGGGGA
>JBKHDE010000383.1:0-3029 GCA_046541495.1 Desulfococcaceae bacterium
GATACCGGGCGGCGCGCGCCGGTATCCGCATTCACATCGTTTTTTGAAAGTTCAGTTGTATGGTCATTCGACAAGCATACCCCTTCGACGCCCCGTCCATCGCTGCGGTCAGCATTGAAAGCTGGCGCACCACATACGACGGCATTATTTCGTCGGATTTTCTGGCCCGCCTCTCCCGAAGCGGCCGGGAAGCCGCCTACGAGAAGCGGCTTTCGTTCGTCACCGGCCCGACCTCGGAGTTCGCCTACGTGGCCGAAGACGGGGACCGAATCATCGGGTTCGCCTATGCCGGCCCCCGGCGCACCGGCCGGGTCGGATACCTGGGTGAAATTTATGCCCTCTACATCCTGGAAGAATACCAGCGGCGAGGCATCGGCCAACGGCTGGTCTCGGCGGTAGCAAGCCATTTTCTCTCCCACGGCCTCGATTCCCTGATCATCTGGGTGCTGATCTACAATCCCGCCTGCGCATTCTACGAAGCCCTCGGCGGCGCTATCGTGGCCCAGAGCAGCATCGACATCGGCGGCACCACCCTGCTCAAAATCGCCTACGGATGGGAAAACCTCCGCACCATCGCCCTGCCGGTCCGGACCTGATCGCCGGCGGCGGTAGGCGTTTGCGGCATCTTTCGACCGCCCCTATTGCGGATCAGATCGAATCCATCGGCGCCATTCTGGCGGACCCGAACATCCACCGGCTCACCAAGGCGGTCGGCCTGGCCACCGACCTGACCTCCCTCCAAAACCGCCGGCGGGTATCGGACGAGGTGCAGCCGGCCGGCCCCTGCCCCGAAACCGATGATCCCACGCCCTTCAACGGCCGCTACACCGGCCTGCTCAAACGCCGGCTCGCGTCCGGCCAATCGGAATGGCTCCCGGGCCGGGCCGATTTCCAGCGCAGCGGAAACCGGGTGCGGGGCCGATTCTCATTCGGCGCCGGTGAAGGAATCATCCAGGGAACGGTGGTGAAAGGCGCTCGACTGATCTACGACTGGCAGTGGTCCACGGCCGCCGGACGGGGCGTTCTGGAATACACCGGAGACACCGGCCTTCAAGGCGATTGGCAATATGCGGACGGCACGGTTGGCGGGGCCTGGGCGCTTTGTCCGGCGGTGGGGCCGTAAACCGGAAAGCGGATCCGAAATCCTGCGACCTGAAACTCCGGAAAAACTTCCGAAAAAAGCAATAGACGACTGAAATTATGAATTTATTCCTATTTTCTCCGGTGTCAGACGGTATCCCATTGCATTCATTTTCTCTTGACAAAGTGCAAGTGTATCCCTATCTTCCCGCTGCTTTCAAGGTATTCGGGAAAATGCGCTTTTAAATATCCTTATTTCTCGAATTTTGTCCATTATCCCAATCCAAAGGAACCATCCCGATGAAGGCCCTTTTATATGCGTGTATTTTCATTTTCCTGATGATCACCAGCCTTCCCGTTTCGGTTTTCGCCCAACCGGCAGGGCCGGACAACCGATTTCAAGTTCAGACCTTCTACACCGCCGACGCGGATCTCGATGTGAGCGGGGACACCGGTTCCTTTGCGGTATTCGGAGGGCAGGCGGACCTGGAATTCGGGTGGCTGACGGCCGATTACATCTATCGCCGATATGAGTGGCGCGATGTGGACCGGCTGCCCTTCGGGGACGGCGCATCCGACCCGTGGGAAACACTCCACAAAGCGGCCGCGGGGATTTCTCACGATGACATGGGGTCTGAAAAGTGGGGATATTTTTTTGCGGCGGAGGTGTCCACCGCCTTTGAAGAGGAGATGGACGACAGCTTCGGGGCCCGGGGATGGGGCGGATTCATCTACCGAATGCCGGCCTGGAACCTGGGGTTTCGGCTGGGGGCGCTGTATAACTGGAATGAAGTCAAATCCTCCGTCCTGCCGATTATCGGCATCGCCTGGAACAACCCCGGGGTGCAGGGGTTTTCCGCCATGGTCGGGATTCCCCTGACCGCGGTTACCTACCGATTTTCAGAGCGTTGGGCGATCCAGGCCGGCATGGCCTTTGATTCGGATACCTTTCGACTGGCGGACGACAGCCCGGTCTCCCCCGAGGGGTACCTGGAAACCCGGGACATCGGCGGTGAAATCGCGCTTCTGTACACGCTCTCCGAGACCCTTCGGCTGAGAGTGGCCGGCGGCGGCTTTTTCGACCGCAGCCTCACCATTTACGATCCCGACGGCAACAACGGGGAGGAATACGACATCGACCCCGGCGCTTTCGGCCGGGTGGCGCTGTCTGTCGCCTTTTAGCCTGTTCTCGTCAAGAGCCGAAGCGGGTATTTCTCCGCCTCGGAGCGCGAATGACGCTTGGGGTTGCATCGGCCTTTTCTGCGTTTTATTCTTTGGAATGTCTGCAATCTACCGTCCAGCCCTCGTTCTATGGATCGCCTTCTTTTTCGGCGGATGCGGTTTCACCGTCATTCCCCCACCCGCACCCGCCGATCCGGCCGCTGTGTTCCTTCTCGACCACGGCCGCCACGCCAGCCTGGTGTTGCCGGCCGGCGACAAAATGGTCCGATATTCCTACGGCGACTGGGACTGGTACGTCCTGCGGCAAACCGGCATCGCCCAAGGAAGCCGCGCCCTCTTTCGGCCCAGCCCGGCCGGCCTGGGCCGCAAAAAACTGGATGCCTCACCGACCCCTGCCTCGATACGCAGAGCCGTGCAGGTGCCGATCGAACATCTCTACCCATTGTCGGCCGAAACCGACCGGGTGACCCGCCTGAGAGACCGCCTGGAGAAGATTTTCACGGAAGCCGAAGACACCGCCCGCTACAACCCCGCCTTCGATCTCGAGTTCGTCCGCCACCCCGAGCCGTATACCATGAATCACAACAGCAATACGGTAATCGCCGAATGGCTTCGGGAATTGGGGGTGGAAGTTCGGGGGGATGGGCCGATGTCGCGGTGGAAGGTAGCCTCGGAACCGTAAGCCGGAGCGGTACTCAGTGGGAAATACCGGTGCTGTTTTGAATCCGGATGCTCAGGATTTTTGAAGGATGGCCGGGATGATCCGG
>JBKHDE010000384.1:0-2994 GCA_046541495.1 Desulfococcaceae bacterium
CTGGTCGGCGGCACCGCCTGTTTTCCGGGGATCGACGCCGTCGTTGAGCAGGTCACCGGCACCCGGACTGTGATTCCCGGATATCCGCTGTTTGTGACACCGCTCGGCACGGCAATGTATAACCTTTTAGAAAATGAAGAGGTGGTCCATGGGCGATGAGTTTCAACTGCGCGTTTACTGTTACCTGAACCGCACCCAGCCCCAGTACGCCGCTTTCGTGGGGACGGTGACCCAGGGCGATTTGATGGTGGAGGGAATGGCGTCTTTGTATATCGAGGTGGCCCCCGGAAACGAGGTGTTCCGTCTGGTGGATATTGCCGTGAAGGCCACCGAAGCCCGGCCCGGGGCCCAAGTGGTGGAGCGGGAATTCGGGATGTTCGAAATCCACTCCCATTCCCAGCAGGCGGTTCTCGAGGCCGGGTCGATGGTTTTGAGTCGACTGGATCTGGAAGAGACCGGCCGGGTGAAACCATTTGTGGCGTCAGTGCAGCTGATTACCAATGTGGACCCCTATCAGGCCCAGCTGCTCAACCGGTTCCGACGGGGCAGTATGCTGGTGGCGGGGGAGACCCTGCTGGTGCTGGAGGTGGCGCCGGCCGCCTACATCAATATCGCCGCCAATGAAGCGGAAAAGCGGGCCAATATCAAATTAATTCATATCTCCTCTGTGGGCCGTTTCGGACGGATGTGGATGTGCGGCACCGAATCCGAAATGGTCACCGCCAAAATGGCGGCCATTGCGGCCATCGAGTCCATTCAGGGTCGGGAGGGATAGGAGAAGCAGATGCTTGAGCCGCCGGAAATCGGAACCGCCGGCGGTTTCGGAAGGGACAGCGCATGAAAACATTCTACACCGTTCGGGATATCGAAGACATGCACGCCGCCGGGGTGGTCGAAATCCAAACCCACGATGATGTGGTGGTCACCGACGTGGCCCGGGAAAAGGCTATTTCACTAGGCATGCGGCTGGTGCCGTTGGAAGAGAATGAGGATCGGCGTCAAGGCAGGACAAAGCGTGGTGCAAGTGCCGATTCTCGGACGGCAGCCGTCGGTTCAGGCACCGGCTCATTTTCAAAGCCCGCCGCTTCTCCGCCGCCATCGGCCACTTCTCCGTCTCAGACAGGTCCGGGCAGTCTTGACGCCGAATTGGTTCGAAAAGTGAAGGCAGGGGTGATCGCCCGGTTAGGCACCGACAAATACAATCATCTATTGGACCGGATCATCCCTCAAGTCATTTCTCAATTTAAGAAATAGCAAATTTATCCGGTTTTCCAGACGCGAAGCTCATTCGACTGAGGTGTCGTGTCAAAAGAGATCCAGAGGCATGGAAATCGAGAATGCTGAAAGCCAGATAAGGGAGCATGTTACGGTCGATCCTTGTACATTTTCCGCACCGCCTTGCTAATCTCCTTAAACCGCCGTTTGCGATTGATCCGTCCGGCGGTGTCCTGCTTTTGTTGCAGCCAGTGCTGCTCCCGCCGGAGTTTCTGATAGCTTTCGTAGCGGTCCTGAGCAAGCTGTCCGGTTTCCAACGCCTGAAGAACGGCGCATCCTGTTTCCACGGAATGGGTGCAGTCGGCGAAACGGCAATCGGAGGCCAGTGTTTCGATTTCGGTGAATCCGGCAGCCAGCCCTTCCTCCGCGCTCCAGAGCTGAACTTCCCGAAGCCCGGGGGTGTCGATGAGGAATGCGCCGGAGGGCAGGGTGAAGAGTTCCCGATGGGTGGTGGTGTGGCGCCCCTTGGAATCGGCGGTTCGGATTTCCCGGGTCCGCTGTCGTTCTTCTCCGAGTAGCCGATTGATGAGGCTGGATTTGCCGACCCCGGAGGAGCCCAGAAGACAGATGGTTTCTTCCTTTCGAATCTGCGCCTGAAGACAGTCCATTCCGGTTTCGGTCACCGCACTGGTGACGCAGACCGGCACTCCGAAAGCCACCGCTTCCACCTTCAAAAGATGCGCTTCGACATCCTCGCAGAGGTCCGACTTGTTCAACACGATCACCGGCCGGGCACCGCTCTCCCAGGTGAGCGTGAGGTATCTCTCCACTCGGCGGACGCTGAAATCGTGGTCCAGGGCCATGACGATGAAGACGGCATCCACATTGACGGCCAGGACCTGTTCCGCGGTTCGGTCCCCCGGCACCTTTCGGGACAGAACGGTTTTTCGCTCCTTTAATTCCTGGATTACAGCCCTTCCGTCGTCCTTCGGCCGAATGTATTCGGCGTAGTCTCCTACCTTCGGAAAGTCCGCGGGTCGATCTGTCTTGAACAGGAACTTTCCTGATACCTCACCGAGAAAGGTTTCCCCTTCTGCAAAAATCACATACAGTTGTCGATGTTCGGCGATGATGCGGCCGGTTTTCAATGTGTTCAAAGGTTCTCTTTTCGAATTTCAGGCATCGATATTCCTTTCCTGATGAAATAAAAAACCGCCACCGAGTGGTTCAGTGACGGTTTCTCATAGCAAAAACCATTTCGAATGTACAGCCTCTCGGTCCGAGAAGAGACGGGTCCAGAAGGAATTTTCCCCTTCATCGACGAGCACCCGCGGTTAAGCTCCGCTTCCCAGGATACAAAGATCAATATCATTACTGTTGCAAGGATGCAACGATCGATAGCAGCTCATGGTCAGAAGGCGCTTCAGGAGGTTCCGCTTTTTATCCCGAAAAATTGCCCTCGAACCCATGAAGCGGGATATCGTAATATGGTAGGTTATGTTTCCCTCTTTCCCTGCCGCCACAGGTGATCCGGCTCCCACGTCCCGTTCAGTTTTAAATACACCAAAACAGCATTTTGATGAAGCAATTTGGGGAAATTATTCATTTAAGGTGTGAACGTATGTTCAGCAAAAAAAGGCAGGTAAAAGGAGGAACAATTGGAATGCGGATCTTATAAACAAAAAAGGCCCACGCATTATTTTTACGCAAGCCTTAATAAACTGTGGTAGCGGGGAGAGGATTTGAACCTCTGACCTTCGGGTTATGAGCCCGACGAGC
>JBKHDE010000385.1:0-2985 GCA_046541495.1 Desulfococcaceae bacterium
CCCTCCATCAACCGCAGCAGATCCTCGTTGGAACCGACCCGGCGCAAGTCATTGATGAAGCGTTCCGCCGCCTTGGCGTTCCTGTCGAGAATCGCGAGGGAATCACCGAGTTCCTCGGCGACTTTTCTTTTCAAATCCGGGTCATTGCCCGCCAGGCCATAGAGTTTTCGAAAGATCTCGAGGTCGGTTTTGACGAGCGCCTTCTGCCCGTCGCGCACCACGACCTGCCCGGGCACAGGGGCAGCATATCACACCTTTCCATCCCCTCAAAATCGAAAAAAATACGGATGATTCGCGGTCGACAGGCGGGATCGACATCATTCCGGGGGAAGGATAAACAAGATGGATCGGTGGTATGCGCAAATTATATGGAAGGCGGGGTTTTCAGATGCCACCCCGAACCATCAAGGTTGAATCGGATTCAGGCGGGCTCTTTCAGGTGCAGTATGCGGATGCCGTCGTCCAGAAATGTCCACTGAACGTCGAAATCGTAAAGCCGGAAACCGAAAACCTTCTTTTTAGGATTGCGGGCGTAATAGGCGGGGCGGGGGTCCATCCGAAGCATCTGGATGAGGAGGGAACGCAGATGGGGAATCTCCCGCTCTTTGCGGAGGCAGACCGCCTCGGCCTCGTCGCTGAAGGTCACGGTCAGATCGGTTCGGGGCGGTTCCGGGGCGAATCCCCCTTGGGCCGCCGGAATGCTGTCGGCATAGGGAAGATAAGGCTTGACGTCGAGAACCGGGGTGCCGTCGAGGAGATCGATCCCCTTCAGGTGCAAATGGAGTTTTCCGCCGCCGGCACGGATTTCCGTCAGTTCCACCGCCGACATGCCGATGGGATTGGGCCGAAAACCGGACCGGGTGGCGAAGACACCGAGCCGGCGGTCTCCGCCGAGCCGGGGGGGTCTCACGGTGGGTTTCCATTCCGCGCGGGGATTCCCGTGGAACAGAAAAAGTATCCAGACATGGGAAAATTCGGCCAGTCCCCGAAAAGCCGCCTCCTGATGAAACGGGGCCAAAATTTCCACCACCCCCTCGGCATCCGGTACGATCCCCGGCTGCCGCGGAATGCCGAATTTCTGTTTAAACGGCGACCGGATGAAGCCGATAGGGGTGAAGGAAAAGGAAGATCGCATCTATGAGGTCTCTATCGGCGGCTTCTGAATCCGTTCCGCGAATTTTTTGAGGTCCTCCCCTTCGATCTTTTCGTGTTCCAGCAGAATGGCCGCGCCCTTTTCAAGATGGTCGCGATTCTTTGACAGCAACTCCTTGGCCCGTTGATACTGGTCGCTGATGATCCGCTTGACCTCGGCATCGATCATCTGGGCGGTGGATTCGCTGTACTCCCGCACCCCCTGAGGCATCACATCCAGGTACCAGTTTTTTTTCTCTTTGGCGAAATAGACCTGCCCGATCTGCTCGCTCATGCCGTATTCCTTGACCATGCTCCCGGCGATGTCGGTGGCCCGGGCCAGGTCATTGTGGGCGCCGGTGGAAATATCCTGAAATACGATCTCTTCTGCAGCACGGCCTCCCAGAAGGGTGCAGATCTTGTTGAGCAGCTCGGTCCGCCGCATCAGAAACCGGTCTTCGGTGGGGGCCTGCATGGTGTACCCGAGGGCCGCGATTCCCCGGGGGATGATGGAGATCTTCTGCACCGGGTCGGCGCCGGGCAGGGACAGCGACACGACCGCGTGCCCCATTTCATGGTAAGCGACGATATTTCGCTCTTCGGGATTGATCAGCCGGTTCTTCTTTTCCAGCCCGGCCACCACCCGCTCCACCGCCTCCTGAAACTCCGCCATGGTCACCCGGTCTTTGCCCCGGCGGACCGCCAGAAGCGCCGCCTCATTGACCAGGTTGGCCAGATCCGCCCCCACCATACCGGGGGTCATCCCGGCGATGGCTTCCACACTGATGTTTTCATCGAAGGTGATTTTCTTCAGGTGCACCCGCAAGATATCCTCCCGGCCCTTCTTGTCGGGCCGGTCCACCAGCACCTGTCGGTCGAACCGCCCCGGCCGAAGCAGGGCCGGGTCCAGAATCTCGGGTCGGTTGGTGGCGCCCATCAGGATCACCCCGATGGTGGGATCGAACCCGTCCATCTCCACCAGAAGCTGATTCAGGGTCTGTTCCCGCTCATCATGGCCGCCGGCGGCGCCGAACCCCCGGGCCTTGCCCAAGGCATCCAGCTCATCCACAAAGATGATGCAGGGCGCTTTTTCCTTGGCCTGAACAAACAAATCCCGAACCCGGGCCGCGCCCAAGCCCACGAACATTTCCACAAATTCGGACCCGCTCATACTGAAAAAGGGGACCCCGCTCTCTCCGGCCACCGCCCTGGCCAGCAGGGTTTTACCGGTGCCCGGCGGGCCCACCAGCAGAATCCCTTTGGGGACTCGGCCGCCGAGGCGGGTGAATTTGTCGGGGTTTTTGAGGAAATCCATGACCTCCTCCAGCTCCTGCTTGGCCTCGTCCACGCCGGCCGCATCCGTGAACCGAATCCCCACCTCGTCTTCCATGTAGATTTTGGCCTTGCTCTTGCCCAGCTGCATGAATCCCGGCTGTTGCCCGGTCATTCGGCGCATGATCCAGAGCCAGAGGGCGATGTAGATGAAAACGGGGAACATCCAGGAGAGGATATTCCGAAAGAAGGCGGATTCGATTTTCCCCTTGAATGCCACCCCGTGCTCCTCCAGCAGTTCCGATATTTCAGGGTCGACCTTGACCGTCCGAAAGAGCAGTTCCTCTTCGGGGGCGTCCGGATTGATCATTTTGCCCTGTATCTGGTTTTCACTGACGGAGACTTCGGTAACCTGCCCCTCTTTGAGTTTTTTGAGGAATGAACTGTATGGAACGGTCTGAATCTGGGTCATGGAAAAGAGGATATTCTGAATCAGTAAAACCACCCAGATACCGATCAACACGTACCAGATGGAAAAGCGATGATGTTTTTGCATGATCCCTCCACGGAATCGATCTGTTG
>JBKHDE010000386.1:0-2966 GCA_046541495.1 Desulfococcaceae bacterium
AGCCGCTGGATTTCCCGGTGCTGATCTTCGGTGATGTTGAGAGCCAGAAGGTGGATCTTGCAGCCGTCTTCCGGAAAATAGGTGGTGATCTCTTCGCTGATGAAGGTGTCGGGCAGGTGTGCGATTTCCAAGGCCCCGTCGATGGAATTGTGATCGGTGACGGTCACCAGGTCCATTCCCCGTTTTCGGGCGATCTGATAGATCTGAAGCGGTTCCGTAAAACTTTCGGGACAGCCGATTTTCTGGAGGACCCACTGGGACGGTCGCTTGGAAAACTTGGAATGAACGTGAAGGTCGGCTTTCATGTCTTTTTTTTCCTCCCTTTTCGGAAGCGGATATAAATAGGTATAATCATCTCATAAACTTGAACGAAAGAAAATGTACCGCTTCTATGTTAGGGCTGTATAAGAAGAGGGTTAGAAATATGTGAAATCGGATCGGGTCGAATTCGGAACCGGGCGAAGGGGAAAAGAAAAAAGGGCGGCCGAAACGGCCGCCCTTGGGGGGGATGGACACGGGGGGATGTGTCCTTGGGATGGGTTGAATATAACCCTCGATTGTTAGGATTTTATTAGGGTTTCATTAGAAAAATAATAAATGTGGGCCATGACCAGTCTCGGCCACCCCGGGGTCTGACGGTCATTTTACTTACCCCAGGTATTCTTCCTTCCAGCTGCCGAGGTCGAATTCGATCCCGTCCTGGGCCCCGGGCCAGTAAAGATTCAGGATTTCTTCCAGGGAGGTGATGCCGTTGGCCACCTTTTCGAGGCCGTCTTCGATCATGGTCCGAAAACCACGCTCCCGAAACAGCCGGCGCAGTTCGAGCTGGGAGCGTCCGTTGGCGATTTCCCGGCCGAGGTCTTCATCGATTTCGACCACCTCGAAAATACCGGTGCGGCCGCGATATCCGTATTGGTCACAGATTTCGCATCCGCCGGCTTCATACACCGTCTCGGGCGGGGTCATTTGGACGAACTCGAATAATTTTTTCTCTTCTTCATCCAGGTTCCGGGGGCTTCGACACTCGGTGCAGAGTTTTCGGACCAGGTTTTGAGCGATGATCACCCGGAGAGATCCGCCCAATATGCTGTAGGGGACCGACAGGTAATGGAAGGCCTCGACGGCCGCCGCCGCGTCCCGGGAGTGGAGAGTGGCCAGAACGAACCTTGCTGCTGCCGCGGCCCGGGCCGAGGTGACCGCCGATTTGGAATCCCGGATTTCCGCGACCATCAACAGGTCCGGGTCCATGCGAAGCAGCACCCGAAGCCCTTCGTACATGGTGAGGTCGTGGCGATCGTCCACCTCCAGCTGGCGGATGTGCGGAATGGTGAACTCCACCGGATCTTCAATGCTGACGGCGATGATGCCGGCCAGATCAAAGGTGGAGGCCAAAGAATAGAGAGAGGTGGATTTGCCCGCACCGGTTGGGCCGGCGACGATCACCAGCCCCTGAGGACGGCTCAGGTTTCGGCGAACGATCTCCAGGTCCCGGTCACCGAAGCCGAGCCGGGTGATATCGGTGAGCGCCTCCGGCGGGGTGAGGATGCGCAGATGAACCGATTCGGTGTCGCCGATGGGAATAAGGGTGACCCGAACATCCTTGGCCGCATCCTCGCTCGTCCAGGTGAATTGCCCCTCCATGGGGGTGAATACCCTGCCGAAATCGAGTTCCGTCCGCACCCGAATCTGAATCAGCAGTTTTTTTGCCTCGTCCCATGCCAGGGTTTCAAAGGGTCGAATGCCGCCGTCCACCCGAAACCGGATCAGCAAACCGTCCGGTACCGGGTCCAGATGAATATCGGTGGCCCCTTTTTCCCGGGCCGTTCTCATCAACTGATCCAGAAGTTCTTCTTCTTCGTTTTCCTCTAAGGCCGAGGTTTCCTCTTCCGTAAAGGATTCCGATTCCGTATTCTGGGTTTGCTGATTCTCCGGCAATTCGTCCTGTGGGTCGGTCTCTCTTGAGTTTGTCATCATTATTTTCCGCCATTAGGTTCTGTAGATTCAGGTTTGGGCTGTCCAACCCCATGGTTGCTCTTTTCCTTCTTTTAGTGTGCTTTTGATCATTCCTTGCTTTTGGATTCGGCACAATGATATATTATCCTTCAAAAGCAACGAAATGGTTTTAGCGGAGACTCATTGGATGGGAAACGAGTAAATTCGATATCAGTCTTTCTTTATAGGCATAATCAGAATCATACGAAGATTCCTATTCTGATTCAAGCGTTAAAATGGATGTCCATAGGTGGATCGTTATCTTTCAGGCAGGAAAATGGACCGAATCGAAAAAACGTACCTTTGAAATCAGAACAAAACGATAAAATCGCAGCGGGATGAAAGCACCCAGTTCGGTTCTTATAGGCAGAGCCGATTGGCCATGTGATACGTGATGATTTCGCCGCGGAAGCATTAAGATGCAGGGAAAGGTGTTTTTATGAATCAAAACAAATCGAGAACGGAAAGTCAGGCGGTAACCGAAGCCCGGCGCGATCGGGAGCGGCGGGAGAAAACCTACCGGGAGCGGGCACTGAAGATGTATCCCCATGTCTGCGGGCGGTGCGGACGGGAGTTTTCAGGCAAGAAGCTTCGGGAACTCACGGTCCACCACCGGGACCACAACCACGACAACAATCCTCCGGACGGCAGCAACTGGGAGCTGCTGTGCATCTATTGCCACGACAATGAACACTCCCGGGACTTGGAATCGGAGTGGCAGGATGGCCCGGATTCGGGCGAGGAGAGCGGTTCGGATTTCACCCACAATCCGTTTGCGGGTCTGGACCAGCTATTGAAGAAAAACAAATGAAATGATTTCCAAAGCGGACCCGGACAGGCTGCAAATGAAAAAAGATGGATGGGATGGCACGGGATTATCCTGGATATCCTTTTACATCCTGGAGATCCTGATTCGCAAGGCAGGGCTGTTTTGAATCAGGATGGCCAGGATTAGGAAGGATGGTCAGGATGGC
>JBKHDE010000387.1:0-2957 GCA_046541495.1 Desulfococcaceae bacterium
TGAGGGCGGTGGGCACGCTGTAGATGGCGTCTTCCGAGATGCTGGTGATGGTGGGGATGGACATGAAGGCCAGCATCAGGGCCGCGTTGAACATGTTGAGACCGGTGGAAAGATTGAAGAAATCCTGGATGAAGGGGGCCACGACCACCATTCCGAAGAACCCGATCACCACCGACGGCAAGGCGGCCAGAAGCTCTACCATCGGTTTGACGATTTCCGCCACCCGCCTCGATGCCAGTTCCGCCAGGTAAATGGCGGTCATCACTCCTAATGGAATGGCGATCATCGAAGAAAGCGCCGTAACCGAGAGAGAGGCGACAATCAGGGGGAAAATACCGAAGTCGGCCGGATCCGAAGTGGGATACCAGTATTCGCCGAAAATGAAGCCGCTCACCGAAACCTCTTTGAAGATCGGCAATCCTTCCATGAACAGAAACAGCATGATCATGCAAAGGACGGCGATGGAAGCGGTTGCCACGCTGAAAAAAACGGCCTTCATCGCCTTTTCGGCGGTCTTTCTTTTATTCGCCATGACGGATGTATTCTCCTAAAAATGATGCGCAGGGGCGGTGAATATCGCCGCCCCTGCGCCTTTTGTATTCAGTCGAATGCGGGTGTCGCATTCCGGTCACGGTCTACCAAAGGGGAACGAATCCGACCTTTTCGACATACTTCTGGCCTTTTTCCGGATGCATGAGGTAATTGATGAAATTGAGGGTCTCGCCCTCGGGCCAACCCCTCGTGAACATGAACAGCGCGCGGCTGACGGGGAATTTGCCGCTCAGGGTGGTGTCTATGGTGCCTTCGACGCCGTCAACCGTGAGGGCCTTGAGTTCATCGCTGAGGTAGCCGATGCCGACATAGCCGATGGCATTCTTGTTTTTGGCGACCGAGGTGGCCACCGCGCCGTTGGAGGCCTGGAGCTGGGCGCCCGGGAAGACCCGCTCTTTATTCAGGACTTTTTCTTCCCACACCTCGTAGGTTCCGGAGGAGGTATCCCGGGAGATCACCACGATTTTAAGATCGGGCCCGCCGATTTCCTTCCAATTGGTGATTTTGCCCATGTAAATCTGCTTGAGTTGGTCCAGGGAAATGTCTTCCAGCGGGTTGTCGGGATGCACCACCGGAATAATGCTGTCGTAGCCGACCGCGAAGGGAACCGGATAGGCGCCTTTTTCAACCGCCATCTTCACCTCTTTGTCCTTGATGAATCGGGACATGTTCGCGATATCGGTGGTGCCGTCGATGATCGCCTTGGCCCCGTTTCCGGAACCGCCTCCAGAGATGGTGATCTTGACGTCGGGATAGGCCTTCATGTAGGCCTCGGCCACTTCCTGGGCGATGGGCAAAACGGTGGTGGAGCCTTTAATGATGATTTTTTCGGCAAAAGCCGACCCGGCCCCGAAGACCATCACCAATGCAATTGCCGCTACCAATACGGGATTTTTTCTGAGCATGTTTTCCTCCTGATTTGGGGTTTAATAAAAACAGGTTCTGATCAATTCGATCACTGTGGCCGATACCCTACCCCCCGAATGTTAGGATTGTGTTAAAAGTTTGTTAGAAGTCGATGAAAAGTTGAAAAGGCAGGCTCGCGTGGTAAAATCATACACTTTATACGCCGGGTCTGGGTATTTTTTATTTTGCGGTGTGAATTGAGAGGAGATCGGGTTTAACTCTGCGGGACAGCAGGGGGAAAGAAAGATTTTGGGATTTTCTGAAGGATCAAGGGATGTGAGGGCGAAATCACCGTCCTCACATCCCTTTGTTATTGCTAACGAATTCGGCGGATCAGGCCGAACACCAGACAAGCAGACAGCAGCAGGAGAACCTGCATACCGACGGTGCCCCAATCCGTCAGACTGGCGGTAATAAAACAGGTTCCGCCGCCTCCGCCATCCGAATCGCCGGTTGTGTCTTCAGAAGAAGCCGGCATTTCTCCGGGTGCGGCTTGAAGCAGAATCCGGCCGTTTTCCATCCCATCTTGGTCGGCAGGGCCGCCATCCACGAGAGACAACGTCACTGTTTTTCCGTCTTGTGTGAATGCGGAGCGGTCGGCCAGCGCGGCCCATTCGCCGTCGGCCTTGAGGCTGAGGAAGGCCCATTCCGAATCGGCCGGTTCGGGCAGGTCCACCGTCAGGTTCACCGGGTCACCCGGCACATCACACTTGATGACGATTTCCATGAGGCCGTAAGGCAACACCGGGGTGCCCTCCGCGGTCACCGGGATACTGATAAGGCCCACGAGATTTCCCGGTTCAGGTGTGGAAACCCGAATGAATTTTCCGGTGTCGCACAAGAATACCGGCTCGCCGTCACCGAATCCGGTCTCCCCGGCCTCGGTGACGATCACTCGAACTTCGTCTTCGGCTTCCAGGCCCCGTTCATCCTTGACTTTCAACCGGAACACCAGGTGCGTCTCGGGTTCGCCGGCGACCGGCGGGAGCACAAACGTCGGTTCCGCGGCGGTCGGATCAGAAAGGATGACGGTGGGGCCTTCCGTCTGGGTCCAATAGAAAGCCTCGATTCGTCCGTCGGGATCATAGGAGTCCATGGCCGAGAGTTTCTGGGTACCGGCGCCTTCCTGAACAACACTTTCTTCGCCGGCATTCGCTACGGGCGCCTCATTATCCCAGGTGACATTGACGATCGCCTCGCCGGAAGCCTGAAGTCCTCCCTCATCTGTGACGGTGACTTCAAACCGCAGCACGGTGCTGTCGGTGTTTGTCATCGGTGCGGTGAATTCCAGAATGGAATCGGCCACATTCGGGAGATCGATCACCGGGCCGGCGGTTTGCCGCCAGGAGAAGCTGAGAACTGCGGTCTCGGGGTCATGGGACTCCCCGGCATCGATTCGAACCGTTTCACCCTCCATTACCGTCATCGGTTCGGGAACGACCGCGGTCGGCGGATCATTGACATGCGCGACGTTGATCACCACGCGGTCGGTGCTTTCC
>JBKHDE010000388.1:0-2916 GCA_046541495.1 Desulfococcaceae bacterium
CCGGGCGTACTCTTCGTTGGTCACCGGATATCGACCCATGAAAAAGCCAGGCACATGTACTTCATGGACCGGTTCTTCATCATCATAATGGCCCTCCTCGGGTTTGGTCGACCCCATCATGAATTTCCCCCCGGGAATCCAAACCAGTTCATAACCGCCCGGGTCGGAATAGATAACCTCTTGCGCCTCCTGCTTCAATCGTTCTTGTACCCATTGCCGTATCTCATCGGATGGGTGATTTTTGATCGATTCGAGAACCGCCTTCACAGCATCTTCGTCAAGACGTTCCAGAATACGCAAGGCGTACAATTGTCGTTCCCATAAATCCCGGTTTTTCTGTGGATCGGCCCTGATCAATTCCTCAAAAGGCTCGGGTGAAGTCTCCAAGGCATCGTCCAGGCACATTTCCACCAGCTCCGAATGCCCGGTAAAGGCCGGCCGCTGGACCACTTCCCGCATGAACGGCGTAAAAAGAGACGGCTCTTCCCGAAGCGCCAGCATGAGCAGAATCACCTCCTGCCACCACCCTTTGCCGAACTGATCCGCCAAGCGCTGAATCACGCCCTTGTCTTCAAAGTACGACCGGCGAATTTCCCGGGCAGCCAAATACTCTTGAAAACCCAGGTGCATGAACCCGTAGCTTTCCGAATCCCACCCGGTCAGAAGCCCGCTGTCGTCTCGCACAATCTTTAAAAAACCCGCAGCCGATCCATGTCGCCATCCGACAGATTTCAAGGCAGGTTCGATAACCGGTTTCAGTTCTTCCGCCGTGGCACGGGTGCGCTCCTCTTTTCCGTGCAGCCAGAGAGCGACCGGCTGAAGAATTTTTCGGCCGGTGTCCGCCGTCACCCTGCCTTTGAAACCGATAGCACCGCGCCATAATTCCAACAGCACTTCGATGCATTCTTCATACAAACGCGCCCGGTTCCGGGGCAGATACCCTCTGTCGCGATGCACCAGGCACAGATTGGTCAACAGCAACGGATTCCGGGTCATGGCCAATATACGCCGGGCGCGAAACTCCGGCTGCTTCAGACGTCTGATGATCTCATCCGCCTGTTTTTTTGCGACCTCTGAGGGCAGCTCGGCATCCGAGGCGATCCCTGTTTCTACGCTTCGGTACCAGTTGTGGATAAATTTTTCGGCCTGCTTCTCAGACAAGGGCCGCATGTGCATTTCGATGAAGGCGCCGCCCAATCGAACCTCGGGCGTGTAGCCGGCAAACCGGGAGGTGACCACGAACCGGCAAGATCGGTGGACCTTTTCGGCATCTTCGATCCATTTGGATACCTGGACTCGCTGTTCGGGTTCAGCCACTTCGTCCAACCCGTCAAAGAGAAGCAACAGGTTGCCGCGAGCCAGAAGCCGCTCCCCGAACCCGGCCGGCATCTTCAAATGCGGTTGGTCGAGCTGCGTTTGAATGAAGGTGTCGATGCCGATATCGAGGTTTTTCAATTCCCGCAAGGAAAGAAATACGGGGATGGTGTCGTCCGGCAAACCCAATTTCGCCAACCCTCCGCAAAGGCACCATATCAACAGTCGTTTCAGGTGAGTGGTTTTTCCGGAACCGGGATCACCAAGAATGACGATGCCCCGCCGGTTCAGTCGATGGGCCTCCTTGAATGCATCCGGCACGGAAATTTCACGCCCTTCTCCCCTTTCCTTCAGGCATTTCTCGGCATCCTCCGAATCCGCGAAACAGGAATCTCCCGTGGCTCTTAAATCGATCATCGCTCTCAGAGGCACATAGACATCTTCGATCCGAATCCGCACCCGTAGCGGGGTTTTGAACCCAATAACCGGCAGATATTCGTGAAACGCTTCTATTTTGGTCTTGTAATCCTGTATTTGCGATTCCAATGGATCACGAGTTTGAACCTTTGCGTCCGATGCCGCATTCGATCTTTGCTCACTTCGGTGTGTCTTCTTGTTGCGCTTTCTTTTCGAAATGAGTCCAGGGATCTGAAAAGAAAAACAGCCATCCTCAGAAGAGGGATTCACATCGGTATCTTTCTTCCACCGGTTGTGATCCGGCAGGTACTTGTAAAATTGAACGATTCCGGCACCGGTCTCCGGATCGATTTCAACCAAATTGAAAGAATTTCGACTCGTCCGGGTTTCGAATCCCGCCCCTGCACCGATGATCAGAGCTTGACCGGCGGCATCCCGAGTGAAAGCATTGGCCGGATCATGGAGGTGGCCGGTGAGAATCAGGTCGAACCGGTTCATCAATTGATTTCGAGAAACCTTGTCTTCGGGATGAAAACAGGCAAAGGGATGGTGGAAAAAGCAGATCGAAAGGTCGCCATTTTCCATGCTTTCCAGCGCAGCCTCGACCTGATAGAGCCCCAAAGCCAGTTTTCGATCCTCATCGCCGTCGTACCCGGCAAAAAGGCAGGAATTCAAACCGACCATGTTGATTCCGAATTCCCCGCCGGATTGCCGCAAATTCAACCGCTCGACATACCAGAAATCGGCATCATCAAAAAGGCGCCGGCCCATCGCCTTTTCCGAAAAGGCGTTGAAGGCTTGGAACTTTCGCATGAGAATGGGGAAGAGATCCGGGTCGGTCAGGGTTTCGGTGATTTCGTCCTGGTCCTCGAACCCGTAGAAGCTCTTGATGTGCTTTTTGGTGATCTTGCTTCGGTCCACATCGTGGTTTCCCGGAACCAGAAACAGGCGGTCCCGATCAATCCCCAGGGCATCCAGCAATTTCGAACAGAACACCTCGCACACCGCGTACTCTTCCGGTTTCGCCATTCTGGCGATGTCACCGGTGATGACGACAAAATCGACCGCGAATTTCGATTCCCGAATCATGTCAACCATGGATCGCGTCACGACAGCCTGGTTGAAGGCGTCGACCGGGCCTTTGTTTTCGATGGAGGTCAGGTGCAGGTCGGACAAGTGAAGATA
>JBKHDE010000389.1:0-2915 GCA_046541495.1 Desulfococcaceae bacterium
AAAGAAACCCTTTCGCCGGGCACCGGCACCACATAGGCGCACATCCGCTCCCCCAACTTTTCATCCGGCATCCCGACCACCGCCGTCTCCTGAACCTTTGGATGGGACAGCAGATGGTTTTCCACCTCCTGGGAGCTGATGTTGTACCCGCCGCGGATGATGATGTCTTTGCTCCGCTCGAAAAAGGAGATGCAGTCGCCTTCCCGGATCTGAAAGAGGTCTCCGGTACGAAAAAAGCCGTCTTCGGTGAAGCTGCGCTCGGTGGCCGCCGGGTTCCGGTAGTATTCGGCCATGAGCCCGGGGCCTCGGTAGGCGAGCTCCCCCACCGCCCCCGGTTCCGTCAGCTCCTTTCCTTCCGGATCGAGAATCTTTACTGTTACGACTCGACTCGCGCTGGATTCCCAGTGAGACCCCGGCTTGCCCCACCAGGGGAAGTGGTCCACCCGCTTCTCCATGTCGGGGATGTCGGCCAGGCCGGCCACGATTCCGGTTCCCTCGTTCTGTCCCCAGATATTGCCGATATCCACGTCCCATCGCCGCTTGAATTCTGCCATGGTCCAGAGAGAGGGCGGCGCCGAGCCGAGGGTGATGGTGCGAAAACAGGAGAGATCGAAGGCGTCGACCTGGGGATGTTTGGCGATCATGTTGGCCACGGCCGGCACCAGAAGGGTGTAGTGGGGCCGCTCCGACAGGATCTGCCCGATGAATCCCTTGGGGTCGAAGGGATGGTGCAGGACCAGGGCGCCGCCCAAGACGATCCAGGGGGTGAAGACGGTTCCCACCGAGGCCATGTTGACCAGGGGGCCGGCCGTGAGCAGGGTATCCCCGGCCCGCATGCCGGTGGCGTCCTGAATGGTGGCGATGCCGATCCAGTTGTTGTGGCTCAGGGGGCATCCCTTGGGTTCGGACTCCGTCCCCGAGGTCCAGCAGATGGTGAAGATGTCGTCGGCGGTTACCGGGACCTGCTCAAGCCGGTCGGAGATCGGTTCATTGCACATCTGCCGAATATCGGCCAGGGTGAGCACCTTTTGTATGGAGGGGTAATCGGACCGGAGCGACTCCGCCAGGGCCCGATGATCGAACCCGTTGAATTCGGAGACGGTGATCACCAGGGCCGCCTGCGTGTGGCCGATGATATAGCCCAGCTCCGCCTTCCGCCAGAGGACCGGGGCCGGTGAAATGACGCCGCCGGCCCGGCTCACCGCAAGATAGAGCATGGCCAGCTCCCAGCAGTTGGGCATCTGGACCACGACCACGTCGTCCTTTTTCAGACCGGCCGCCGCCAGGCCGGAGGCGACCGCATCGACCGCCCGGTCCAGCTCCCGGTAGGTAAGCCGCTCCGGCTCCAGGCCGACCAGGCCCTGTTTGTCGGGCGGATCGATGATGCAGACCCGGTCGGGACTTTCTTGGGCATGGGCCTTGAAATAATCGATGAGGGTGCGACGGCCCCAGACGCCCAGGTCGGAATAGGTTTGGATGTTCTTTTGGGATGCGAGGATCATATCAGCCTCCTTTTCGCCGGTCCCATCGGACAGAAGGTGAAACCGGCCTTCATTTTTGAGGTATTCGGTAATGAATGCCCGATTTTTCGAATGGCCGGGGATTTTGAATCAACAGGTTTACCCGGCCGACTGGTAGGCATCCCGATACTGCTCGCGAATGTGCTTTTTAGAGAATTTGCCGACGCTGGTCTTGGGGATCTCCGCCACAAACCGGATCTCGTCCGGAAGCTGCCATTTGGCGAACCCCGGTGCGATGAAATCCCGAATCTCCTTCGGGTCCGTCTTTCCTTCGGCATCCTCCCGAAGCACCACCAGGGCGAAAGGCCGCTCCTCCCATTTGGGATGGGCAAGCCCCACCACCGCCGCTTCGCGCACCCCGGGGTGGGCCATGATCGCATTTTCCAGGTCGATGGAGGAGATCCATTCGCCGCCGCTCTTGATCACATCTTTAAGGCGGTCGGTTACCTTGAGATATCCGTTTTCGTCGAGTGTACCCATGTCCCCGCTCTTCCAGAAACCGTCCACAAAGGATTCTTCCGTACGCGGATCGTTGTAATAGGCGGTCGTCACCCAGGGGCCGCGGATCAGAATCTCGCCGACACTCTTGCCGTCGTGGGGCACCTCCCGGCCCTCGGGGTCCACCACCTTGAGATCGATTCCGGGGACCGGAAGCCCCTGCTTCTTTTTCAGCGCCCACCGGTCCTCCTCCGGCAGGTGCCGCAGGGTGGGCTTGAGCAGGTTGGCGGTGGCGATCGGGGTGGTCTCGGTGGCACCGTAGGCATGAATGATCTCGGCCCCGCCCAGTTCCCGGAATCCCCGCATCAGGGCCAGAGACGGCTCCGAGGCGCCGGAGGCCATGCGAAGCCCTGAAAAATCCGGCTTTTCCGGCAGACCCCGGATATAGTCGAGCATCGGCATGAAAATGGCCGGGGCCCCGCAGGTGACAGTGACCTTTTCGGAGATCATCAGGTCCACCAATACCTCGGTGGTCTCGGCGGTATAGACTCCCGGCAGCACGAGTTTGGCGCCGACGCAAGCGGCGGCAAAGAAAAATCCCCACCCGTGGCAGTGAAACATCGGCACCGTCTGCATCACCACATCCTGAATGCCGATACCCATCTGAAGGGCGATGGCCATGGTGTGCAGATAGATGCACCGGTGGGAGAAATAGACCCCCTTGGGCTTGCCGGTGGTTCCGGACGTATAGCAGGCGCTGTAGGCGGAATGCTCATCGATCAGGGGCCATTCGAATTCGGGGGATTCGGCCTCCAGCAGTTCCTCGTAGCTGTAGACCGGATCGAGGCCGGCCGGTATCTCCGACAGGGCCTTGTCGGTGATGACGGCATACCCCTCCACCCGGTTCAGCTTGGCCACCAGCGGCTGAATCAGGGGCAGCATCAGCTCGCTGACAAA
>JBKHDE010000390.1:0-2906 GCA_046541495.1 Desulfococcaceae bacterium
GTTCAGGTAAATATGTCATAACAATCCTATCTTAGCTTCAATGAGGCCGGGGCGGGAAGCCCCGGAAAACCAGGATCTTACTCACGTCCGCCGTGGCGTCGGGGTTGCTTCAATGAGGCCGGGGCGGGAAGCCCCGGAAAACCCGCGATACGATGCCGAACCGGTATAAATAATCATGGCTTCAATGAGGCCGGGGCGGGAAGCCCCGGAAAACTTTCCCCAGGCCGGAGAGATTGAGGAAGTTGGAAGGCTTCAATGAGGCCGGGGCGGGAAGCCCCGGAAAACGGCCCGCTTCCAAGTGTTGGAATTCCCTGAATTCTCAGCCGGGTTTGCGAGCGGTAAGGAAAGACTCGTATTCTTTCCCTCCGGTTCGCTTTCAATGCAGATTCTTTTATCATATTTCCTTGAATTGTCAAAGAGCTATACCGATTCGAGCGGTGCCCGGGAATCGGTCATCACCGGAGCGCTCGCATCGGGCGGCAAAAAAGAAATCAAATGATAATGGCTCGCCTTTCAATGGGGGAAAACGCCTTGCCGATGCTTCGGACTTTGGGCCGAATAGCATCCGCAGGGCCGAAATCCATGATAAGGATGTGATCCTCCCGCTGGTTCACCAAGGTGCGGAGCGCGTCCTCCATTTCCAGGGCACGGACCTTGCCCAAGCGGCACTGAAAAACCGACAGTTGGACCCACTCCCCGTATCCTTTCATTTTCTTGAAAATACGCCGCCACCGGCGCTGGCATCGAATGTCATAGAAAACCATATAGAGATGATCCATATCGGCCCTCTTTCAGCGGGTAACAAAATTGGGATACCGGGGGATTTCACCGGCCAAAAATCGAACCAGCAGGCGGGCTTGCACCTCCAGCAACCGTCGGTAGCTGATCCGGTATCCGAAAATGGGATGGGTGATTTCCTGCCCCATCCGCCGTTCGAACGCCGCGATGAATTTCTTGCGCCCGGTGTCCACCAGCGCGCAGCTTCCGGGCGTTCGAATGAAATCACCGGGCCGGATCTCGCCGTTGTTGACGACCGTCAGAACAACTGAATCCCCGATCAAAGGTCGAAACGGCTCCATCATATCCAACGCCAAGGCGGGCCGGCCGAAACGGGGCTGATGATAAAACCCCCGAAACGGGTCCAACCCCACCGCGGACAAGGCCACCGTCCACTCCCGAACCAGCATGGAATAGGCGAAAGACAGCAACGCATTGACCGGGTCTTTGGGCGGCCGTCGGTTTCGGCCGTTGAAATCAAAGGCATCCCCCCACCCGGTATCGGTCCGGAGCATTTTTGGGAAACACTGAAAAAAACGGTTCGCAGCAGCGCCTTCGACGCCCAAGAGCATTTCAAGGTTCTCGGCTCGACCGGCCCGGCCCATATCGGATCGCAATGCGCCCATCAGATCCGGTGAAACCGCTTCTTCCGCCCCTTCACCTCGAAAATTCCGCCGCAGAAGGGTCCGGCAGTTGGCGATTTTGGCCCGCACCCATCCGCGGGCAAGTTTCAGGCAAACGGCCGGATCAAAGCTGGCCCGGTATTGATGCGTGCGGGTTTCCACGTTCCGGGCGCCGGTACCGACGGTATGCCCCATAAACCAACCGCCGTAGCTCAGATAGGTGACCGGAATCTCCCGGCGAAAACACTCATGCAGCGCCGGCGTGGTCAGCATGGCCAATCCGAAAAGCGCCACCTGGGAGGTGTCGCCGATTCGGGCTTCGGCGACCGTTTCCCGGTTCTCCTGGATGACGAACCGCTCGCCGTCTTTTCGAATGTAGGCCCGGTTGGACTGGACATACAGGGGCAGCCCTTTCTCAAGAGAAGCAAAAATCGGCCGCGGAGAAGCAGCGGCCGTGCTTAGAAATTGCAGCTCATCGGGCAGGCAGATGCCGGCCAGGGAACATTTCGGGCATTTCGGGCTGTCTTCCAGCGGGGGCGGAATTTCACCGGCGGCGGCCGCTGTTCGCAGGTCGGTGATCGCCTGCCGGGTACCGGAGACGAGCTGATCATCGAAAGCGACCCGGACCCGCTCCTTGGAAGCGATGAAATAGAGAACCCCCGAATGGCATTGGTAGGCGCCGCCGGCGACATGAGGCCGTTTGCCGCGTTTGTAATCGACCGGCGACACATGATCGTCCTCCCCTTCCACCAGGTCCAGCCGGGCCGTCACCCCGATGGTCGCCGAAGACAGATCTACGGAGCGGGCATGAATCTTGTCGTGATCTTCGCCGGCGGGCGGCAAATGCCCGGTCTTTTTATCCACCCGACGGTGTTGAATCTTCCCTTCCACCGTATAGGCGTTGTGGGCGAACTCCCCCTGAACCCACATCATATAGGCCAGCCGCGGGCAATATACGAATTCGTTGAGCATCCGGGCGGGAATCAGGGGAATATCTCTGTCTCTGCCGTGATCTGTTCTGGATTTGTCATCCGTATCCATGGTAAAAAGGCCCTGTTTTGAATCCCGACGAATCGACTGGGAGGGAAATGATGGGTTTTTCCATAAAATCTTTTCTCGTCAACGAAGACGACACCTTCAAACAGCTTACGACCGTACAGCACAAAAAACTGTTTGAAAAAGACGCGACGATCAGATTGCCCGAATATAAAAACACCCGCGTCCGCTGTGTCGAAATCGTGGTGGAATTGGTGAACCGAAACCCGGTCGAGATCGTCCATGCGAGTTACAGTTACTTCCAATTCGACGCCCAAGGCGGCATCGACCAGGCTTATGTCGACGAGATGAACCGCGTCATCGCCGAAATGATGGGCGGTTTTCCCTCCCCGAATGATCCGGAAAACCTCATCAACGCCGCCGACCGATTCGCCCGGAAGCGGTTCCGGGAAAAGTTCACCTGGGAACCGTCCGAGGAATTGGAACGGGCTTTGTTTGATCGGGCGCTCA
>JBKHDE010000391.1:0-2817 GCA_046541495.1 Desulfococcaceae bacterium
CGGCCCGGTGCAGGGTGGCGCCGAATCGGTCCGCATGGAGAACAAAGGCGGCATCGCTGTCGAAAAGATAAATCTGACCGTCGCTTCCGGTTGCAGCCCGAGGCGGATTCAGGAATTCGCCCCCGAATCCTCGAAACCCGCCTACCCTGCCCATAAGGGATAAGGTCTTGTATTGGCGATCCGGCAGTTCCGCCGGATCGTACCATGGATCCGCCGCCATGTTCCTCAGAACCATCTTCACATAAGCGACGTCGCTCCCTCCGGCAAATCGAGAATGGCGGCGGTCACCGCCGTCGGCAGGTCCGGGAGCAAGGACAAGGCCCCTTCCCGGTAATGGGCCATCCCCCATCGCCAGGCCGCAGCTTGGCCCGCCTTCAGAAAGGTGCGGCCATCCGGACACAGCGGCGCCACGGATATGGCCGTATCGATCCATTTGTCCGGATCAGCGCCCCTTTCCACCGACAGATTGCAGAGCGCGTTGATTACGGCGGCGGGAAGCTTTTTCGGTTCCGATGCGATTAAGCCGGCGATAGCGGGAAACAGGTCCTTCCAGGCACGAACTCCGGCCGGGTGCCGATCCGGTCCGCCTAAAATGCCTTTGACGAACAACTCCAGAGAGAGATCATTACGATTGAAAATCCCAGGACCGAACAACTTGCGAGGCAAGTGGCCGAACAAACTGGGGAAAACCTGACCAGCGCCATCACTATCGCTCTAGAAGAACGTTTGTTGCGCCTTCGAGGGGAAAAAACCGCCCCAGATGTCTTCGAAAAAATTATGAACATTTCAAAACGCTGCGCGGCTTTGCCCAGGCTGGACCCGAGATTGCCGGATGACATTATCGGCTACGATTCAAACGGGGGCCTGGAGTAATGGTTATCGATTCTTCCGCAGTGATCGCCCTTTTACTTGCGGAGCCCGAAGCCGAAGCAATGGCTATGGCCATCGAAGAAGATCCGATACGACTGATGAGCAGCGTAAACGCCTTAGAATCGAGTATTGTCATTGAAGCAAAAACCGGGGAACCGGGAGGCCGGGAATTCGATTTGCTGTGTCATCATGCTAACATCGAAATCATTCCCTTTACCCAGGAACACTATGCATTGGCCAGACGCGCCTGGCGAAAATTCGGTAAAGGGCGCCATCCGGCCCGGCTCAACATGGGAGATTGCTGCGCTTATGCGCTGGCCCGCCATTCAGGGGAACAGTTACTTTATAAAGGGGATGATTTCGGTAAAACCGACATTGCAGGATTCATTGAACAGATGGCGAATCCAGCTGATGAGATCGGTGCGGAAGGCGCCGTTTCCTTCTTTTTCGAAGAAGGGCGCGTCCGGATACTGGACCAGTTTGTCGTGGAGCACGAAGGGAAGAATCTGTCGAACATCCTCGAAATCGACCTCCGCCGCGCCCCGGAAATAGGCCATGGCTTTGACGTAGATGAGCCCGGTAAGCATGGCCCGGACCGAGAGCCCGTTTTGGGTCTGAAGCCCCAGATCCTTGGATTTGTCCTTGCCGGTGCCGGTGTTGACCACGTGGTGCCAGTCCACCGCCGCCAATTTCACGGTGTCCTTGGTCATGTACTCCAGCTGCCGGGCTCCCTCCTCGCAGAACTCGAACTGGGCCGTGAAAAACTCGATTCTGCGGCGAAGCTCCGGGGGAAGCCGGACGGACCGGATCTCCCGGTTCATCCGGTCGATTTCGCCGTTGTCGAAGATGATCTCCGGCGGCACGATGTCTTCGGGCCGCACATCGTCCTCGATGCGCAAGAGCAGTTCGTTCAAAAACCGGGTATTGAAATGGAGGGCCTTGACCACCACGTCGATGCGGTCCCGAAGGGCCTCGATCACCTGATAGGTGCCGCGGCCCCCGTCGTCATTGGCGGTAAGGTACCAGGCCGCCTCGGGACATTCGTAGATCTGGTCGAGGATTTCGGCGTAGTTGTCCGCCATTACCGTGAGCAGGGCCGACTGGGTCCGGGTGGGAATCCGGTTGTATTCGTCAATGATCTTGATCCGCATGGAGAGCCACTTGCGCCAGGCGATCTTGACGTCCTCCATCTTTTCGGCATTTACCAAGGTGGAAGGCAGCGGGTTTCCCAGCAGATCGGCAATGGTCATCTGAGGCTGGCCGTGCTGGATGGCCCGGCGGATGTCGGTGAGGCTGTAACCGGCCAGCACCCCCATGAGAATGGCGATGGCGGTCTTTCCCCGGCCCGGCCCGCCCACCAGCAGACACCGCCGCCGCACCGCCAGGTTGAGCAGCGGCAGCAGCACGTAGCTGGAGTAGCTCTGCCCCGACGGCAGGTTGACGACGATCTTCCGGTCTCCGAAGGTAAATTGCTGCCCCGGCCCGTCGTCATACTCGATGTCGTAAAAGGGCGAGATGATGGCGTGGTTGGCCACCCAGAAATAGGCTTGGCGGAGCTTTTCATCCAGGGGCGCCGCCTCCTCGGCCGCGGTCGCTTCGGTCGCCACCGGCCCCCGGTAAAGATCGGCCACATCAAAGGCCCGAGGCCGCTTTTCAGCTTTGGGATTGGTGGGGGATTCGGATACCTTTCGGCGGGGGTTTTTGGGGGGCATGGCGTTTTCCATATTTGTTTGGCTTCATTTTGAATATCGACGGATTATCGGGATATGGGCATCTATCCTGGCTGCTTAATCATTTCTTTCCGCTCCTCGGTGTAGCGGTCGAAGGTGATGCTGTTCACGCTGTCCAGGCAATCCTGGATTTCAGCCGGAGTGGCGTATCGGTAGCAGTCCTGGTGCGCATTTTCCTGAAGCCCGCCGAACCAGGCTCGGGCGGTGCATCCCTGGA
>JBKHDE010000392.1:0-2814 GCA_046541495.1 Desulfococcaceae bacterium
CGCGCCGCGAAATCGGCTATAAAATCCGAAGCACCTGATCAATCCGGTCCACCGCCGCCGTGGCTTTTTCACCTTCCGCCCGGCTCAGACGGCCGTCTTTTTGGAGTTCTGCCAGGTGGGCGAAGGCATCATAGACCGCGTCAAAGGCCCCCTGCACGTCCAGGTCGTCGTTCAGGTGAAGGATGAAACGCTCCTCGATCTGGTCGATGTAGGGTTCAGCTGCACCGTCGCTGTTTCGGCCGTCGGCTTGGGTAACGGAATGGACCATCTTCAGGAATTCCTCAAACCGGTCCAGAAGACGCCGCATCCGTTTTTCGGAGAGGTTGAGTTTCTTCCGGTAGTGATCGTGCATCAGATAGAATCGGATCTGGGCCGGTGAGAACCCGTCTTCGGTCAGATGATCGATCAGCACCACGTTGTTCCGGCTTTTTGACATTTTTTTTCCGTCCACCAGCACATGCTCACCATGAAGCCAGTAATGGGCGAAGGTATCGCCGGAAATCGCTTCGATGACCGCGATGTTGTAGTCGTGGTGCCGGTAGATATTGTCGATGCCGCCGCAGCTGATGTCCACCGCCGGCCCCAGGTGCTTGAAGATCATGGCAGGGTCCTGAATATTCCATGCGGGCCGTCCCCGGCCGATTTCGGTATCCCAGTAGATCCCCCCGGATTGTCCTTCCAGCCCGTGCCAGAGGATGAAATCCCCCAGATTCCAGCGATGGCCGGAATAGGTGTCTTTCCGAAACCGCCGCTTCTCTTCCGGCCACTGGGTCATATCGAGGCCGTAGAGCCTGCCGAACCCTTCGAACTTCAGCGGATCGAAAAAAACATCCCCCTCGTGCCAGTAGGCATAGCCTTTCTCAATCAGCTCCTGAATCAATTCCACCGCCTTGTCCACGCTGGTGGAGGATCTCGGAATCACCTCCGGCAGCCTGATCCGGAGCAGGTCGCATTCTCTGAAAAAGGTCTCGGCCACCGGTTCAGTCAAGTCCGCATTGGAAATCCCCTTTTCTTCGGCTTCGGCCACCGATTTATCTTCCACATCGGTGAAGTTGATCACCCGATCCACCGTATAGCCCGAGAATTCGAGGAACCGCAAAAGGATGTCTTCATAGAGAAAGGTGCGGTAATTGCCGATATGGGGCCGGCTGTAGATGGAAGGGCCGCAGGTGAACATCTTTACCAGACCGCCGTCGAATCTGGGAACAAACTTTTCCTTCTGCCGCGTCATGGTATTGGTCAGATACAAACCGTCCCGATGGGTTCGCGTTGGCTCCGTCATGATCTCCTCTTTCAGCACGCAACGGCGACATCGCGCGACCGCATCCCGCCGTCTTGAATAAATAAAGCCGAATTACCTTTCCGGCAATCGGCTCGTATGTGGACCCTTCACCCGGTTTCCGACCACCCGGTTCAAATAGGGGGGAATCCTAGACCGGAGTCGAGAAAACCGGGCGAAGGGAGAAACAACGTCGGCGCCTGAATCAGTCCTCGACTTCGATATTGCCGGGGTACCGCCCTGCAGTGCCGTCGTCGACACAGTTTTCGAGTATTTCCTCGGTAGCGGTGTTGATGTCTTTCAGGGCATCGATCGGACAATAGAATTCATTTCCCGCCCGGTCTTTGACCCGAACGAATCGGGCATCTTTCGATTCCGCCATAATCCCTCCTTCCGGCAGTGGATTGGGTATGCTTCATGACCATTGTTCATTCATTTTGTATAAAAAAATAAGAAATAAAACGGCGGGTGTCAAAAAAGAATCGGCCCTAACCCCGGCAAGCGCCGAAGATCAGGGCCGTGTATCGCTCAATCCAATACTTAGAACTTGAATCCGATACCGAGGATGTAGACGAATCGGCCGTCGTCGAAGGCTTCGTCGGCCTCGTCGGCATCTTCGAAGACGAATTCATATTCGATGCCGGCATTGATGAAGGTGGTGTTGTTGACGAAATACTTCACGCCCGCTTGGGGACCGGCCACAAAGGATTCCACGGTGGTGTCGCCGTAGAGATACCCCACGCTGACGCCGATATACGGCTGCCAGACGTCCAGATCGAAGTGGTAGTCGACACCGAGGCGGGTCGAGCCGTTCCAGTCGCTTCCGCTCCCTTCGGTATCCACCACACCGAGGCCCTGCCGAATCAACGCTTCCAGATTCGGGGTGAAGAAATAGCCGAAGCTGAGTTCAGTCGAGAAAATGGTGTTGTCCAAATTGTTGTCACTGGTACCGCTACCGATGAGCTGGAGTTCCCTGTCTCCCACCTGATATTCCGCCTGGGCGGCAAAGGGCAGGACAAATATTCCGATGACCAACAGAACCAATAATTTTTTCATCTCTTTTCTCCATGTAGAATTTTTTTATTTATCTCTTCGCTTCTTCCTTCTTCAGATTCAAGGGGGGCAGCCTTTGTTGCGGGTTCCCGATGTGACCTCCTTTCACGATATCTATATTTTCAGTAAGTTAAGAATTAAACCTCATCGTCTTCCTGCCGGTGTATCACCGATTTCGGTTTGGCCGAAAATAGGCGATGGCAGAATGCGCGTATAGCGCATCGGTCGACGATTGGAAACGAAAAAACGGCCTGCAAATCGCAATTTGCAGATCACCCGAAATCATCCATTTGGGAAGAATATACCTAATACTGCCGATACTTTTCCCCGTCAAGTGGAAATCGGCGATCGGGCGCCGTCTTCAAGGCGGTTTGGGAATTGACACCGGAGTCCGTTTCGTTCATATTGCCGTCCATACCCTTTCAGGGTGATGCGCAGCCCGCATCCACGGGGTCATTGGAAACCATATGGGGAAACCATAT
>JBKHDE010000393.1:0-2813 GCA_046541495.1 Desulfococcaceae bacterium
GGGGAACTGCCGGTGCCGGTTACGACGACTTCGAGCGGGCAGATTCGGTGATGGGGTCTTTCACCACCTCCCGCAGCAATTCCCGATAATAAAAATAATTTTCATAGGGAATATCTTCCCGAACCCGGCCGTCCGCCAATGGCACATACCCGCCGTCCGCAATCAGCGGCGGCACCTTCTCTTGAATCTCACGGCGAATGGCCTCCTTTCCCAGGCGCAGTGCATCCAGATCGATGCCGCCGATGAGACGGAGATCCCGCCCGAATTCCCGCCGGATACTTCGGTAATCCATCGCCTCGACATTGACCTCGCAGGCCCAGAGGCAGTTGAATCCTCCTTTCAGAATCGTCGGAATCAGGAGTCGCGCGTTGGCATAGGTGCGGAAGATGATCGTCTTCACGCCATATTTTCGAAGCACCGCCAAAAGCGGCTGATAGCTGGCGAGCACAATCTCCTCGTACATTCGGGGGGAAAGCAGGGGCCGGTCATTGCCGCCGATGGGCTCGCTAAAGACGGCCGCATCCACAAGGGTCTGCCGCAGGACCTTTTCGGCAAGGGCGGCCGAGAATTCACCGACGATATCCATCGCCTCACGCACGAAATCCGGCTTCTGAATGAGGAGCCGCATCAACTCGGCAAACCGCTCCCATCCGTAAACCCCCATGGACAAAAACAGCCCGCGATGGACCCGCAACATCACCGTCGGGTTTGATTTCTCCCAGTCCCGGGCACACCTCGGCCACCTTCTGGGAAGCCGGCCGGGATCATCCGGATCGAACCGTCGCCGGAAGTCACTGAGGTCGACTTTGGAGACGGGCCACCGCCGGGGTTTGGGCCGAGGCTCAAGATCGAGGTCGATCTCCACCCGGGGATCGGACGGAAACAGCCGCTCCGGATCCGCACCGCGCGGCATTCCCTGCTTCCGCCACGCCCGAATCACCTCTTTTCGAATCCCCTCCTCGAAATAGGAAGCCCGGTCCGGAGTGCCGTATCCCATGGTTTCTCTGAAGCGGTCACGGCTGTTCATCGAATCCTCTGGATCATGCAACTATTCCGGAGCCTTTGCAGAAAGCCCCCCTCATGAAAGCGACAGCAGGTAGGATCTTAAATTGGTCCGCGTTTTTTTAAGTCCGAACTTCTTCCGAAGGTTTTTCCGATGGAAATGGACGGTAGTGTCCGAGATGGTGAGAATCTCGGCGATTTCCTTGCTGGTGCGGCCGTCCTTGACCAGACTGGCCACCTGCATCTCCTGGGGGGTCAGAAAAATGTGGGCAGCCGAAAGTCGCTGGAGAAAGGGAGAAATGATCTCGTTCAGGTGGTTATTGATGATCTCCGTAAAAGAGCGCTCCCGGGGCTTCAGGTTGGCCGACAGGAGCCGCTCCACATAGGGCAGCACCATTTCCCGGACATTGGAAAGGACCTTCTGCTCCAGATCCGATTTGTCCCGCTCCCGCTGCTTCAGAAGCACCTTGAGGGCGATATTGGCCTCTTCCAGGCGTAACGCTTGATCCTGAAGTTCCTGCTCCCGTTCCCGAAGGGCTTCCTCCGCCAGCTTCAGGGCCGTAATCTCCTCATGGCTCACCACCACCCGGACCGGTCCCCGGGTCGCCATCGGCACCACCCGCATGTAGTACCAGTGTTTGCCGTCCGGCGTGTGACAAGGGTAATCGAAGAGAAACTCCGCCGCCTCGCCGGCGATCACCGAGCGAATCCCCTCGGCCGCCCGGTGGGCATTGTCGGCATCCGGGCCGGTAGTGGCGTCGCAGATATCCAGATAGTTGACGCCGATGAAATCAACGGCGTCTTCGGCACCGCCCGCATCAGCATAAGCGCGCCATGCCCGATTGGTCTCAAGAATCACACCGTTTTCATCCAGAATCGCGATATGGGCCGAGAGGGAATTGAGGACCGCCTGAGCCAGCGGATCGGCCAGGGATTCCGGCGGATTGATGATCTGGGGAATTGCCACAGCTTCCTCCTTTTTCAATACGGGGGGGATGCCATTTATGAAGCTTGACTTAACCACCAAAGCATATCTATGAATAAACTGCAAGTTTTCATCAAAACCTCGGCTGAGGTTTGTCACCCGGAAGCATCCCCAACGGAGCAAAGGAGTTATCCATGAAAATTTTAGGCATATCCGGCAGCCCGCGAAAAGAAAAGACCTCCGGCACCTACCGGCTGGTCGAAACGGTTCTTGAAAACACCGGCCTCGAGTATGAGTTGATCTCTCTGAGAGGAAAAACCATCTCCGGTTGCATCGCCTGCCTGGGATGCGCCAAAGACAATGTCTGCAAGGTGACCGACGACATGACCCCGCTTCGGGAGAAAATTGTGAATGCGGATGCTTACGTCATCGGCGCCCCCAATTATTATTCCACACTCAACGCCCTGACCCACGCCTTTATCGAACGTTGGTTTCAGTTTCGACATCAGGAGGGGGACCTTCTCTGGGGCAAGCTGGGGGTTGCGGTCGGCGTCGGTGGAATGGACGGCCGGGTTCCGGCAGACGCCTTAGAAATGTTTTTTCGGTACAGCTTCATCGAGACGGTGGCGAAGGTGATCGGTCAAGGCGCCGCTTCCTGCTATACCTGCGGATACGGCGAAACCTGCAAGGTCGGCATTATCCATATGGTCCACGGCGAAGGAACTGAAATCACCCCGGAAATCACGCCCGATGTGACCAAACAAGAGGGTGTGATGCAGGCCGCTGCGGAAGCCGGAAAACTGTTGGGGAAGCGGTTGACCCAGGGGCATGATCGTAAGGCGGTCACCCAAAAGATGCAGCAGCAGATGATGGAGATGATGAAGGA
>JBKHDE010000394.1:0-2795 GCA_046541495.1 Desulfococcaceae bacterium
CAGACCAACCTGCTGGCCCTGAATGCCGCGGTGGAAGCGGCCCGGGCCGGAGAGGCCGGGGCCGGATTTGCGGTGGTGGCCGACGAGGTCCGGAATCTGGCCATCCGCGCAGCCGAGGCCGCCAAAAACACGCAGGACCTGATCGAAAAAACCACCGCCGAAATCCGGCGGGGATCGGAACTGATCGACAAAACCGAGGCGGAATTCGATACCACCCTCAACCACAATAAGAAGGTGGGCGAGCTGATCGACGAAATCGTGGTCTCGGCCCGGGAACAGGCCCAGGGAATCGAACAGATCAACACGGCGGTAACGGATATGGACAAGGTCATCCAGAACACCGCAGCCAATGCCGAAGAGGCGGCCGGGGCATCCGAAGAGATGAACGCCCAGGCCGAACAGATGAAGAGCGTGATTCAAAATCTGGTCGCCGTCATCGGCGGCGAGGTCCATGTTCGCCGACGCACCCGAAAACCCCCGTCCAGACCGGTTCAGCCGGCGCCGATGACCCGATCCTCGAAAAAAACCCCTTCCCCCAAACCGGAGAAACAGGATCACGGCGAAACGGTTCGGCCCGAGCAGGTGATTCCGTTTGACGACGACGATTTCAAAGATTTCTAAGGAGGCGGATTATGAAGATGTCACAAATAGCCACCACCCTATTGACCCTCGCAGTCCTTTTTCCGATGATCGGTTGCCAGAGCGCCTATTACGCGGCCTGGGAAAAACTGGGCAAGGAAAAACGCCATCTGCTCAAGGATCAGGTTGAAGAAGTCCGGTCCGAACAGCAGGAAGCATCCGAGGAGTTCAAGGATGTCCTCAGCCGAATCAAGGAGTTGTACGGGTTTGAAGGCGGGGATCTCGAAGAGTTTTACGAAGATCTCAAGTCGGATTACGAAGACAGCCTGGAGCGGTCCGAGAAGGTGAGCGACCGTATCGAAAAGGTCGAAGAGATCGCCGAGGATCTGTTCAAAGAGTGGGAGCGGGAAATCGAAGAGATCGACAATCCGAAGTTCAGATCCCGAAGCCGAGCATCCCTTCAGGAAACCCGGCGCCGCTATGAACGGCTGCATCGATCCATGATTCAGGCGGAGCAGAGCATGGGACCGGTCCTCAACAAACTGGAGGACTATGTTCTCTACCTCAAACACAACCTGAACGCCCAGGCCATCGGCGCCATTCGCCAGGAGGTGGCGGACATCGAGGTGGAGGTCGGCTCTCTGATTCAAGATATCAACCGCTCGATCAGAGAGGCGGACGAATTTCTGAAGGATTTTTGATCGAAAACAAGTACCGGTCCGTGCCGCGTACACAATCGATGCATCACCGAAGACCGGCACCGCCGCGGTGCGGAAAACACCGGAAAAGAAGGAGAAATGCAATGGGCTTCGAAACGGCGCGCTTCAAAAGCGCGCATCGGCGCCTGATTACCATGGGCCTGCTCTGGGCGGCCGGTATGCTTTTCGGCTGTATGCCCTCCCTGCCGGACGGCGACCGGCTGACCATCATCTGCCCCGCCGAATGCGACATCACCTTTGCCAACAACACCCGGGGCCTGCCCATAGACAACCTGTTGAAATCCACTTCGGCCTCCGAAGAAGAACTCCGCGATCTCAAGCGGTTTATCCGTGTCGATCAGGCCATTACCGGCCGCCCTCTCTATTCCGGCAACCAAGTCCGACTGCTGATCGACGGCCCCATGGCCTATGAGGCGATGTTCAAGGCCATGCGAAACGCCACTCACCACATCCATCTGGAAACCTTCATCCTCGAGGACGAGGAAATTGGGCAGGAATTCGCCGAAATCCTCATCGAGCGCCGACAAGCCGGGGTCGAAGTCCGCATGGTCTACGACGCCTTCGGCATCCTGAACGCCGAAGATGCCTTTTTCGATCGGCTTCGCGAACACGGCATTCAAACCTACAAATTCAACCCGCTGGATCCGACAGAAAACCTTCAGGTCTGGCAGATGAATGAACGCCACCATCGCAAGATTCTGGTGGTGGACGGCCGGGTGGCCTTTGCCGGCGGCATGAACATCAGTTCCGTTTATACCCACACCTCCTTCAGCCCACCCATGGGGATGTCCAAACTCAAGGACCGGTGGCGCGACACCCACCTTCGCCTGGACGGTCCGGTGGTTGCCCAGTTGCAGACCCTGTTTCTGACCCTGTGGGCCAAGCTTCATGAAACGGCGCCCCTCGCGGGTCCGGAATATTTTCCGGATCTCGCACCGGCCGGTTCCAAACTGGTGCGGGTCGTAGTGAGTGCGGCCGGGGATGAAGAGGTGGACATCTACAAGGTCTTTCTGGCGGCGTTTCATCAGGCCGAAAGCCGCATCTGGATCACCCAGGGCTATTTTTCTCCGGATCAGCGGTTTCTGAATGTCCTCAAAAACGCGGCCCGCCGCGGCGTGGATGTGCGACTGCTGCTGCCCGGGGCCACCGACTCCTGGATCACCATCAGTTCGTCCCGTGCCCATTACAGCGAACTGCTCAAAGCGGGGGTGAAAATCTTTGAACGAAAAGACGCGCTTCAGCATGCCAAAAGCGCGGTGGTGGACGGTATCTGGTCGACGGTGGGCTCCTCCAATCTCGATTACCGCAGCTTTCTCCATGCCAATGAAGCCAACGTCGTCATCTACGGGTCGGAATTCGCATCCCGAATGGAGGATATGTTCAGGGCCGATCAGAAGGAGAATGTGGAAATCACGCCCGCCGATTGGAAGAAGCGCTCGCTCATCCAGCGCTCCGCCGAGATATTGGGCAGCATGTTCGACTACTGGTTGTAAAAAT
>JBKHDE010000395.1:0-2746 GCA_046541495.1 Desulfococcaceae bacterium
CAATGCGATATTGACCCATTTGACTTTGCTCATCCGCCAGGGGCCTTTACGGGCACACCCGGTCGTAACGGCATAGTTGCGGGAAATCCCTCTTTTAAGCAGTTCTCCCACGCGGGTTCGGCGGTTTTTTCAGGGTTTCCAGATCACCGCCCGAAGCCGCCGCCTGATCCAGTGCGGCAGCGGTCGCAGCCGGTTGTACGACTCGGCGATGCGGAAATAATTCCACCACCGGGCCATGAACCGGTTCAGTTCACCGATGATTTGCCGAATGCTGCGCCCGCGGCGTCGGGCCGTGATCTCTCGGACCCGTTCTTTGAACCGCTTTATCGTCTTCCAGTGAAAGCGGATTTTCGGATTCTTTCGCGAATTGGTTACCCAGAAACCGAGGTATTTCCGCTCCCATGGTCGGCAGACGGCGCTTTTGTCTCGGTTTATTCTCAGCCGCAGTTTCTTCTCGATAAATCGGCTGATACTTTCCATCACTCGATCTCCCGCCCGCTTGCTTCCGACGAAGATGAAGTGGAGGGTCAGAAAACTGCGGATCAGTTTGAGCACCCGCTTGTCCTGTATGCGGGTGGCCAGACGGGCCATGAGCCGGTCATGGTTGACCCGGTCGAAGAATTTGGACAGATCGATGTCCACTACAAACCGCAGCCCCGATTTCACGTAATCCCGGTATTCTCGGATCGCATCATGCTGTGATCGTCCCGGGCGAAACCCGAAGCTGTGCTCTGAAAAGACAGGTTCCCAGATCCGATTGAGCACCTGGGCGACGTTCTGCTGAATGACCCGGTCCAGCACGGTCGGTATCCCGAGCAACCGGACGCCGCCCGGTTTGGGAATCTCTTTCCGGCGCACCGGCATGGGGGCGTAGGTGCCGTCTGCCCGCTTGATCGATTTGGAGTGAATAAGAATTCTGGAAACGAGTTTCAGGTCCCGCAGAAGGTGGCCTGCACCACCTGTTCGGGCCTCGGCGGCGATTGATAGCTGCCGTACCCTTCCTGCTCGGTATAGGGGTTCGTCAGCACCTTGTTCATCTCATGAAAGCGGCGGAAGTCATCCTGCAGCCCCGCTTCGATCACCTCTTCGATCTTGTGGTTTCTGGGGATAAAGACCGGATTGACCCGGTTCATGCGCTGCCGGATCGCCGCCGCGTTCAGATCCTGCCGGTGAATCCTCTGGTGCCATGATTCAAAAAATTCTTTAAAGGCTTCGCTCTCTTCAAAAAGATCCGAATCGGTTTGCCCTTCCACCAAGTGGGCCAGATTTCGAAAACTCAGGGTGAAGTCGAGCTGTTCCCTTTCCAGATACCCGAGCCATTTCCGGACGAGATCCCCGTCCCCGGAATCGTCGCCATCGAATATTCCCAGTTTATGCAGCATCTTCTCGGCATATCGCTCCTCGAACCGATTGGCGAAGGATTCGAGTTCCCGGTTGAGCCTGTCGACCGCCGCGTCGCTGTCCGGCTCCATCAGGGGGATCAGGCAGCTTCCCAGACGGCTCAGGTTCCAGAGGACGATCTTGTTCTGGTTGGCATAGGCATAGCGGCCGAACTGATCGATGGAGCTGTAAACCTGATCGGCGCGAAACTGATCCATGAAGGCGCAGGGTCCGAAATCGATGGTCTCCCCGGCGATGGAGGCGTTGTCCGTGTTCATCACGCCGTGGATGAAGCCCAGGGCCATCCATCCGGTCACCAGTTCCACCTGGGCCTCGCCCACCTTCCGGAAAAAATGGAAATAGCCCTCGGGATCGGTATCGATTCCGGGATAATGGCGCCGAATGGCGTAGTCGGCCAGCAGCCGGAGATGGTCGAGATCCTGCCGGGCCGCGAAATATTCGAAGGTGCCGATCCGGATGTGGCTGGCGGCCACCCGGGTCAGAATCGCCCCCGGAAGCGGTCTTTCCCTGTGAACCGTTTCCCCAGTCTTGACCGCGGCCAGGGATCGGGTGGTGGGCAGTCCCAGGTGGTGCAGGGCCTCGCTGACGAGGTACTCCCGCAGGACCGGACCCAGCGGCGCCTTTCCGTCGCCGAGTCTCGAAAAGGGGGTTCTCCCGGAGCCCTTGAGCTGGATATCGTAGCGCTGACCCGAAGGATCCACCGCCTCTCCCAGCAGCAGGGCCCGGCCGTCCCCGAGTTGGGGGACGAAGTTGCCGAACTGATGGCCCGCATAGACCATGGCGATGGGGTCTGAACCGGGGAGCAGCCGTTGCCCGGTGAAGATTTCCGCCAGTTCCCGCTCTGAAATATTCTCTGCCTGCGCCCCGAGCCGCTCGGCCAGCCCGTCATTCCATGCGATGAGATCCGGTTCGGGAACCCTGGCCGGCTCTACCCTGGCATAGAAGGCTTCCGGAAGGCGCGTGTAGGTATTGTCAAATTGAAACATGTGTTTTTCTTTCAGTTTATCGTGATTATCACGTCCGGCGCGGCAGCGAACCGCGTTTCACCGTGCCGGCTCCTCTAAAGGATAAGACGTAATCATTATTTCGAGGCGGTCAACGAGACCTGGTATGATGGAAGCGATCGTAGCGGATTGATACAGGTAAAAAGGAGGAAGATGAATCAGAACTTGGGCTTTAACCCGGCTTGTTTGCAGAGTTCATTGGCGGTGATTCGATCAAATTGCCGGTAACGTTTGATCGGAATGGTATGGCCCGTGTATTTGGCTGTATAGCTGATCATTTTTAAAATACCCTTCGCCTCCGTTCGGCTGGGTATGGACTTTGACCAGGATTTGTGTCATAA
>JBKHDE010000396.1:0-2736 GCA_046541495.1 Desulfococcaceae bacterium
TCCTGCCGTTCACGGGTGATCCCGGCCGGGTGCCGATCAACCGTCATTGAGGCGCGTGGTCGAGTCAAACGCCGGCAGGATGCATGTCAAAAAGCAGCCCGACAAATCCCGCTTCCGAGAAAATACCGGTGTCCACCCTCGAGCATCCGCCGGACGGATTGTCGGGATTCCCAAAAAGCCCGCTGCAACTGCGCCGAAGCTCAAAGCCCGACCTTTCAACAAGGCGTATGGTTTCCGCTATGGTGTGAAACCGTGCATGAGCATACACGGGATGGCCCTCGGCGCCTTTACGGATATAGGCCCTGCCCCAAGGGCTGTCAGCCGGAATGGTGCCGAGAACCAGTTTGGCGTTTTCCCGCAAGATGCGGGCGGATTCCTGAACCTTTGAGACCTTTTCAATCGTTTTTGCCGTTTATAATTTATTGCGCCCGAATGAAAAGCGAAATTCAAGTTTTCTTGAATTATAGCGCTCCTTTTTGGGTGCTTGCAAGCCTGAAATGCCGCCCCGCTCTTATGATCCAAGATGCCTTGGGTATTCCCCGTATTAATTCTTGACACCATCGTTTGAAAATTATATATTCCGACATAACGATATGGAGGATCCATGAAAGAATTCATCAAAGTCATGAAAGCGTTGTCCGACCCCGGCCGGGTCAAGATCGTCAAACTGCTTCAGCGGCGGGAATTGTGCGTGTGCGAAATCAAGGAGGCCCTGGGTCTGGCCCAGTCGACCGCCAGCAAACACCTGCGCATTCTGGAAGACGCCGGGTTGATCACCTACTCCAAAGACGGCCTCTGGGTCAATTACCGTCTGGCGGACGGATCCGAAAGCCCCTATGCGGCCAACATGCTGGGCAATCTCCGCCATTGGCTCGAGGAAGAAAAGGAGATAGCGGCGGTTACCAGTCGGGCGGAAGAACTCGACCGCTTTAAAATACTGAACAAGAATTGATGTTTCAATATCATTTTAAATCGTTAAACCGCGATTCATAAGGGATATAGAGGAGTAACCATGAGTCAAGCAGTATCCGCTGAAAACCAAAGTGCGCCTTACGGCGATACGGACGAACAGACCGAAGAAAGCCAGGTCGACTGGTCGGAAATCTGGAAGCCGATGGCCCTGATCGTCGGCATCTTTTTACTTTTTTTCTTTCTGCCCATCGACAGCCGCCGGTTCACCCAGGGGGTCATTGAATCCCTGGCCCTGGCCAAATGGTATGCGCAGGAACATGTCCTGCTCTGTCTGGTACCGGCCTTTTTCATCGCCGGCGCCATTTCCGTATTCGTCAGCCAGGCCGCCGTGATGAAATATCTGGGCGCCGGCGCCCACAAGGTGATCTCTTACGGCGTGGCCAGCGTCTCGGGTTCCATACTGGCGGTATGCTCCTGCACGGTTTTGCCGCTGTTTGCAGGGATCTGGAAGCGGGGGGCCGGGCTGGGACCGGCGGTGGCTTTTCTTTACAGCGGACCGGCCATCAACGTGCTGGCCATCATCCTGACGGCCCGCATTCTGGGGCCGGAACTCGGTATCGGCCGCGCCGTGGGCGCCATCCTTTTCAGCATCGTCATCGGGTTGATCATGCACCTGATGTACCGCAAAGAAGAGGAGGCCAAAGCCGCGGCCGCCATCCACATGCCCGAGCCGGAATCCGAACGCAGCCTGGGTCAGAATGCGCTTTTCTTCGGGGTCATGGTCGGCCTGCTGGTTTCGGCCACCTGGTCCAAACCGGAGGATGCGGGCGCTTTCTGGAATGCGGTCTATTCCGTCAAATGGATCCTCACCGGCGGGTTCGCCCTGGCGCTCGGGTTCCTGATGATCCGATGGATGGGCGTTAAAACATATAAGGTGATAGTCGCGGCGGCCGTGGTCCTGATCCTGGCCCTGACCTTGCCCCATGCGCCCCTGGTAGCCTTTTCTGCAGGAATCATCGCCTTTGTCGTGCTTCTGACCACTACCCGGGGAGAAGCGGAGACCTGGTTTATGTCGAGCTGGGATTTCGCCAAACAGATCCTGCCGCTTCTGCTGGCCGGTGTACTGGTGGCCGGGCTGCTGCTGGGCCGGCCCGGGGCCGAGGGGCTGATCCCCTCCGGATGGGTGAGCGGCCTGGTGGGCGGCAACTCGCTGTGGGCCAACCTGTTCGCTTCGGTGGTGGGGGCGTTCATGTATTTCGCCACCTTAACGGAAATCCCCATACTTCAGGGCCTCATCGGCGCCGGCATGGGAAAAGGCCCGGCCCTGGCACTGCTTCTGGCCGGACCGGCGCTGAGCCTGCCCAACATGCTGGTGATACGGAGTGTGCTGGGCACCAAAAAGACGGCCGCTTTCGTATGCCTGGTGGTGATCATGTCGACGATCAGCGGGTTGGTTTTCGGATACTTTTTTTCTTAGCCCGAAATCCGATTGATGCGGGTGGTCCGACAATCTGAATCGGACCGGCTGAAACCGGAAAAGGCAATCACAACACAAACCCTCAAAAAGGAGAAGAGAATAAAAATGACTGAGAAAAATACCCAGGATGTCAAAGTGCTGGTCGGAAAGGATATCAAGATATTGGGCCCCGGGTGCCCGAAATGCCAACAGGCCGAAGCGGTGGTAAAGGAGGCCCTGGCGGAATCGGGTGTTTCCGCGAATGTGGAAAAAGTCACAGACACCATGAAAATCTCAGAATACGGTGTGTTCGGAACCCCGGCGGTGGTGGTGGATGGTGAAGTCAAATCGGTGGGAAAAATTCCCGG
>JBKHDE010000397.1:0-2718 GCA_046541495.1 Desulfococcaceae bacterium
GACCGGCGGCAAAAGAACCCTGAAAACGCTTCCCCTTTCGGGTTCGCTTTGGACCTCGATGGTACCTTTATGTCGCTTGATGATTTTGTCGCACACCGCCAATCCGAGTCCGGTGCCTCCCTTGGACCGTTTGGTCGTGAAAAAAGGGTCCATAATCCTCGGCAGCATTTCTTCGGGAATGCCCACCCCTTCATCCCGGAATTCGAAAACAACCCGGTCTTTTGCGGTATCAAACCCGGATTTTACCGAAACTTTTCGGCTTGGGTCCGGCAATGCCTCCAGACCATTCTGGATTATGTTCAAAAACACCTGTTCCAACCCCTGAAGACTCCCCTGAATTTTCGGCAGGTTTTTTCCATAGGTGATTTTGAAAAACCGGGTCTTCTTTCTGATCTCATGGCTGAGCAGGGAAACCGCTTTCCGAAGGGGGGTATTGGCTTCTATTTCCGCGAAATTCAGGATGTTTTCTTTTGTTGAAAATTCCTTTAATTCCTGGACGATGTTCTTGATTCGTTTGGCGCCCTCTTCAGCAGCCGTAAAAAGTCCCGGAACCTCTTTTTTAATTTCGCTGTAGGTCAGTCCGGCAATCTTGTCTTCTCCGGATTCGACGAAATATTCATCCAGAATCGGGGTGATGCCGTTCCAGATGTCCGACAGCAGGGCGATGTTGATCATGATGAAATTGTTGGGATTGTTGATCTCGTGGGCCACCCCGGCCACCAGGGTCCCCAGGGAAATCATCTTTTCCGAATGCAGCATCTCTTCCTGCATTCGAACCTCCTCGGTGATGTCGTGAATGCGAACGATCAGGTCCCCGGTCTTCTTTCGGGCATCGAGGACGGGATAAATATAGACCCGCTCCATCTTCTCCGGGTCCGCATGCCCCTTCCGTTCAAACACCACGTATTCTCTTTTCAGAACCGCTTCCCGAACCTGACAGGATTCGCAGAACTGGTTTCGGTTGAAGATTTCATGGCAGGGTTTCAGCAACTGGTCCTGATCGAACGCTCCGTCATATCCATAGTAGGATTCAGCCGCCTCATTGATCATCTTCACCCGCATGTCCGGGTCCATGAGAATCAACGGATCCGATATTCCGTTGAATACCGACCGAAGCATTGCTTGATTCTCATGAAGCCGGCGTTCATATTCCATTTTTTCCGTAACATCCATGGCGATGCCGCCCACCAGGTCCGGCCTGCCGGGGCTTTTAATCAGGAATTTGTGAAGATCGAATACCCTTTCGGTGTTCATCACATCCCTAAGCACCAGCTCTGTTTGCAAGGAGCCGCTATGCAGCCGCAGGTCGTCTTTCTCCATTGCGTCGGCCAAATCCTTCGGAAAAATTTCCTGAGAGGTTTTTCCGATCCACTCTTTTCCCGCCTCGAAATGTTCCCAGCTATACCGGTTTGCAAAAAAGAATTGGCCGGCGGGTTCTTTCATAAATGCAATACCGGGCAAATGATCCATAAAAGCGGCGAATCGTTCCTGGCTTTCCTGAAGAACCTCCAGGGTTTTGGCCTTTGCCTGCAGGGCCTTCTCCAACTCCGAATTGGCTTTGAATAAAGCTTCGGTTCTTTCTTCCACCCGCCATTCCAGATCGCGGTTCAGCTCATTCAGGGCATTCAAGGTGCGGCTGTTTCGAAAGGAGACACCGGCCAGTTCTCCGAAACCGGTGGCCAGTCGGAGATCCTCCTCACTGAACCCGCCCGGTTTGTTGGCCAACGCCAGCATGCCCACCAACTCGCCGTCCACCTTGACCCGGGAAATAAGGATATTTTCTATCTTCATATGGCCACTCGGCAAAATGGAGGCCCATTTGCTGTGAGCGAAGTCATTCTCACAGATGGCATTGCCGGTGTCTGCGGTTTCTTGCCGGTAAAAAAAGTGGGTGGGTATTTTTAAAACCGGTTCGACCCGGTATCCTTTGCCGGAATCGAACAGAATATATTCCGTCTTTTCTCCATTCTCGGAAAAGATGCCGACAAAACCGGCTTTGGCGCCGATCTGTTCTTTGATCACTCGAAAAAGCGCCCCCGAGGCATCCTCGAATTCCTTGTATTTTAACACCGCATGAGCCCCGGAAAGAAGTGCGGCGGTTTCCTTCTCCCGCAGTCTGGCGGTTTCGAGGGCCTGCTTCAATGCCGCTTCAGCCTCTTTTCGATCGGTAATGTCTTCATGGGCGACCACCAACCTTTTGACCCCGCCTTCCAAAAAGGAGGTCACCCGCAAGATAAACCAATACTCTTTTCGGGGAGAGGGGCAGGGATATTCCAGGGCGAACTGATCCGGATCTCCCTGAAGAACCCTTTGCATACCGTTCAGCACCGCCCGGGCGGTTTCGTCCTTGTCCTGCTCCGCCGACTGTTGACACACCTTCAGGTAATTCCAGCCGATATGGCACCTTTCATCCGGCCAATCATTCTTTTTCCCGAATTGCTTCCACGCCCGATTGACGGCGATAATCGTGCCCTGTTCATCCAGAACCGCGATCTGGGCGGAAAGGGAATTCAATACCCCTTGTGCCAGAATCAAAGATGGATGTGGGTCTTCGCTTTTCCGCAGCGCTTCCCGGGCCTGGTCGGGATCGGTGGCGGTCTGGCTTTTCATTTCATTTGAATGTTGAATCGAAGAATCCTGCACCATTGCTTTTTCCATAGCTCCTTTGTGGGTTGATTCGCTTTTCTATCGTATTCAAAAACCGAATGCAACCTGGCT
>JBKHDE010000398.1:0-2703 GCA_046541495.1 Desulfococcaceae bacterium
AGGTCATCATCCCGAAAGCCCGGCTGGCTTCCTGAATATCGTAAAAGGTCTTGCCCTCGGTTTCGCCGTGCAGGATCACGTCTCTGACCCGCAGGTTGCTGCCGATCACGTCAAAAGCCGCTACCCGGCCGCCGCCCACCTTGGGCAGCAGCCGCTGGCAGACGATCCAGCGAATGGTGCCGGCCAGCCGCATGCGGATCTGGCGTTCCTCTTCGATGGAGAACATGCCGAGTACACGCTCAATGGCCTGGCCGGCGGTCACGGTATGAAGGGTGCTCAGAACCAGATGCCCGGTTTCCGCGGCGCTGAGGCCGATCTCCACCGTCTCCCGGTCCCGCATTTCTCCGACCAGGATGATCTTGGGGGCCTGCCGAAGGGCGGCCCTCAAGCCGCTGGAAAACTCATCGAAATCCTGGCCCAGCTCCCGCTGATTGAAGGTGGCCTTCTTGTGGGGATGGGAAAATTCCACCGGGTCCTCCAGGGTGACCACATGCACCGCCCGACTCTCGTTGACCGAGTTGAGCACCGCCGCCAGTGAAGTCGATTTACCGCTGCCGGTGGCTCCGGTCACGAAAATGATGCCGTTTCGCTCTTCGGTCATTTTGACAAAGGCTTTCGGCAGATTCAGATCGTGAATGGTCGGGATCTTGGTCTCCAGCTTTCTGCAGACCACCGAATACATATTTCGCTGGGAGAAAATGTTGACCCGGAACCGAGCCTTGCCCGGCAGGGAATAGGCCAGGTCGCAGGAACCTTCTTTGACCAGGATTTCAGTGAGCCGCCGGTCGCCGTTGATCAGGTTGAGGGCGAAGATTTCCGTCTGAAACGGGGTCAGTTCATCAAAGGGCGGATCGACTTCCACAGTGGCCAGCTGGCCCGAGGTCTCCACCTGAAAGGGCTTTCCCACGGTGACATTGAGATCGGAAACATTGCCGTAGGCGTCGAGCATGCGGGTGAGAATATAATCGATTTCTTGTTTTCTCATGATATTCCACTCGGTTTAAGGGGTGGTTTGATATGGATGAACGATCATCAGGGTCGGCAGACCGGCACGGCTAGGCGTCGGTGAAATCGGTGGGCGGATTCTTGAGAAAGGGCCGAAACCGCGATTTTTCATTGCTTTTCATATAGGCCTCATCGGAGCTGATCTTGCCCTTTTCCATCAGTTCCATTATGGCGTCGTCGAGCAGCTGCATGCCGTATTTTTTTCCGGTCTGCATCACCGACGGAATCTGGTAGGTCTTGTTTTCCCTGACCAGGTTTCGCACCGCCGGGGTGGCGATGCAGATTTCCAGGGCCGCGACCCGGCCCTTGACGTCGATGCGTTTAAACAGGCTCTGGCAGATAATGCCGCGGATGCCGTCCGACAGGGTGGATCGGATCTGCTGCTGCTGGTTGGCCGGAAAGATCTCGATCATTCGGTCGACCGTTTTGGCGGCGCTGTTGGTGTGCAGGGTGCCGAACACCAGATGGCCGGTGGAGGCCGCCTCCACCGCCAGAGAAATGGTTTCCAGGTCTCGAAGCTCCCCGACCAGGATGATGTCCGGGTCTTCCCGAAGTGCGCCCCGCAAGGCGGCGGAAAAGGTGGTGGTATGGGTGCCCACCTCCCGGTGGTTGATGATGCACCCCTGGCTGGTATGGACGAATTCCACCGGATCCTCGATAGTCAGGATGTGGTCCTTGCGGGTTTTGTTGGCCTCGTCGATAATGGCCGCCAGGGTGGTGGATTTGCCGCTTCCCGTCGGCCCGGTCACCAGAATCAGTCCTCGGGGCAGGTTGGCCAGTTTGGCGATCACCGGCGGAAGCCCCAGCTGTTCCACGGTCAGAATGGTGCTGGGAATTTCCCGAAAAACCGCGGCACACCCGTTTTTCTGCATGAAAAAATTGGCCCGGTAGCGGGCCAGACCTGGAATTTCATACCCGAAATCCACGTCGCCGGTTTCTTCGAAGACTTTGATCTTATCTTCCGGGGCGATTTCATAGAGCATCGCTTTGAGGCTGTCGTTGTCGAGCACCTTGTACTTGACCCGTTCGATATCGCCCCGCAGCCGGAGTGCCGGCGGTTGCCCCGAGACCAGATGGAGGTCGGAGGCCCCCTGATCGTTCATCAGTTTAAAAAATGCGTCGATTTTAGCCATTACGCTCCCTCGGTAAAAACATTACATCATGGATTTGCCCAGCACGAAAATGCTGGTGACCAGAAATTTCTGAAGAAAAATGATCAGTAAAAAGACGATAATCGGCGAGAAATCGATGCCGCCGTAACTCACCGGAAGCCATCCGCGGATGCGATCGAGAACCGGGTCGGTGATGCTGTAGATGATCCGCACGATCTGATTATACGGGTCCGGGTTGACCCAGGAGAGCACCGCGCGGGCGATCACGATCCACATATAGAAAATCAGAACATAATCGACAACCGTTGCCAGAGCGATCAGAAAATTACCAATAATAAACATGTCGCAAGTCACCCTTTTTATCGACGTGGAAAGAAGAAATCCGTGACGTTTTTACAATTTTGCCATAGCGATTGAAAATTAAAGATATTCGTGAGATAAGTCAAGATTTTTAATGCAGGGGATAGGCGAGGCGATAGGCGATAGGCGATAGGCGATAGGCGATAGGCTATAGGTTATGGGTGATAGGTTATGGGTGATAGGTTATGGGTGATAGGTTATGGGTGATAGGTTATGGGTGATAGGT
>JBKHDE010000399.1:0-2701 GCA_046541495.1 Desulfococcaceae bacterium
ATGAGCTGAACAGCGGTGGCCGCGTTCAGAAAAACGATGGATACATCGGGATCGGGAACCGGACCTATTTGGGATCTGACTCGCCCATTCTCAAATCGAAAGGTGCGGCCGATAGGTCGATCCTTGACCCGGAGTGTCGCGGTAAATCTCTTTTGTTTTAGTCGTTTTTTGAAATTCGAATCGAATAGAGCCCGCAGTTTTAAACCCAAGTGGATACCGAACAGCATGAATTCGAACATCCATTCGGATAGCCTGGCGGATCGAGTAACGTAATGATTGGTTAAAAAAGATATCATCGGAATGGCTCCTTAATAAAGAGTCCCTTTCCGGTTGGAGACAGCATATTCGATGCCAACAGAAGTTTAATTGTATTTTCAAGATGCTGAAAAAGTGATTGCGGATTCTTTACTATATATGGTAATTCATGTCACCATATATAGTGATTTCCACATGCAATTTCCGAATACGGTAACTATGATGGTGACCAAAAAGGAATGCCTGCCGTGAGGAAAAACCCGGCAGGAGGCGGGCTATTTATAATGAGGAGTGGTTATACATCCGGCGGATGCCATCCCACCGCTACCCATCGGCGCCGAACGGCAATCATGATCGGATCATTCATGTGCAAACCGACCACGGTCGCCCGTCCTTCAGGATTCACACCGACGATCGAGGTTCCGGTTTCATCCCACGAGAAATGCTTATGCCATTTTTGCTTGCGCGGGTGATAAAAAGATACGATTTCTCCAGTCAGCGGATCGGGTCCGGCTGTTTTTGGACCTTTGAATTCATTACACCGCCGACAGCAGAAGCATAAATTCTCGAATTCCGTTAAACCGCCCTGAGACTCTGGAATGATATGGTCCAGCGCCATGGGTTGTCCGGTTGTCGCTTCTCTGGTGTGACAGTAGGCACAATGTTGATTGTCAGCCGCGATGAGTCGTTCTCGCAGTTGTGAAGAAAGGTATACACTCATCCTTGCTCTAAAGTTTTTCAGGAGGGGGAATCTGATGGCCCCGCCATCGAAGCAGGGCCGCCGCATGGGTCTTTTGCAACATGACTCCATCGGACTCTGTTCTGAGATTGTTCAGTTCCTGTCGCTCCGCATCCGAAAGAGTCCCGTTTTTATTTTTGTCCAGCAGCTCCCGGTAGCGGTCTGCATCCGATTCAGTCTGCCGGAAACGGGCAATGCGCCAAAGGGAACGATCATCCAGACGTTCCAATGCCGCCAAATCCGCTTGGTATTCGGCCGGTATGTCCTCCCATCCGGGCGGACTACCCATCTGGACGGCTCGGATGATGATTTGATCCAGGGGTTGTTTTGTCGCCCGAGCCGCCTGCTGCAATCGGATGTAGATACTCTCGGGCAGGTTTACCGTTACTTTTTGTAAGGTCATATGGAATCCACTTTCGCCCTTGATTGGATCATTATCGGGCAGGTTCAAGGATTGTTGTTTCCACCATCGGCTATCGAATAAAAATTTTCAACTGATATTTTCTTTACTCCGCAACTGCCGGCGCCCTTATGAATGCTGGCCTTCGATCACCGAATATGGTAATCATTATCAACATCGTTGGAAATACACAATCGAACTCAAGGTGCCTTAATTAACTACTCCATGGACGAAAACCTCTTCTTCAAACAGGCCACGCTCCTGATCTGCAGCAGCCTCGAAATCGACATCGCCCTGGCCCGATGTCGGGAATTCATCGCCCGGTATCTGCCGGCGGATGAAATATACCTCAACATCTACGAACCTGAACTGGGGGGGCTGAAATACGTGGCCCGCGCGGATGCCGACGGCGGGGAAAAATTGAACAAGGTCATCCCCCTTCCCGAATCGCTGATTCATGCCGTCGAGAGCGGCAGACGGCTCAAGGATTATTTGATCATCAACCGCCCGGAAGCCGATCCCATGGGCCGAATTCTGTCTGCGGAATTCGAGCTGAAGGATGCCTCTTTTATCGCGCTGCGGCTTCGGATCGAAGGGCATAAACTGGGCGTGATCGACCTCTTCGCCCGAGGAAAAGATCGCTTCAATGAAGAACATGCCCGCACGCTGTCGCTTCTGCGGGAACCCTTCGCCATCGCCATGGCCAATGCCCTCAAACACCAGGAGGTGGTGAAACTCAAAGAACAGCTGATTTCGGACAATCGGTACCTGCACAGCGAACTCCTGTCCAGATCCGGGGATGAGGTCGTGGGCGCAGACCAGGGGCTTGCATCGGTAATGGAAAAGGTCCATCAGGTGGCGCCCCTTAAAACCACGGTGCTCCTGTTCGGAGAAACCGGAGTGGGCAAAGAGGTGATCGCCAATGCCGTTCATCGGCTTTCGCCGCGAAAGAACCATCCCTTTATCAAGGTCAATTGCGGGGCCATTCCAGAAAACCTCATCGACAGCGAGCTCTTCGGATACGAAAAAGGCGCCTTCACCGGTGCGGTAACCCAAAAGCGGGGTCGATTCGAGCGGGCGGACCGGGGGACCATCTTTCTGGATGAAATCGGGGAACTCCCCCCATGGGCCCAGATCCGGCTGCTTCGGGTGCTTCAGACCCGGGAGATCGAACGGGTGGGCGGCTCCCCGCCCATCAAGCTGGACATTCGGGTCATCGCCGCGACACATCGCGATCTTCCGAACATGGTGGATGAGGGAAGCTTTCGAAAAGACCTCTGGTTTCGCATCAATGCCTTTCCCATTCG
>JBKHDE010000400.1:0-2647 GCA_046541495.1 Desulfococcaceae bacterium
GCACCCGCCGCCGGTTGAGCCCCGCCGTTAGGTTCCGCTCTTGAAGCATGTTCAGGTATTCGGTTTTGGTAGGCCCGTAGCCGATGGTCTCGGGATCGAGACCGAGGGCTTTTTGGAGTTTACGGCCGAAGGTTTCCCATTTTTCCCGCAGGGGATGATCGCGGGCGACGAAGCGCTCTTTGAAATAGAGGAGCTGTCGGTCCGGGCCGGTGGTGTGGTCGAAAATGAAGACCTCCTGGCGCCGCAGGTCGATTTTGATCCGTTCCTGGAGTTCGGGCAGCGGTTTGTTTTCGAAATCGTCGAACCGGAGCAGAGAGACTTTGCCGGAATGCTGATGGATTTTGATGATGTCGGCGATACGAAGGTCGCCGTAGAGCACTCCGGCGCATCCGACATAAACCCGAAGGACCGGCGGCAGATCGTTCAGCAGGTTCTGGTGCACATACAGGGCTTGGCGGTCGCGGTGGCCGAAGGACATCCGGCGGCAGTAGGCCGCAATGACGGCGGGATCACCGGCCTGAAACAGAAGGTCCCGCCCCTGGGTCAGAGCCTGCTTGTAGGGTCCAACAAAGGTTTTTATGTCGGTTTTAAGGGACGGCGGCAACTGGGATAAAGGTGCGGGTTTGCGAAAATGGACCAGGGCCAGATAGACGAGAAGGTCTTCTCGGCGGGCCTGAGCGGCTTGGTCCAGGGGTTCGGCGCCGAATTTTCGAATGAAAAGTTTAACCCCTCGCCCCGGCGTGCCGATTTTTTGACGAAATTCCTCGTAGCGGTCGAATTCATTCTCCCGAGGTGACCGCCCGAACTGCAAGACGCTAGCAAAAAAGACGTCGAGCAGTTCGGAATGGGTGTCGTACAGAATATCCGCTGCCGTTTTTTTGGGGCGTTCCGGATAGAGTTTTCGGCTCAGCCCCGTCCAGTCGATGTTCCGCCGGCTGCGTTCGGACAAAAAAGCCTGCTGTTCCTGAACCTCCCGAAAGACATAGAAGATGCCGGGCCCCGCCGCGACCGCACTGGCATGAAGGGCGTCCTCGATAAACTGCCGAAGTTCGTCCTGTTGGAAATATTTCTGGAAGGTGTTCTTTTGGGTGAGGATGCCGTCTTTATACCGGCGGCCCTGGGGCGGTGCGCCGGCGGGGGCGATCATGGCGGAGACCACCAACAGTCTTCGAGCCAGGCCGAATGCTTCATGGAGCACGGCGGTCCGTTCCAAAGGATCATCGATGACATTGAGGACATACCCGAGATTGACGATATCCGCAGGGCTTTTGGAAACGTCCGGCCGATAGGCGGGGTCCCATCCCTCGGCGGCATATCCCATACCGGCGAGCCCCTTAAGATCGCCCCCTTGCCCGCAGCCGAAATCGAAAAAGGTGGTATCCGGGGTGGCAAGACTATTTTCAAAAACAGTCCGAAGGGGGCGCGAAAGATTGTAACGGGTGATCGCCGTCTTCTCCCGGTGCACCGGCACAGGGGGCGCCGGTTGAGGTGCAGGGGCGGTGTGAATGAGGGTGTGGTCGTCATAGGCAAGCCCCTTTTCAGCCAGAAGGGTTTCCCAGTTTCTCTTGAAGCCGATGATCTTGGGATTTTGATACAGCCCCTCCGCTTCTTCGGCTCGGGTCAGGGCGGTGTATTCGGGAACACGCGGGTGGTTCGGGGGCAGCAGGGTTTCTTTGCGGTGCAGGATGGGGGGATTTTGGGATGCGGTGTAATCGAAGGATCGGATTTTCCCGGTGGCCAAGTCGATCGTAGTGGATGTATGAAGGATAGGATGGGGAATATCGAAGAAGTCAGGATATAACAGGAAGGAGAGTTTGAATTCTGTGGTGAAAAATTTTAGGACATTGTAGTCTTGATCGCCTATCCCAACCTTTCGGGCGACCGAGGTGACAAAGGCGGCGAGTTCGGGGAGGGATTGGGAAAGTTGTACACCATGAACATACAGGGCAACAGGGAGTCGTTTGGCGTAGGGTATGTCGGTCAGAATCGCAAGGTATTCCTCAAAATTCATTATTTATATTTCAGCAGAGATAATCTCGAAAAATTCACGACGGAGCGTTTGCGGCAGCTGCCGGTACATCGCAAGCAGCCCTTCAACCTTCAAGCCCCCTATGCGTTTTTGAATGGCCTCTTTCATCTCCGAAACAACAGCCCGATCTTCATCGGCTAAATATGCCGGCGCGCTTTCAAGCCTCGAAAGTAAATTGTGACAATCAGAGGCCTCCATATCGGCAATGACATCGGGTGTTTTACGAACATTCGACAGCCAACCCTCCGAACGGGTTTTCCGGTCTGCAATCAAATGGGATAGAAAACTATCGTAGATTTCCCGAGCATCCCGCCAAAAGGGCAGCTCTTCATCCTTTTCTTCCTCAGCAAGGGTCTCCTGAATTCGCCTTTCAACCTTTTCCTTGAGCTCACTCGTCGGAATGGATAAATCATCGCTCCACACTGAAAAATCTTCCTCAAATTGGCCCAACCGTTTTTCCATTTTTGCAAGTTCTTCAAGTTCAAGTTCTTCTCCTGCAAAAAGTGTCATAAGTTCTCTAACTTCAATATGGCTTTTCGAATATCATCAATGGTCTCAAGAGATCGATTCAGGAGTTCATCGTTTCGGTCCCGCTGACGCTTTCGCTGAGCCTTGCAT
>JBKHDE010000401.1:0-2632 GCA_046541495.1 Desulfococcaceae bacterium
GATCGTGGGGCGTGTTCGACGGCGGGTGGGAATTGAGGCTCATTTTGTCTGATTTTCCGTTTGGCTCACTTGAATCGCCTTTTTGGGGCAAACATCGTCCTCATAAATTCTGGAATGATTATATCAGCTCCGGCGAGAAAAAGAAAAGGGGGAATTGATATTCTCCTCCGATTTGATTCGGATACCTATACGACCGTATACGGGCACCTACTGCCGAATGATCGGCTATTTACATGGTTTGCCTTATAGGGACATGACTTTCAAACGTGATAGGAATCTACCTAATGAGGGGCATTTTCCATATATAAACATTCTTTAAACATCATGAAAAACGGAGGTAGTAAAATGGGATTCAATCCTTTGGAGGAGAAGGGTATTCCTGTCGAAAAACAATTGAGGGACTGGTCGACGCTGAACGTCAAACCGTATGATAAGAATGCGGTGCCGCCGTATACCAAGTGCAGAATCATCATCATGAACGGGGCGGAAATCGAGGGCGCCTATTTCGGCCATCAATTCGCACGCCACTGCACCGACACCGAATTGAAGCGGAAGATGGCGATGACGCGCCGTATCGAACAGCAGCAGCAGAAGGTGATCAACTGGCTGACGCCGGCCAACGAGTCGGCGCTCGAGGTCACCATCGGCTACGAACAGGTGGCGGTGGATCTGACGGCGGCACTGGCCAAGAAGGAATCGGACCCGGTGGTCAAGGCGGCCCTCGATTTCGCGCTTCTCGAGGACTTCGACCATCTCTATCGGTATGCCGATCTTCTGGAGATGACCAAAGGGATCAAGGCGGAAAACCTGGTCGGCAAAATGACCGAAATCACCATCGGAAGGCCCACCGTCTCCGAACACCGGCATCCCTTTGATGAAATCCGGCCTCATTGGAACGATCAAACGGCGGATATTCAGACCAAATTGAACACCATGATCATCGTCGCCGCCGAACAGCAGACCATGAATTTTTACATGAATGTCGGCAATCGGGCGGATACCGAGATCGGCCGCGGTCTGTACCAGGAGATCGCACAGATCGAAGAGCAGCACGTCACCCATTATGAATCCCTGATGGATCCAACCCTTTCCTGGTTCATGCGGGATGTGATGCACCATTACACCGAATGCTATCTCTACCATTCCTTTATGGGGCAGGAAGAAGATCCCCGTGTGAAAAAGATCTGGGAAGAGCATCTGGATATGGAGATCGGCCATCTCAAGGAATCCTGCGAAATGATGAAGACCTATGAAAAGGTCGATCCGGCCGAAAAGCTGCCCGGCGCGCTTCCCGACCCGCTCATTATGGAGAGCAACATCGACTATGTGCGACAGGTTCAGGCGGAGCAGACCGATTGGAACGCCAAGGGGACCGAATATGTGCCCGGAGACCGGATTCCCTCGGATTACCGATTTCATGATTACCAGAAGGCGGTCAACGGCGACAGCGTTCCGTCCCAGGAGGTGATCCGTCAATACATCGAGAAAAACGGTGAAGACTACCGCCTGGAGGTGAAAGGACCGCATCCGGTCGAGCGGTTCCGCCAGCGGGATAAGGTCGTCAAGTAGACGCAAACATGATGTGCAGGCTGTTGTCAGCGGTTCAACCGAGCCGGGCCACGCAGCCTGCAATGCAAACTTCGCTTTCATTTCATGCCGAAGGAGACAGATATGGGAAATGAGGATCAACCATTGCAACCGCCCCAGCATCAGGAGAAGCAACCCGGCGAACGTTCTGAAATGACCCCGGTGCCGAAGACGGAACGGGACGATTACAAACCCAGCGGAAAACTTGAGGGGAAAGTCGCCATTGTCACGGGCGGTGACAGCGGTATCGGCCGGGCGGTTTCCATTCTTTTTGCCAAGGAGGGGGCCGACGTGGTTATCGTTTATCTGGATGAACACGGAGACGCCCGGGACACCAAACAAAGAGTGGAAAAGACCGGGCGCAGGTGCCTGATCCTGTCCGGTGATGTGGGAAATCCGGAGTTCTGCAAAGATGTGGTTCAAGAGACGGTGGATGCCTTCGGAAAACTGAATATTCTGGTCAATAACGCCGGAGAGCAGCATGCATACGAGAGCATCGCCGATGTGACCCCGGAACAGCTGGAGCGGACTTTTCACACCAATATTTTTTCCATGGTCTATTTCGTACAGGCGTCTCTTCCGCACCTTGAAGACGGCGGCGTCATTATCAATTCCACTTCGGTGACCGCCTATCAGGGGCATCCAAAATTAATTCCTTACGCCTGCACCAAGGGGGCTATTACGGCGTTGACCCGCTCCCTGGCCGTCAGTCTGGCCGACAAAAACATTCGGGTCAACGGGGTCGCTCCCGGTCCGGTCTGGACCCCGCTGATACCGGCCAGCTTCAGTGAAAGCAAGGTCGAACAGTTCGGAAAAAGCACTTTGATGGGGCGATCCGGCGACCCGGTGGAGATTGCTCCGAGTTATCTGTTTTTGGCTTGTGAGGACGCCTCTTTCATGACCGGTCAGGTGCTCCACCCCAACGGCGGCCGAATCGTGAACGGATAGAACTGCCGCCTGAAAGGAGATTGCTATGCCGAGAAGTCAAATAATGAAGATATCGTGAATCCCCTCTCCCGCATGGGCATCGGTATCGATTACCAGG
>JBKHDE010000402.1:0-2579 GCA_046541495.1 Desulfococcaceae bacterium
CCCATACGCCACCGGAAATCGCAGGTTCAACTTTTTCACCGTTTCCACGGCTTTGTCAAGGGGATCGACACTGGCCGCATAAAGGTCAATCGCTTCGGCTTTCAATGCGTCGAGGGAGTACTGGAAATCAGCCAACTGCTGATCGCAGTACGGTCACCAGCTTCCCCGATAAAACAGGAGCACCCCGAAACGGTCCTCGGTGGCCTCGGGTAATTGAACCCGGTCGCCGGTAATCAGTTGCAGTTCAAAGGCCGGAAACATCTTCAGGTTATCCAGCGGGGTACCGATTCTGGCCATTTGTACCTCCTTGAACTCGGTCCGAGTCCTCATTCCAGCCATTCGAACAAAAACGGACCTTTTATAAAGTGGGATTGGATAGAACCATGAACAAACCTGTCCATAGGCCCTGAAAAAGGAAGCAAGAAAAAAGAAATGATGGATTCAGGATTTGCGCTCAGTGCGTGGGTTCAACCGGAAATCCGGCCCGGGACCATTCGCTCCAGCCGCCCTGTAACGCATAAACATCGGAATATCCCATCTTCATGAGCTTTCGTGCCAGACCGGCACTGGTGTGTTCGTCCGGTCAGTCACAGTAGAGCACCAGGGTCTGGTTTTTGGGATAACGGTTCGCGGCAAAGTCCATGGGGTTCTGCCTGTCGGCGCCCTTGACCTTGGCCTCCGCCGTTTTCCATTGCCCCTCGGTGCGAACATCGATAACCACCACCTCGGGCTGATCCATGATTTCGATCACCCGCTCCTTGGAAATGCGGGGGACCTCCTGAGACCATGCCGGCGCTATCGGCATCATGATGGATAAACTGATGATGCCGACCAGAACGGCCCGCATGATCGGGTTTGAAATGCAGGTATGTCGATTCATTATTTTCCTCCCCTTCATGTTTTGGGGTTTTCCGCTTTGATCCGGGTTCGAATTTTGATTTCCGAGTGAAGGGTTCGGTGCACCGGGCATTTGTCGGCGATCTCCAGCAGGCGCTTTCGCTGTTCTTCGCTCAGATCCCCAATCACCTCGATTTCCCGGTCGATTTCATCCAGTTTGCCTGACTTGGTTTCGCAGTCCTCGCAGGCATCCGCATGGACTTTCTGGTGTTTCAGACGCGCCACGATTTCATCCAGAGGCCACTCCTTTCGATCGGCATACATCCGCAGGGTCATGGTGGTACACGCCCCGAGCCCCGCCGCCAGATAATCATAAGGATTCGGCCCCATGTCGCTGCCGCCCAGGGATTTGGGTTCATCCGCGATCAGGTCATGCCCGCTGGCGGAGATTTCGGTTCGGTATCCTGATTTGCCGGTTCGGGCCACCACCCGGTGGTCTTCGGACTCGGCGGGTCGAATCTTTTCCATGGGGATGCCGATGTATTTTCGAGCCCAGGCGGCGATGACCGCTCCGGCATACAGAGAATCGCGCTCATCCGAAAGGAGATGGTCGGCCTGGTCCAGAGAAACGAAGCTTTTGGGATGTTTGGCGGCCATAAAAATAGTGGCCGCATTGTCGATCCCCACCACATTGTCGATGGGGGAATGAAGGATCAACAGGGACTTCCGGTGCAATTTTCGAATGGCCTCCTTCATCCGGTTCGAATCCAGATCGTCCAGAAACTGCTTTTTGATTTTGAAGGATTTTCCGCCGAGTTCGATTTCGGCTTCCCCGTTCTTTTCGATCTGCTCCCGGCTGGTCGCCAGGTGCTTTTCCACATGCTTGGGGTCGCCCGGGGCGGCGATCGTGGTCACGGCCCGAGTGGAGTCGATGCGGCCGGCCGCCTGAAGCACCGCAGCCCCGCCCAGGGAATGGCCGATCAGAATGGCAGGCCCTTCATATTCCGCTTTCAAAAAATCCGCGGCCGCCACCACATCCTCCACATTGGACGAGAGGCCGGTTTCTGAAAAGTCCCCCTCGCTGTCTCCAAGCCCGGTAAAATCGAACCGCAACACCGCAATCCCCGCCTGGTTCAGGGCATTGCTGACGTTGTGGGCGGCCTTGAAATTTTTAGTGCAGGTGAAGCAATGGGCAAACAGGGCATAGGCATTGGGAGTCGGGTTGACGGGCATATCCAGAAGGGCGGAAAGCTTGACTCCGGAAGGGTTTTCGAAGGTCAGCCTTTTGGTCTGCATGGGTCACCTCAATAGAAGTCGGGATGGGTATCGTTTCAGGGGTAATCGTCTAATGTAAAAATTGAAATTGTAGCGGATTCAAAGGTCTGGGTAAAGAAACAGAAAAAAAATCGGGGCCGCCCCACCTATCCACCGTTGTATCGGCAACCGCGGGGCGGACCCCCGATTCGATGCCGGAAGTGATCGAAGTCGTGACCAGAACCGGGCGTTCTATTGAAATCGATTATCGCCTTCGGCGACGTCGGGTGTCGTCGAGTCGAATGGGAACCGGCTTGGGTTGGTTTATCCAAAACCGAAAGATAGCCGCGATTATCAAAAAAAATATCACAGTTTCCATATTCGCAATGTCCTTTCTTGGATTTTCGGGAAAGATCAGAGTGATATGTTTCATTGTACTATAATGTAAGGCCGTTTTTTCGTTTGTACAGCGCTTTTGCTTTCTCAAG
>JBKHDE010000403.1:0-2562 GCA_046541495.1 Desulfococcaceae bacterium
AAATTTTTGGCCTTGCGGTAGAGAAAAGCGGATGCACCTTTTGGAAGGCTATTCGTAGAGTAACCGTTTCATAATACATCTTCAGCGAATGAAATACCGCAAGGGGCAAGGAATATACCATTCCCGGGTCGGATAGGAGAAGGAGAATGTGGAAGATCAAGACCGCGCTTGAAAAAGACATTCAAGCGATCGCCCTGGATCTGGGTGGTCGGTTGGCACCCGACCGGCGGCCTGTATTTGAAGACAAGGCGGCACGCTATATTCGAAAGCCGGACCGGAGCCTTTTTATCGCATTGGACGATTCCCGAGTGATCGGATTCAGCACCATCATTGAAAATCCAAAAATTAAAGGGGCTTTATCCCGGAAGACGGTAGACGCCCTTCAGGGTCTTGCCATGATAACCGGTCTTCTGGTGGAAGGTGATTACCGCAGGCAGGGCATCGGACAAGCCCTGGTGCGCGCGATGGAAGACTGGGCGTTCCGTCGGGGCCGAAAAGGGATCTGGCTGGTGACCCGGCAACAGGCGGCATGGTACCGGCGCCATTTCGGATATGAGGCAATGGAAGCCATTATCTCCGAGGGCATTCAAAAAACGATAATGGTCAAGATAAAGCCTTGGGAATTTTGAAAAAGACTTTCTTTTTTTATCCTGTTTTTATATTTTTGTGGGGATTGCCGATGCGGTGGGTTTTTCAATTGGTGGAACGGGAGAAAGAATGACCATGTCTGATTCGAATTTTATTGTCGATCCGGCTCGATACGCGAGTCTGTGTACCTGCGGAAAACCCCACCCGACTCCCGAGATACGGCTCTATTCGGGAGAGGATGCTAGTATCGTTCTTGCCGAGGACTGCCGAAAGGTCCAACAGGATGGACCGGTGCTGGTGATCGATGATGAAAACACCCATAAAGCCGCCGGAAAGGATGTGGTCGGGGCCCTTGCCGATGCATCGGTTTCTTACAACCTGTTGACATTGGACGGCGATATCGAAATGACCGATGCACTGGCCGATTCCGTTCAGAATACCGCCGCCGGTTATTCGCTGATCCTGGCAGTCGGGGCCGGCACTATCAACGACCTGGGAAAATACGTCGCCACCCGGATGGGTATTCCCTACTGGGCGGTGCCTACGGCGCCCTCCATGAACGGGTACACCTCATCTATTGCGGCCGTGAAGGTGCGGGGCGTAAAACGTACCCTGCCTTCCGCACCGCCCAGGAGAATCTATGCCGATCCGCGGGTCATTCAAAATTCGCCTCTCAAACTGCGCCAGTCCGGTTTCTGCGATGTGCTCGCAAAATCGGTGTCGGATACCGACTGGCGAACGGAATCGGCGCTGTTTTCCGGATCCTACTGCGATCTTCCGTCCGGTATTGTCGCCGAATCCGAAGACCGGTACCTGCATTCACCCGAAAAGATTCGAGACGGGGATACCGCGGCCGCTAACGGCCTTTTCCACGGGCTGCTGGTCTCCGGTATCGCCATGACCCTGGCCGGTTCCAGCGCTCCGGCGTCGGGCGGAGAGCATCTGGTGTCGCACGTCCTGGACATGCGAGAGGGGCTCACCGGCAGAACCCCTGAACTCCACGGTCTGCAGGTGGGCGCCGGGGTGATTCTGTCCGCCGTCTGCTATTGGAAACTGGCGGCTCTGGAACCGAGAGCGGTTTCCAGAGGGGCCGAAACCGCGGTCCAAAGCGGGTTGGATGGAATCGATGCGATCTGGGGTCCCTATGCCGATGAAGTTCGAAACCGTTTTCAGCAGAAACAGCCGCAACTGCTCCAATTTAATGCACTTTTACCGGGCCGATGGGATGAACTCAGAGCGCTGTTTACCGCAGTGCGATCTCCCAATTTCTTTCTGGATCTGATCCGCCGAACCGGATTTCCAATGACCCTGGCGTCCCTTCGATTGACCAGATCCGAATTCATCCAGGCCGCCCTGGCGGCCCGCACCATTCGGGAACGGATCACCGTCCTCGATCTGGCGGCCCATGCACAGATCCTGGAGGCAGCGGCGGCGGAGACTGCGGCGCTGTTGTCCTGAAGGAGCTTTTGTCTTGAACTGTGATTCGGCAAACCAGACCTTTGCGGGTTATCTGCATGGTCTAATTGAAAGCACCCTGGGCAGTTTTAAATTTCCTCTTCCCTTCGGTACACGATCTCCCCATCCACCACGGTCATTTCAGTCTCTATTTCCGGCCATTCTTCCGGCGGCGCCTCGAATAAGTTTCGGCTGAACACCGTAAGATCCGCCAGCTTGCCCGGGGTGATGGAGCCGAGCATGGTTTCCCGTCGGGCGGTAAAGGCCGGTTGGGCGGTGAAGGCGGTGAGGGCCTCGTTCAGGGTAAGCCGTTCTTCCGGGTGCATTCACCCGGGCACCCCTACACCCGGGCCCTGCTCTCGGCCATCCCCCGGCCCGATCCGCGAATCAAACGGGATCGGATCATCCTGAAGGGGGATGTACCCAGTCCCATGAATCCACCGCCGGGCTGCCGGTTTCATACGCGGTGTCCCGAACGATTCGAGCCCTGCGATCAGATCATTCCGGAAATTCAGGAGG
>JBKHDE010000404.1:0-2518 GCA_046541495.1 Desulfococcaceae bacterium
GCAGAGGCCGGAATGCTAAACGCAACCACACACAGCGCAGCAAGCGCCAACACTACTAATTTTTTCATCTTAAATTCCTCCTTAACCCAATTGAAAATATAACCTAATAATTTTGAGTAACCTAATAATGAACGCAAACGAATCTTCTTCACCCACCTCCTTTTCTATTTTAAATCCATTAAACGCTCAACTCCGTAAGCCTTGCTAACAGCCTCCCCTCAACATGTCAAGCTTTTTCTGCATACCCGTATTATAGGGGTTTGAAATCGATTCCTTGACACCTTCTTCGATAATGCTGATATTCCATAATTAACCTACAAACAATACCCGGAGACACCCAACCTGATGCTTTTAAGATTATTTCTTGCCTTTACCCTCATCCCCGCTCTGGAGATTTTCCTGTTTATCGAAATCGGGAAAACCATCGGGACCCTCAACACCTTCATGCTGGTGATTCTGTCCGGCTTTCTGGGAGCCTATCTGGCCCGCATTCAGGGCATGCAGACCATGCTCAAGGTGCGGTCCGATCTGGATCAGGGGATTCTGCCCGCTGAAGAACTGGTGGATGCCCTGATTATTTTCGCCGCCGGTATCGTTTTGCTCACCCCCGGTTTTTTTACCGACGCATTCGGGCTGCTGCTGCTCTTTCCTCCCAGCCGTTTCCATTTTAAACGGTATATACGAAAGAAGTTCGACCAGTGGATTCAGGACGGCAGCATACGTTTCCATCGCCTTCACTGATACCGCGTCCCCGTGAACCCCGATTCCGATTCCCGAGTTCCACCGCGGTTATACCTGGCGCCGATTCAGGGGTTTACCGACGTCACCTTCCGGAATACCTTCGCCGATTTTTTCGAAGGCTTTGATCTGGCGGTGGCCCCGTTTATCTCCACCACCCACGGTCACCGCATCAAAAACACCCATTTCAAGGGGCTCCTGCCCGAACAAAACCGGAAGCTGCCGGTGATGCCCCAGGTCATGAGCAACTCACCGGAGGATTTCATCATTTTGGCCCACCGGTTGTTCGATCTCGGATACCGGACCCTCAACTGGAACCTGGGGTGCCCCTTTCCGGCCGTGGTCAAAAAATGCCGCGGCTCCGGAATGCTGCCCTACCCCGACCGGATCGATGCGTTCCTCAACCGGGTGCTCCCGTCCATTCCCAACCGACTCTCTATCAAAACCCGGATCGGCCGCTTCAATGCCGAGGAAGTACACGACCTGATGCCGGTTTTCAACCGGTATCCGCTGAAGGAGTTGATCATCCATCCCCGCACCGGGGAGCAGCGGTATGCGGGCATTCCCGACCTGATCACTTTCGGGGAGTGCCTGGACCGGTCCCGTCATCCGGTGGTGTATAACGGAGACATCAACTCCGCCGAAATCCACCGCACCCTCTCGGAAAAATATCCGACCGTTCAGCGATGGATGATCGGCCGAGGGGCCATCGCCGATCCCTTTTTGCCCGCCGCCGTTAAAAGCGGACATGCTCCGGTATCCGACAAAATAGAAACCTTCAAGAAATTCCACGACGCCCTTTTCAATGAATACCAGCGCATCTTCAGCGGCCCTTCCCATGTGGTCGAGCGAATGAAGGGCTTCTGGGGATATTTTTCCCGGTCCTTTTCCGATTCCCGTAAATTTGTTAAAAAGGTCCACAAGTGCCGCAAACCGGAACATTACCAGGACCTGGTGGATCGATGGTTTGAAACGGAGGCTCAGTGGCTGCCCGTTTCCAGAAACTGGGTCCGTTTCCCTGATCCCCGGGATTAATCGGTATTCATCTGAATTTTTAGATTAATCCTTCAATTCAAAAAAATACCCTTGACGTCCCACGTATAGCTTGAAATCGTTAGGCGGGCATCGAACAGGTCAATTCAGCATACGAATCAACGATCAATGGCGCATTTGTTTCATGTGGGGCGAGGCCGGCCCCGAGAATGTGGAAATCGTCGATTATCATTAAGGAGGACATCATGCCGCGACAACCGATACACCCAGGAGAAATATTGGCTGACGAATTAACAGAATTAAACATATCTGCCGCTGAATTGGCCAGACAGATTCGTGTGCCGGCCAACAGAATTTCTCAAATTCTCGCCGGTAAAAGATCCATTACAGCGGACACGGCTTTACGGCTCGGCAAATGGTTTGGTACCGGCCCGAAAATATGGCTGAATCTTCAGCAGGCGTATGAACTGGATGTGGCCCGGCTTGAGATAGGGTCTGAGCTTGAAGAGATTAACAAACGTGAAGCCGCGTGAAATCGCTTCCAAACTGCTGCCGCATATAAAATCACCGCCATGCCCGTCAACCTTCACTCTCGAAATCGCCCCCTCGGCCCCTTGGTCCGGGCCTACGGACCCGACGACGTCATCCTCTATGCCCTCGGGGTGGGCGCCGGGTTTTCAGACCTTGAATACTGCTATGAAAAACAGCTGAAGGTCATTCCCACCTTTTCGGCGGCCATGATCTTCGACCTTTTCTTTGAAGCCGTGAAAGCGGCCGAACTCAATCC
>JBKHDE010000405.1:0-2512 GCA_046541495.1 Desulfococcaceae bacterium
GAGGCGTTTATCCCGGAATTTGAAGCACACTATGCGGCGTCATCGGCGGCGATGAACCGGGTCCTTCGAAACTTCCGCGACATCCCCGGGGTGGGGGAGAAGATCGCCCGTGATTTCTATGACATGGGGTTCCGATCCAAGTCGGAGCTTGTAGGGCAGGACCCCGAAGATCTCTACCATCGCCTCAACCTGCTCAAAGGGGTGACCGTGGACCGGTGCATGCTCTATGTTTTCCGGTGCGCCGTCTACTATGTATCCACCCGACATCCGGATCCCGAGAAGTGCAAATGGTGGCACTGGAAGGATCCCGCCCCATGATCGCTGTCAAACAAGCGGTCAAGTCCGCCTTCGGATTTTTCCACGAACTCTATGACACCGGGAAGTTCGAGGACATCCTCCTTGAAGAGGTGGCGCTCTCCGAAGACCGGTCCGCCTGGCTGGTGACCCTTGGGTTCTACCGGCGGATGCCTTCGGTCAACATCATGGAGTCCTTCGGCTCCAAAAAATACATCCGCACCTGCAAAACTTTCCACATCGATGCCGAGACCGGGGAGATGATCGCGATGCGGTCGGGCCCCAACGATGCGGATCTGCCGCATACGCTGTAGCCCAGGCCGCAATGGCCTCTCCCGGCCGCCGCAGGGCGCTGTTAAGGAGGGTTCGGTGGCGTCAGGGCCGAGGTGAGCCCGCCCCGGTGAATCCCTTTCGGTTTCGGCGAACCGGTTCCCCCCCTTGAGTTGTGAATCCCCGATTTATGCCTATCTTAGGAGACAGCTTTGATTGTCGTTTTGCCCATGTCTGAAAACGGTAGGCCGCCCCGGGATAATTTTCCGGGCCGGGAAGCTGTTTGACCGACAGGGAGTTCTTGCCGGTCCGGAAAATTATCCCGGGGCGGCCGGACGGTGCTCATAACCTTCACAGGTTCGGCGGCCCGGTCGATACCGGCCGTCTCAGACCGGAAAAGCTTTCATCCGCGCCCGATTCTGCAAAGGAGGCTCCGAATGGCGTTTACAATCCCCGATTCCCTCGCCCGTGAAATGGACCGTTTCCACACCTTTCTCGATTCTGAGCTGAAGCCCCATGTGTCCCGATGGTACCGCGAAGAGATGCGGGTCCCCGCCGACTTCTTCCGGGCCATGGGAGAAGGCGGCTGGTTCGGATTCGCCTGGGAAGGCGGGCGCCTGGTGAAGCATTCCGGGCTGCGGGAATCGCTGATCACCGAGGCGATCTCCCGAATCTCCCCGGGGGTGGCGGTGACCACCCTGGTGGTCTCGGACCTGGGGCTGATGGCGCTCTATCTCCACGGATCGGACCATCTGCACCAGACCTACGGACCGGCCGCGGTGCGCGGGGAGACGCTCCTCTGCCTCGGCAACACCGAAAACCATGCCGGCAGCGATGTGGCCAACATCGCCATGCGGGCCGATCGGGCCGAGGGCGGCTGGATTCTCAACGGCACCAAGGCTTATGTGACCAACGGGGCCATCAGCGACCTGGCGGCGATTACGGCGGTGACCAACCCCGAGGCGCCCCGGAACCGGCGGCTTTCCATGTTCCTGGTGAACCTTGACCAGGACGGCATCGAACGGAAAAAGCTCAACAAAAAGGTCTGGATCCCCTCGGACCTGACCCGAATCACCTTCACCGACGTCTTCGTTCCCGACGATCACCTCATGGGCGAGCGGGGACGGGGGCTCTCCCAGGTCCTGTCGGTCTTCACCCACAGCCGGGTGCCGATCAGCGGCCTGGCCCTGGGCACGGCCCGGGGCGCCTTCGATCTGGCCATGGCTCACGGCCGAAAGCGGACGGTCTTCGGCGAACGGCTGATCGATTTTCAGGCCAAGGCCTTCGAGGCGGCCGATTTTCACGCCCGCATGGAGGCGGCCCGGATGATGCTGTACCGGGCCTGCGATGCCATGGACCAGGGCCGGGATTTTCGAATGGAGGCGGCCATGGCCAAATACCTCTCGGTGGATATCGCCAAGGCGGTGAGTGACTGGGCCGCGGATCTGTTCGGGGCCGCTTCGGTGATCTACGAGCACCCGATCCACAAATTTCCCCTGGATGCCTGGGCCGTGGCATTGGGCGAGGGCACCCAGGATGTCCAGAAACTGGTCATTTTTCGGGAACTGATGAAACACTATGAATAGGAGCGAACCGACATGCGCGGACACAGTCCCCTTCATTTACTGCTGCTGACCCTCATGGTCTTCGGATGCACCGGTAAACGGCCGGAGGGGCCGATGATCACCGGCGGCAGGCTGCCGTCCTGCCCCGCCTCTCCCAACTGCGTCTCCAGCCAGTCCGACGACCCGGACCACTTCATTGAACCGATTCGGTACGACACCTCCCGGGCCGAAGCCCGGACACGGCTCAGGAAGGTGATCGAGTCGATGGACCGGGCCGAAATCCTGCGGGAGACCGACGAATTCCTTCAGGTGGAGTTTACCACCGCCCTGATGCGGTTCAAGGACGACGGGCTGTTTTATTTCGACGAAAACGAGCCGGTGAT